>NZ_JAOQJG010000001.1:0-500760 GCF_025567365.1 Anaerostipes amylophilus | reverse complement strand
ATCGCAGAGTAGCCAAGTCTGGAAGGGATAAACGCTGAAGGCATCTAAGCGTGAAGCCCCCCTAAAGATAAGATTTCCCATACCATAAGGTAGTAAGACCCCTTGAAGACGACGAGGTAGATAGGGCAGAGGTGGAAGTGTGGTAACGCATGGAGCTGACTGTTACTAATCGGTCGAGGCTTTAACCAAAGAAGGCTAGAGTGTAAAAGATGTAGATAGTTCTTGTATGTTGTTTTGAAGGTATATGATATAATAATGATAGACCTTATAATAATCCTCGATAGCTCAGTTGGTAGAGCACACGGCTGTTAACCGTGCTGTCGCTGGTTCGAGCCCGGCTCGGGGAGTTTCGTAGTATTTAAAATACTGCATGGACCGTGAAGCGGTCAAAGAATAAGGCTCCATGGTCAAGTGGTTAAGACACCGCCCTTTCACGGCGGTAACACGGGTTCAAATCCCGTTGGAGTCATCTTTTTTAATAAAGAGCATATAATTTTAATATGGCGTCGTAGCCAAGTGGTAAGGCATGGGACTGCAACTCCCTGATCACCAGTTCAAATCTGGTCGACGCCTTTTAGAAGCACTAATTTTAGTGTTTCTTTTGTAATTTAATATCGCGGGATGGAGCAGTCTGGTAGCTCGTCGGGCTCATAACCCGAAGGTCGTTGGTTCAAATCCGGCTCCCGCAACTAAGAAAGACTTTAGAGAATATCTAAGGTCTTTTTCTTTTTGTAAAAATCTTAGGTATAAAAAAGAAATAGTACACCAGATTTCCGTTTAATAGAAATTTAGTGTATTATTTCTTTATCTTTTATTTAAGATATCAATTTGTTTTCGTACTTTTTCTTTTTCTCCATCATTTAAAAGAGGAGAAACGCACAAATATTTACTTTCATCCAGATCCAAAGTGACGGTAGAGATAATAAAATCATATTGTTTTAAATCTTCATCATACAATTTATGTAAAGAAATGATCTTTTTAACATCAATTTCAGAAAATTCTCGTTTCAGACGGCTTCGCAGCATCTTGGAAGAACCGATTCCGGTAGAACATACGACCAAAACGGAAATCGAATTCTTGCTTAGATAATCCATAGATGCAATAAAATAAATAACAATATAACCTATTTCATCTTCAGGGATTTTTATAGGCTGGAAGATATTACGAAAGCTTTCTTTCACGATTTCATAAAGTTTTGGATCAGACTGATAAATATCTTCTAATTTACAACTCTCCTTCTTCTACATAATTCTGATTGATCATATCAATGAATTTCTGTTTTGAAGAAGCATTTAAAAATTGATGGCATTTTTCAGGTTTTAATAAAATATCAGTAATCTGCATCAGCTCCTGCAGAGGATCTTCCTCACGGCTTGAGATGCCGATCACCAGATGTATGGTATTTCCATGATAAGAAATTCCATGTGGGATCTGAACAATACTGATTTCCGGTTTTAAAACAAAATTCAGAGTGTCTTCTGTGCCATGGGGGGATCATAACCCCCAATCCGATATCAGTGGAAGTTTCTTGTTCTCGCCGGATCATACCATTAATGTAGGGTGGTTTTACACATCCGACTTGAACTAAGAGATCACCTGCTTTGTGGATCGCTTCTTCAATTGTAGTACATTCATAATCCAGACAAATGTGTTTCTGGAATTCATTACTTAGAAGTTTGCTGGCCATGCGTCCTCCTTATTTGTTACTCATAAACGTTTATCATGGTTATATGATAACGTACAGAGTGTATGAAAATAAATGTATACTAATGTCATATTTTTCAGGAGATGTTGTGACATTCTTTTGTTTTGTTTGTTATTTTGCATTTCCCAGTAGAATTACGAACAATCAGTTCAGGTTCATATTCCATTCGCATAATATAATGATGTTTGGCAGAGATATTTTTCTGCGTGTTCTTCTTATATATAATATCCACAGCTTCACGACCTTTTGCCAAAGAAGCATGTTCGATCGTAGTTAAAGCAATCTGAGGCATGGAAGATAAAGGAATGTTGTCAAATCCACAGACAGAGTAATCATGAGGAACACGGAATCCATAATCAGAGATCGCAGCCATGATCCCAAAAGCCGTCATATCATTATTCCCAACAAAAGCAGTGGAAGAAGTATGTTCATCTAAAGCTTGAGAAGCCATATCATATCCGTTTTGATACTCAGAATTATCCGCAGAATATCTTCCGTAAGCAGCAATCGTAGGAGATTTTACCTCCACCCATTCCGGATCAAGACCATGATCTTTAAAACAAGAACGCAGCCCAGCAAGACGATGGATCCGGCCAATCTCTTTTGGGCGGATCGGTGTACAGATATAAGTAATATGCTTATGTCCAAGAGAGAGAAGATGTTCAGCAATAATATATCCAGGCTTTTTACTGTCAAGTTCAACTGCATCAAAACGGCATGCATCTGGTTTATCACCGATGGAAACAACAGGGACTTGCTTAGATAATGCATTTGCCTGTGCAATCTTTGTTGGTGGATATAAAGAAATTACGCCTGCAAGTTCAAACCCAGATAAAAGGTTTAAATAGAGTTCTTCTTGAGAGACGTCCCTCAATGTACTGACAGTAAATACGGTATAACCATAATCTTTGGCACGTTCTGTGATTGAATGAATGATCATGGAATAATAACCATTCGAAAGAAGTGGACAAATAACGATGATACTCTTAGCAAGTGCCTGTTCTTTCTTTTTTACACCTGCAACAGGCTTCTTGTAACCAAGTTCTTTTGCACCTTGTCTTACTTTATCAATTGTTTCTTTAGAAAAAGAAACATGTGGTTTGTTGCTTAAAATCATAGAGACAGTAGACTGTGATACACCAGTGTATTCAGCAATATCTCTTGTTGTTACTTTGTTTCGCTTTCCCATAAATAGTACCCTCTTTTCTATACATTTCATTTGCAATAGATAAATCAAAAATTATTTTGATTAATTCGAATTACTAATCAAAATAAGCTAGCGATTATTAATATTATACAATTGATTAATACAAAAAACAAGTGAACACGTACTTTAAGAAAAATAATCCAAAAACCGTGAAAGAAATCATTTGTTAATCAAATAAAATGATTAATAGAAAAACTCTGAAAACCGCATAAAATGGGCGTTTGATGGGTTTGACAGACAAAAAAAATTATGGTTAGATAGAGTCAGAAAGCAACAAAAGCAAGTGAAAAACAGGAGGGAATAACAGTGTATGATGTAGCAATTATCGGTGCAGGGATCACAGGCTGCGCTATCGCCTACGAACTTGGAAAATATAATGTGAAAGCTGTAATCGTTGAAAAGGAAAATGATGTTTCTGAAGGAACAACAAAAGCAAACAGCGCGATCATCCATGGAGGATATGATCCAAAGCCTGGAACAAAGATGGCAGAGTACAATATCAAAGGAAATGTCTATACAAAAGAATTATGTGAGAAACTGGATGTACCTTACAAACAGATCGGAGCATTGGTAGTTGCATTCAGTGAAGAAGAAAAGAAAACACTGGAAGAATTAAAACAAAGAGGTATCACAAACGGAGTTCCTGATATGGAAATCTGGGATAAAGAAAAACTTCTAAAAGAAGAACCAAATCTTTCAGACAAAGCCGTTGCGGCTTTAAGTTCTCCAAATGTAGGAATCGTAAGCCCATGGGAATTAGCCCTGGCACTTGCAGAAACAGCCGTATTAAATGGAGTTGAAGTGAAACTTAATACAGAAGTTTCCGGAATCGAAAAAGAAAATGATACATATAAGATAGAAACAAACAACGGAGTGATCGAAGCAAAATACATTTGCAATGCAGCAGGTGTTTTCGCAGACAAAGTTAATGAGATGTGTAATGAAAAGACATTTGAGATTACACCAAATAAAGGAGAATATTACCTAATGGATAAGAGCCAGGGAAATCTGGTCAATCATGTAATCTTCCAATGTCCAAATGAAAAAGGAAAAGGAGTTTTAGTTGCTCCAACGGTTCATGGAAACCTGATCGTTGGACCAGATTCACAGCCAAGTGCAGCGAATGATGTATCAACAACAAAACAGGGACTTGATTTTGTGAGAAATACAGCATTAAAATCTGTACCAGGAATTAATTTTAGAGAGTCTATTAGAAATTTTGCTGGAGTCAGAGCAAGAACAGCAGATCATGACTTTCATATTTATGAAGATAAAAACAACAAAGGGTTTATCAATATCGCAGGAATGCAGTCACCGGGATTATCATCCGCATGTGCAATTGCACCAGATGTTTTAAAGATGCTTGAAAATTCAGGACTTACATTAGAAGCAAAAGAAGATATCGTAGATGAAAGACATATCGACCGCTTCAAACATTTAAGTCATGAAGACAGAGCAAAATTAGTAGAAAAGAATCCAGCATTCGGAAAGATCATTTGCCGTTGTGAAACGATCACAGAAGGTGAGATCATCAACGCAGTGCATCGTCCAATTCCAGCAACATCCATTGATGCGGTCAAGAGAAGATGTAATGCAGGTATGGGAAGATGTCAGGGTGGTTTCTGTGGACCAAGAGTTCAGGAGATCATCGCAAGAGAGCTGAATAAACCATTAGCAGATATTCCACAGGATCGTTTGGGAACAAACATTATCACAGGAGAAACAAAAGATGGAGGTGCCAAATAATGAAGTATGATGTAATCGTTGTAGGTGGAGGACCTGCAGGACTGGCAGCAGCAGTGGAAGCAAGTAAAAATGGTGCCGAAAAAGTTCTGGTTGTAGAACGTGATCAGGAACTTGGAGGAATCTTAAATCAGTGTATTCATAATGGATTTGGACTCCATTATTTCAAAGAAGAATTAACAGGACCTGAATATGCAGGTAAATTCATTGATATGTTAAATGAAACAAATATCGAAGTGATGCTTGATACGATGGTTCTTGACGTAGATGAAACAGAAAAATGTGTACATGCCATGAATAAGAAAAATGGTTATATGAACCTTGAAGGTAAATCCATTATCTTAAATATGGGATGCCGTGAAAGAACAAGAGGAGCCATCGCGATCCCTGGTGATCGTCCGGCTGGAGTGTTTACAGCAGGTGCAGCACAGAGATATGTGAATATCGAAGGATATATGGTAGGTAAGAAAGTACTGATCTTAGGATCCGGAGATATCGGACTGATCATGGCAAGACGTATGAGTTTAGAGGGTGCAAAAGTAGTTGGATGTGTAGAGCTTTGTCCATATTCTAACGGATTAAACCGTAACATCGTACAGTGCTTAAATGATTATGATATTCCACTGTATTTATCACATACGATCACAGATATTCAGGGTGATAAACGAGTTGAGAAAGTTATCGTATCAAAAGTTGATGAAAAGAATCAACCAATTCCAGGAACAGAGATGGAATTTGATGTAGATACTGTATTATTATCTGTTGGATTGATCCCAGAAAATGAATTAACAAGATCTGCAGGAATTACAATGGATCCAGCCACAAGTGGACCAGTTGTATATGAAAACATGGAAACTTCAGCAGAAGGAATCTTCGCAAGTGGAAATGTCGTTCATGTTCATGACCTGGTAGACTTTGTTACAGCAGAAAGCCAGAAGGCAGGAAAGAGTGCTGCAGAATACGTAAAAAATGGAGAAACAAAAGATCAGACATGCATCGATATCAAAAATGGAGATGGGGTCAACGGAATCGTGCCACAGAAAGTACGTCCATCTAATGTAGACAAGAAAGTTGAAGTTATGTTCCGTGCAAGAAACGTATTTACAGATGTAGCGATCAAAGTAAGATCAAATGGTGAGGAACTTGCTTCCTTTAAGAGAGAACACATGGCACCAGGAGAAATGGAAAAGATCGTTATTCCGAAAGCATTTTTAGATAAAGTAGAAAATGGTGAGATCACAGTATCTGTAGAAAAGGTAGGTGCATAAAGATGACAGATTTAATTTGTATCGTATGTCCAAAAGGATGTCATTTAAAAGTTGATGAAGAAAATGGATATAAGGTTACTGGAAATGGATGCCCAAGAGGAGCCGCTTACGGAGAAAAAGAACTGGTAAATCCAACACGAGTGATCACTTCTACAGTCAGAGTAGAAGCAAAGACTGCAAGAAGAGTTCCAGTCAAAACCGCAAGTGATATTCCAAAGGGTAAAATCTATGATATCATGAAAGAATTAGATAAAGTAACAATGAAAGCTCCTGTAGCGATCGGGGATGTAGTGATCCCTAACGTATTAGGACTAGGAGTTGACGTTGTAGCTTGCAAAAAAGTAGCAGAATAAATAAAATGATTAAGTAAAATATTTAAATTTCAGGGGGATAAGAAATGAGCGTTATTACATTTGTTTGTGCAGGTCAGATGAACTCTGCGATCACATTCCCAGCATTTGAAAATGGACACGAGGTACGTCTGGTAGGATCACCTTTAGACAGAGATATCATTGATGGATTAAAGAAGGATAATTTCCATATCACATTAAAGAGAACTCTTCATGATGGGATCAAATATTATCAGATCGAAGAATTAGAAGAAGCATTAGAAGGAGCAGACTTAATCTTAGGTGGAGTCAGCAGTTTCGGACTTGACTGGTTCTGTGACGAAATCCTTCCAGTATTACCAGAAGATGTACCTTTATTAACAGTAACAAAAGGTATGGTAGATTTAGATGACGGAACTTTAGTTCCTTATCCACATATCTTCGAACAGAGACAGCCAGAAGGAAAACATATTAACTTTAACGCCATCGGTGGACCATGTACAAGTTATGAATTAGCAGACCATGATGACAGCCATGTAGCTTTCTGTGGAAAAGACATGGAAACATTAAAATTCATCAAATCTTTATTAACAACAGATTACTATCACATCAGTCTTTCTACAGATGTTGTAGGTGTTGAGTGTGCCGTAGCCATGAAGAATGCTTATGCATTAGGTGTATCTCTTGCAGTTGGTTTAGCAGAGAAGAGAGATGGAGAGATCGGAGCAGTACATTATAATTCTCAGGCAGCATTGTTTGGACAGGGTGTCAAAGAAATGATCCATCTGTTAGAACTGATTCATGGTGGACCAGAAAACATCATTCATGGAGCTGGTGACTTATATGTAACAGTCTTCGGTGGAAGAACTCGTAAGATTGGTACATTATTAGGACGTGGACTGACATTTGATCAGGCAATGGAAGAATTACAGGGTGTAACTTTAGAGTCTATCGTTATTGCAACAAGAACAGCTCGTGCCGTACGTAAACTGGCAGAAAGAGGCGTTGTATCTTTAGATGACTTCCCATTGTTAATGCATGTAGATGCGATCATCAATGAAGGCGCAGAAGTTGATATTCCTTGGGAAAAATTTACGACTGTTGTAGAATAATAAAATAAAAAATTAGAAATTCACGAAAATACTCTCTTTTTGAACAAAATTTAGTGAAAAAAGAGGGTTTTTTCGACCTTTTAAATTTAAAAAATGCACAAAAAAAGATAAATAATAGACACAAAATTATGCATAATGTAATATGAACATATAATAAAAGAGTCATAGGAGGTAGTTATTATGAAAAAATACATTATGGCACTGGACGCAGGGACAACAAGTAACCGCTGTATCTTATTTAATGAACAAGGTGTGATCTGCAGTGTTGCACAGAAGGAATTTACACAGTATTTTCCTCATCCTGGATGGGTGGAGCATGATGCGGATGAGATCTGGTCTTCCATGCTTGGAGTAGCAGTAGAAGCAATGAACAAGTTAAATATTACACCAGATCAGGTTGCAGCCATCGGAATTACAAACCAGAGAGAGACAACGATCATCTGGGATAAGAATACAGGAGAACCTGTGTATCATGCAATTGTCTGGCAGTGCCGAAGAACATCTGAGTATTGTGATCAGCTAAAAGAAAAAGGTCTGACAGAGAAATTCCGACAAAAAACAGGATTAATGATCGATGCTTATTTTAGTGGAACAAAAGTAAAATGGATTCTTGACAACATACCAGGAGCACGTGAAAAAGCAGAGGCAGGAGATCTTTTATTTGGAACAGTAGAAACATGGCTGATCTGGAAACTGACAAAAGGAAGAGTTCATGTTACAGATTATTCAAATGCTGCAAGAACTATGCTATTTAATATTAATACTCTCGAATGGGATGATGAAATCCTTGAAGAACTTGGAATTCCAAAATCAATGCTTCCACAGGCAAGACCATCCAGTGAAGTTTATGGAATGGCAGACGAAAGTTATTTTGGAAAAGAAATTCCAATCGGAGGAGCAGCAGGAGATCAGCAGGCAGCATTGTTTGGTCAGACATGCTTTACAGCAGGGGAGGCCAAAAATACATATGGAACAGGGGCATTTCTGTTAATGAATACAGGAACAAAACCAGTATTTTCTGATAATGGACTGATCACAACCATTGCATGGGGCTTAGATGGAGAAGTTAATTATGCATTAGAAGGGTCTATTTTTGTTGCAGGAGCAGCAATCCAGTGGTTAAGAGACGAGATGAGACTGGTAGATTCATCACCAGATTCTGAATATATGGCTTCAAAAGTAAAAGATACAAATGGCTGTTATGTAGTTCCTGCATTTACAGGACTTGGTGCGCCACACTGGGATCAGTATGCACGAGGAACAATCGTTGGTATCACAAGAGGTGTCAATAAATATCATGTGATTCGTGCGACATTAGAATCTCTGGCATATCAGACATATGATGTGTTAAAAGCAATGGAAGCAGATAGCGGAATCAAATTAAGTGCATTAAAAGTTGATGGTGGAGCAAGTGCAAACAACTTCTTAATGCAGTTCCAGTCAGATATTCTTAATACAGAAGTACGTCGTCCAAGATGTGTTGAGACAACTGCAATGGGAGCAGCTTATCTTGCAGGACTTGCCGTTGGATACTGGAAAGATAAAAATGACGTTATCAACAACTGGAATATTGACCGCAAGTTCCATCCAGAAATGAAAGAGGACGAAAGAGAAGAAAAATTAGCAGGATGGGAAAAGGCAGTAAAATATTCTTTCGGATGGGCTAAAAATTAATATATCATGCAAAACTAAAAAATTAAGAGAAAAGAGGGAAAAACTATGTTACCTTATATTGCAGAATTTATCGGAACAATGCTTTTAATCTTGCTTGGAGATGGAGTTGTAGCAAATGTAAACCTTGAAAGATCAGGAATGAAAGGTGCAGGGGCTGTGCAGATTACATTTGCATGGGGACTTGCGGTACTTGTACCAGCATTTATTTTTGGATCTTCATCAGGAGCTCATTTTAACCCGGCACTTACGATCGCACTTGCGGCGATTGGTAATTTCTCTTGGTCTATGGTGCCAGGATATGTGATCGCTCAGTTTGCAGGAGCATTTGTAGGAGCAGTCCTTGTGTATGTCTTATTTGCAGGGCAGTTTGAGGTAACCAAAGATCAGGGAACAAAATTAGGAGTATTTTGTACAGGACCTTCTATTGCAAACACAGGATTAAACCTGTTAAGTGAGATCATTGGAACCTTTGTTTTAGTTTTTGCGATTCTTGGAATCGGAAATGTGGAAAATGCAGGTTCTATGGGACTTAACTATTTCTTCGTATTTGCAATCATCGTTTCCATTGGTATGTCACTTGGTGGATTAACTGGATATGCGATTAATCCAGCCAGAGATTTAGGCCCAAGACTTGCACATGCAGTTCTTCCAATCCCAGGGAAAGGGGATTCTAACTTTGGATATGCATGGATTCCAGTTGTAGGTCCAATTATTGGAGCATTGCTTGCGGGTGGTTTATTTGTGATTATTCCATGGTAGGGGTCAGGTAAATGAAAGTAGAATAAAGATTGAAGAGATGGATGTTTTCTTAGACAAGAAGACATCCATTTTTTTAATAAAATCAATGAAAACACCTAGAAAAGAAATAGCACGTGCGTTAAGATATATGCAGGATTATAAAATCAAAAAGGAGTCGATGATCATGGAATACAAAAAATTCAACAATCAATACGTAATAAGAATTGACAAAGGCGAAGAAATCTGTGCAAAATTAAAAGAGGTCGCCCAAAAAGAAAATATCAAACTTGCCTACTTAACAGGAATCGGGGCAGCAGGCAAAGTAACAGCTGGTGTTTTTGACACAAAGGAGAAAGTATTCAAAGGTCACACATGGGAAGGTGATCTTGAGATCGTTTCTATCGGTGGAAATATCAATACAATGAATGGGAAAACCTATACACACTTCCATATCAGTGTTGCTGATGAGGCAGGCAATGTCTATGGAGGACACTTAACAGAAGCAGTGATCAGTGGAACTGGGGAACTTGTATTAACAGAAATCGATGGAGTGGTAGACCGCAAGTTTGATGAAGAGATTGGGTTGAATTTATTTGAATTTTAAGATAAAACGGAGGACAAAGATAACATGGAAATGATGACAGGAAGAACATTATTTCGAAATCACAAAGAATATGATCAGAAGGAAGTAGAAATCTGCGGATGGGTAAAAAGCAACCGTGGATCAAAGAAGTTTGGATTTTTGGTTATTAATGATGGTACTTTTTTTGAACCGATTCAGGTCGTATATGATCAGGAGATGGACAACTTTGATGTGATCAGTAAATTAAATGTTGGAACAGCCGTGATCGTAAATGGAACAGTGATCGTCACACCAGATGCGAAACAGCCATTTGAGATCCATGCTAAAAGTGTAGAAGTCGAGGGAGAATGTCCATCTGATTATCCACTACAAAAGAAACGTCACACCTTAGAGTATTTAAGATCAATTTCTCATTTAAGACCAAGAACGAATACATTTCAGGCAGTATTCAGAGTTCGTTCTCAGATTGCATATGCGATCCATAAATTCTTTCAGGAACGTGATTTTGTATACGTGCATACACCATTGATCACAGGACAGGACTGTGAAGGTGCTGGAGAGATGTTCCAGGTAACAACGATGGATCTTAACAAGATTGCAGAAGAAGGAAAAGTTGATTATGAACAGGATTTCTTCAAGAAACCAGTCAGCCTAACAGTCAGCGGACAGCTTGCAGGAGAGACATTTGCACAGGCATTCCGTAATATTTATACTTTTGGACCAACCTTCAGAGCAGAAGATTCTAATACAACAAGACATGCAGCAGAATTCTGGATGATCGAGCCGGAGATTGCATTTGCAGATCTTGAAGATGATATGATCCTTGCAGAACAGATGATCAAATATATCATCAATTATGTAATGGAAAATGCACAGGAAGAATTACAGTTCTTCAATAAATTTGTAGATAAAGGCTTATTAGAACGCTTGAATCATGTGGTATCTTCTGATTTTGGAAGAGTTACTTATACAGAAGCAGTTAAATTATTAGAAGAACATAATGATGAATTTGAATACAAAGTATCTTGGGGAATCGATCTTCAGACAGAACATGAACGTTATCTGACAGAGAAGATTTTTAAGAGACCAGTGTTTGTCACAGACTATCCAAAAGAGATCAAAGCATTTTATATGAAGATGAATGAAGACAATAAGACTGTTGCAGCAATGGATCTTTTAGTACCAGGTATTGGAGAGATCATTGGTGGAAGCCAGAGAGAAGATGATCTTGTGAAACTTGAAGAGAGAATTGCAGAGTTAGGAATGAAACCAGAAGATTATGACTTCTATTTAGATCTTCGCAAATATGGTTCTACAAGACATGCTGGATTCGGACTTGGATTTGAGCGTATGGTTATGTATGCAACAGGAATCGCTAATATCAGAGATGTCATTCCATATCCAAGAACTGTAGGAAAATGTCAATATTAAGATAAATTTTGCATATACTATTACGAGAGCAATTTTTAGGAGGTAGTAGTATATGCATTCTATTTGGCAGGAACAGATTGATTTTCCAGTTTATCCGATTTTAAAACGAGATAAAAAGGCAGATATTTTATATGTAGGTGCAACCTTGGAACATGCGGTCGAAGCCCATTTTCGGAAAGAAGCTGGGAATGCGGTGATGATTATTGAAGAAAAAAGTATTGCAGATATGTCAGAGCTTGGTGGTATAGGAATTTTGAGGGCAACGAATATGAATGAATTTAAAACTCTCTGCATTCTGAGAAATTACATTATAAAGCATCATATTCCGTGTGATCTGGAGATCATTTCAGAGACAAGTATTCAGGTGCATCCGATCAAATTATTTTTGTTTATGACGAAAGATATTGAAGTATATGAACAGACAAAGATCACTGCAAGACAGGGAAAGCGTTTGGATATTGAAAGTGCTTATATTGATGCGGGACAAGTAATAGAAGATGACAGACCTCGTGAGAAAAGATATATTCATATATTTTCTGAGGCAGATTTCCCAGAGATTACAAAACCGGATATTCTGGAGATCAGAAAGTATAAAAATAATTATCTGGTATTGTCTTATCAGAGAGAATTAGAAGGAAGTCAGCGTTATTGGGAAATATAATTCATACATGTTGAAAAATTAGTGAAACGAAGGTTGTATTTTGTGCTACAATAGATGTCAAGAGAACATTTATACAGGAGGATAAGAAACTATGAGTATGATTGATGTAATTCGCAAAGAAATGATGACAGCGATGAAGAATAAGGACAAAGAGAGAAAAGAAAGTCTGTCTATGTTATTAAGTGCATTAAAAAACGCACAGATCGATAAAAGAGAAGATCTGACAGAAGCAGAGGAAAATACAATTATCGCAAAAGAGATCAAACAGACAAAAGAGACAATGGATACTTGTCCTGCAGATCGTACAGATATCATTGATGAATGCAAAGCAAGATTAGCAGTCTTAGAAGAGTTTGCACCAGAGCAGATGAGTGAAGAACAGATCGAAGCGGAGATCAATGCAGTTTTAGCTGAACTTGGAATTGATGCTCCAACAATGAAAGACAAAGGAAAAGTGATGAAGAACCTGATGCCAAGAGTAAAGGGAAAAGCTGATGGTAAACTTGTAAACCAGCTGGTAGGAGCTAAACTTTCATGAGAAATATACTAATTGTCGTTGATATGCAGAATGACTTCATTGATGGAAGCCTTGGAACCAAAGAAGCACAGGGAATTGTAATATCTGTTGCGGAAAAGATCCGTAATTTTGAAGGTGATATCTATGGAACACTTGATACACATGAGGAAGATTATCTTTCCACACAGGAAGGAAAGAATCTTCCAGTGAAACATTGCATTTGCGGAGAAGATGGATGGGCATTAAACAGCGAAGTTATGCAGGCAATCGCAGAGACAAAAGCGGAAGTTCACAATTTCTGTAGGAAGAATACGTTTGGTTCTATGGAACTGGCACAGATGTTGAAAGAAGCTTATGAAGGTCAGGAAGTGGAGATCGAACTGATCGGATTATGTACGGATATTTGTGTGATATCTAATGCAATGCTCATTAAGGCAGCACTGCCGGAAGTGAAGGTAAGTGTAGATGCTTCATGCTGTGCAGGAGTGACTCCTGAGAGTCATAGGAATGCTTTGGAAGCTATGAAGATGTGTCAGATTGGGATAGTATAATAGAATATAAATAAAAGAAAAAGACTGTCCGAACAACAGTATTTATGCTAAAATAAAAATCGTCTGTAATACGGTAATATGAATCGTATTATGGATGATTTTTATTTTACGAAATATTTGAACATAATGAAGAAAGGAAAAACATATGAATACATACTATGTAACAAGGATCGAAGAACCAGACTTTGGCTGTGAAGGTCGCCCAGAGGGTCAGGAAATTAAAGATAAAGTATTTTTAAAACAAGAAACAACAAAAGAAGAAATGATCATATATATGGAAGATAAATTATTATATGACAGAAACGTCGACGAAGGAACCAAAGTCATAATTGATGAGGATGGAAGATTACAGAAAGCAGAGGAGCAGTAATGAAGGACCTCACAAAAGGAAAAATTTCAACACTGATCTTAGGTTTTGCGATTCCAGTATTCTTAGGAAACTTATTACAGCTTACATACAGTCTTGCAGATACAAGAATTGTAGGTACTTTTCTTGGAGAACAGGCACTTGCTGCAGTTGGAGCCACAACAACGATCAGTAATCTTATTGTAGGATTTTTATTAGGATTGGCCAATGGATTTGCAATCATCACAGCACAGAAATTCGGTGCCGGGGATACAAAGAGAGTCAGGAAATCATTTGCAATCGCAATCATATTAGGTGCAGTTATTTCTATTGTTATGATCCTTGCAGGAACGATTTTTATTAATCCGATTTTGAATTTTTTAAATGTTCCGCAAAAGCTGTATGCAGCATCCAAACAATATATCATTATCATAATTGTCGGTCTGTGGGTCACAATGTTTTATGATATCCTGATGGCAGTTATGCGGGCAATTGGAGATACGATCACACCATTACTAATCCTTGCGATCTCTGTTGGATTGAATATCGCAGGAGATATTTTATTTGTAGCAGTATGGAAAACAGGAACATGGGGTGCGGCGGCAGCGACAGTACTTGCACAATTTATTGCATTGATCATTTGTTGTTTTTATATGATTCATAAGTATGAATTGTTATGCCTTAAGAAAGAAGATTTTGAGAATCTGGAGCCGCATATGATCAAAGGAATGTTAGGTTCAGGAATGTCCATGGGATTTATGAGTTCTCTTGTAAATATCGGATCACTGACATTACAGACTGCGATCAACAAACTTGGACAGGATATTATCGTGGCACATACAGCGGCACGAAAGATCACAGAAATCTATATGATTATGTTTATGGTATTTGGACAGACGATGGCAACATTCTGTGGACAGAATATGGGTGCTGGGAAGTTTGACAGGATCAAAGAAGGAATGAAATTAGCAATCATTTATACATGTGCATGGTCAACATTGGCAATGATCGCAAGTTATACCATTGGACCGCAGTTGGTTTATATGGTAACAGGAACTCATAAAGAAGCAGTTATCACAAATGCAACAAACTATCTGAAATTTGACACATTGTTTTATTATGTGACCTGTGTGATCAGTGTCTTAAGGAATGTCATGCAGGGAATGGGAGACCGTGTTACTCCATTGATCTCCAGTGGATTAGAGATGGTTGGAAAAGTAGTGATCGCAGCGACGTTGGTTCCATGGCTTGATTATACGGGTGTTATTATTGCAGAACCAATTGTATGGTTTATTATGGTAATTCCATTGATCGTAGAGATCAGAAAAACACCATTATTTGAAAAATAAATCTATATAAAAACCCAAAAAGCGGAGAATCCATAAAGGATCTCCGCTTTCTATATACACATGACATTATTTTAATTGAACATTCCGTCCCACGGGAATATCCAGTTTTCTTTTTAAGGATTAAACAATACCCTGAGCTGTCATTGCATCTACGACTTTCTCGAATCCTGCAATGTTAGCACCAGCTACATAGTTTCCTTCCATTCCGTAACGTTTTGCAGCGTCATCTAAGTTGTGGAAAATGTTAACCATGATGTTCTGTAATTTTCCATCAACTTCTTCAAATGTCCAGCTTAATCTTTCGCTGTTCTGAGACATTTCAAGAGCAGATGTAGCAACTCCACCAGCGTTAGAAGCTTTACCAGGTGCGAATAAGATTCCGTTTTTCTGTAAGTATTCTGTAGCTTCTAATGTAGTAGGCATGTTAGCACCCTCTGCAACTGCGTAACATCCGTTTGCTACTAACTGTTTAGCATCTTCTAAGTGTAATTCGTTCTGAGTTGCACATGGAAGAGCAATGTCAACAGGAATAGACCAAACTCCTCTTCCTTCGTGATATTCAGCACTTGGACGAGCAGCAGCGTATTCTGTTAAACGAGCACGTTTTACTTCTTTTACTTCTTTTAATAATTCAACATCGATACCATCTTTGTCATAAATCCATCCTGTAGAGTCAGAAGCTGTAACAACTTTAGCACCTAACTGCTGAGCTTTTTCGATTGCGTAAATAGCAACATTACCAGCTCCAGAAACAGCAATTGTAGCACCTTTGATAGATTTACCATTACATTTTAACATTTCGTCTGTGAAGTAAAGAAGTCCGTATCCTGTAGCTTCTGTACGAGCTAAAGATCCACCATAAGATAAACCTTTACCTGTTAAAACTCCTTCATAAAGTCCACGGATTCTCTTATACTGACCGAACATATAACCGATCTCTCTTGCACCAGTTCCGATATCACCAGCAGGAACGTCAGTATCTGCTCCGATGTATTTGCAAAGTTCTGTCATGAAGCTCTGGCAGAATGCCATGATCTCACGATCAGATTTTCCTTTAGGATCGAAGTCAGAACCACCTTTACCACCACCGATTGGAAGTCCTGTTAAAGAGTTTTTGAAGATCTGTTCAAATCCTAAGAATTTGATGATTCCAAGGTTAACAGATGGGTGAAGTCTTAAACCACCTTTGTAAGGTCCGATCGCACTGTTGAACTGTACACGGTAACCTGTGTTAACATGAACCTGTCCTTTGTCGTCTACCCAAGGTACACGGAATTTGAACTGGCGTTCTGGGTTTACAAGACGTTCAAGAAGAGCATCTCTTCTGAAAGCTTCTTCGTTCGCTTCAACAACGACTCTTAATGATTCTAAAACTTCTTTAACAGCCTGATGGAATTCAGGTTCTGCTGGGTTCTGAGCAACTACCTGCTCGATCACTTCATCTACGTATGACATTTTGTTTCCTCCTTATAAGTCATAATGATATGTGTTTAAAACAGAGGGTATCTTATCGAAATGGGCGTTGGCACATCCCAAAAGATAAAATAAAAAGAGGCCGGAAAGCGCCTCTTCTTCTTAATAACGCCTTTGTCTTAGAATTATTATATAAGATATGATATAATATTTCAAGAAAATCAATACTCAGGAAGGAAATTAGTATGAAATCTGTGGCAATGGCCTATTATAATGGTGCAAAATATATAGATGAACAAATAAGATCAATTCTTGCCAATATGGAAGATACAGATGAACTTATTATTTCAGTGGATGATGCCAGCGATGGATCAGAAACAATACTACAAAATTGGGCCCAAAATGACCCAAGAATCCGCATAATCAAAGGACCGGGGAAGGGTGTTGTGAAAAACTTTGAGAATGCATTTAGACATTGTCGAGGGGATATTATTTTCTTATCCGATCAGGATGATGTCTGGAAAAAAAATAAAATGATAAAAATTCAGCAAGCATTTGAAGACCCTAAAGTGATGGCAGTTGTTCACGATGCTCAGATTGTAGATGAAAAACTTTCATCTTTAAATGAAACAACATTTGAATGGAGAGACAGCAAAGCGGGCTTTTGGAAGAACATGAAAAAGAATTCCTATATTGGATGTTGTATGGCAGTCAGAAGATCTGCATTAAAGAGGATTCTGCCAATTCCAGATAATATCTGGATTCATGATCAGTGGATCGGATTGCTTGCAGAACAGCTCGGGAAAGTGGTATTTATAGAAGAACCTCTGATTTATTATCGAAGACATGGGGGAAATGTTACTGAATTAACCCATGGTTCGATCACATCTATGATCAAAAAAAGATATCATATGATCATGGAAATCAACCGACGTGTAAAAGAATGGAGTGAACATGACAAACAAAATCAAAGACACATTGAAAAACCATAAGTATTTGTTACTCTCGTTTTTTCTGCCGCTTCTTATATTAGAAGGAATTGCGATTGCAGAGAAAATACAGCCATTTGGAAGCGGATCATTTCTGATCGTTGATGCTTTGCATCAATATCTTCCATTTTTTGCTGACTATCAGGAAAAATTAAAGCATATGGATTCTATGTTTTATTCATTTCATGCAGGATTAGGATATAACTTTTTAGGACTGTGGGCATATTATCTTGCAAGTCCATTAAATCTTGTGATCGCACTCGTGCCTAAATCAATGCTTACAATGGTATTAAGCCATTTATATGTATTAAAGATTGCACTTTGTTGTTTTACCGCGGCATTTTATTTTAGAAAACGTCGTGGAAAAGACGAGATTTCTATTGTTGCATTTGGAATGGCATATGGATTATGCAGTTATATGGTAGGATACAGCTGGAATATTATGTGGATGGAAGTTATGATGATGCTTCCACTTATTTTGTATGGTGTTGATAAATTGATCAAAGAACATGATGGAAGATTTTATTGCATTACACTATTTATTTCTCTATGGTGCAATTTTTATATGTCTTATATGACTTGTTTGTTTTTGATCTTATGGTATTTGCTTTATCCACATAAAAATATCAAAGAATTTTTTCTGAATGGATTAAGATTTGCAGGATATTCTCTGCTATCAGGGGCAATGGCAGCAGTAGTGCTATTGCCGGCATACTTAGGAATTATGCAGACATCTTCAGCAAAACTGGATTTTCCAAAGCAATTGTGGTATGGAACATTTGGAAATATCTTTTCAAGACATTTTCTTGGAACAACACCACTTACGATGGCAGTAGATGACAGTAAGATTAATTTATACTGTGGAATTCTAACTTTATTAATGGCAGGATTTTATCTGGCTGTGAGGGAAATTTGTCTGATTGATAAGATTCGAAGACTACTATTACTAGTATTTTTATTTTTCAGTTTTAATATGCCGATTCTGGGATATATATGGCATGGATTCCATGATCAGTATGGAATTCCCAATCGTTATGCATTTTTGTATATCTTTGCATTACTTGCAATGGCGTATGAAGGATACTGTGTGCTGGCACGTGGACAAAGAAAGATTTCTATGGGGATTTATACGTCAGTCATTCTATTTGGAATATTGATTGAAATGGCAATTCAGACGGTAACAGTGAAAATAGAAATGAAAACAGTATATACGACATTGGCAGCGATCATTGTATATATGGTTTGTTTTGGATTGTATCAGAAAAAAGTATTGCGTAAAAAGATTTTTACAACATTGATCTGTTTTTTATTTATGATAGAAACTGTAGCAATGGCAGTCATGGGATTTCAGGAAAATGGAACTGTTGATACCGATGATTATTTTCAGGATACAAAATCTATTACAGAAGTTAAGAAACAATATCAAAAAGATGTTGAAACAAGGATGGAACTGATAAGTGGCAGAATGCTTGATGAAAGTATCTGGCATACCTTAAATGGAATGACACTATTTGGTTCAACGGCACAGGGGAATGTCGTTGATATGATGGATCAGCTAGGATTCTATACAGGTGTTAATGAATATTTGTATGAAGGTGCCACTCCATTTACGAATGATCTGTTCTCCATGAAATATCAGATCTTCCGTCCATATGACACGAAACGCACAGAGTTTAAATTAAAAGAAAGTATCGGAAATGTAACTGTATATAAGAATACAGATAAAACAGCGTTAGCATATGCAATGGATGATATGGTAAAAACATGGGATTATCAGGATTATAATCCGTTTTATGTACAAAACGATCTGGCAACGAGTGCATTTGATGTGGATGAATTATTCCATATGATCGAGACAGAGAAACCGAAATTAAATAACTGTAAGATAACGTCAGATAATGGCGATGGAGAATATGTTTTTGAAAATACATCAGCACAGCCGGATAACATGGTTTTTACAATAAAATCAAGTAAAGCAAGACAATTATATGTTCACTTCGACGGCAGTCAGGTAGAGAATACTGTGATCGAGAAAAATGGGGAACAGATACTGACAGGAAGGCTGGATTCCCAGATCATTTATCTTGGAAATGTTCAGAAAGGTGATGTGATCCGCATTAAGATGCAACTGAAACAAGATGATGTTATGTCCGGAGTGGTGAGATTGACCGCAGCGGAACTTGATGAGGAAGCAATGGAAAAACTTGCACAGAAAATGCAAGAAAATGTATGGAAACTTACGAATGCAAAAGGAAATCAGTTAAGTGGAACAATTGATGTACAAGAAGAGAAGATGTTATTTTTCTCCATTCCATATGATAAAGGATGGAATGTAAAGATTGATGGAAAAGCAGTAAAAACGAAAGCACTTGGAAAAGCATTTTTGACGGTAAAGGTGCCGGAAGGAAAGCATAAAATCACTTTAATCTATGTTTCACCAGGATTTAAGGAAGGCGCAATTTTAAGTATTGTAGGATTTGTTATCTTTTTGTTGCTTTTGTATTTATTTCGTAAGAAAAAAATAAGTAATATACAGCAAAATCTGACAGAAAATTATGGTACATTAATAAAGGAAATATTACCGCACGATATGGGTGGTAACGATAATAAGGAGGAATGATTATGAGAAAGATTTTTGGCAAGTTTCTTGCAGCAGGACTTTGTATTGCGATGGCATTATCATCAGTGACAGTCAAAGCAGATAGTGTGGATCAGAAATATCTGGCACTTGGAGCTGACTTGACAGCTTCCCAGAAGAAGAAAGTATTAGAACTTCTGAATCTGGATGACAATAGTGATTATAAGGTTATTACAGTAACAAATAAAGATGAACATGAATATTTAGACAGCTATCTGTCAAAGAGTGTGATCGGAACAAGAGCATTGTCCTCTGTCACTGTGGAACAGAAAGATGATGGAAATGGTGTGAATGTTACAACACAGAATATTTCTTATTGTACATCTGGAATGTATCGTAACGCCTTGATCACAGCAGGAATCAAGAATGCTGATGTAAAAGTAGCTGGACCATTTAAGATTTCTGGAACTGCAGCACTAGTTGGTGTTATGAAAGCTTATGAGGAAATGACAGGAAAGAAGATTTCTGAAAAGAGCAAGGATGCAGCGACAGATGAGCTGATCACAACAGGAGAAGTTGCAGAGAATATTGGTTCTGATGATGCAGAGAAATTGATCGCGGATGTAAAACAGAAAGTAGCAGAAGATAATCTTTCTTCTCCATCAGAGATCAAGCAGGCAATTGAAGAATCTGCGAATGATTTAAATATCAGTCTTTCTGATGCAGATAAAGAGAAAATTCAGAATCTGATGGATAAGATTTCTGATCTAGACCTGAATGTTTCACAGTTAAAAGAACAGGCAAAAGACTTATATGATAAATTAAATAATAGTGGAATTTTAGAAAAGATTGCAGCATTTTTCAGATCTGTTGTTAAATGGATTGGAAATTTGTTTGGAAACTAAATTAAAAGAATATCCCTCTTTACATAACATAAGATTATGTAGGGAGGGATTTTTTTTATGGGACAAAATGAAATATTATTTTATATTATGGCAGCTGGATGCATGGTTTGTCTGATGATAGGAATTGTGAAAAAACCTGCATATTTGTTGGTGCTTTTGGTTCGAGGAGCATTTTGTTCGTTGATCGTATATGGTATTTGTATTTTTTGTGCAAAAAAAGGAGTTGCAGCTCCTGTCAATTTAAATTTCCTTTCTATTGGAACAGGTGCATTGCTTGGTCTTCCTGGAATTGTTATTTTGTATGCGACAGCAGTGTTATTATTTCGTTAGGGGAGCGTTTAATGATTATTTGTAGGTGAAATTATATGTTTAAAATACAGAATTTTGTATTTTTTGTAAAAAAGTAGAAAAACTACTAGACAAATACTTGGAACGCATGTAAAATAATGGAACAAAAGAAAGGAGGAATCATGAAGATATGGATTCTATTATTTATAATCCTTGCAGTAATTTATGATTACAGAGACTTTCAGATCCCGAACTGGCTGAATGGAATAGGAGCTTGTATTACTTTGATTCTGGCTGGAATCTGCGGAATGAAGGTGATGGATATTACAGCAGGTGTGTTGATCGTATTTGCCAGCTGTGGATTATTATTTTATATTGGATGCCTTGGCGGTGGAGACGTGAAACTGCTTATGGTATGCGGAATTTCTATAGGGTGGGGAATGCCCCAGTTTCTAATTTTATCATTTATATGTAACGGTATTTATGCCGTAGGTTTCTTGTGGAAGAGGAAGAACTTCCATCTACGATTTATTCGATTATTTCAATATATAACACGATGTATAAAGAACAAAAGATTATTGGTATATGAGACAGGTGAACAAGATTCCATGCAAGGGGGAATCATACATTTTTCATTTGGAATTTTGGCAGCGTATATCATATATCTGTCAGGAGGTGTGGTATGAGAGATATTTCAATTGGTATCTATCATAAAGACTATCAGTATGGGAAACGATTGATGGAATATTTAAATCACCAGAAGGATTTTCCAATGACAGCATCTTTTATATCAGATGAAGATGCTTTTTTCAGACAGGAAGAAGAAGGAGATTTTGAATGTCTGGTTTTGGCAGAAGAGACAGATTATCATGGAAGCTCACCAGTGTGCAGGATCGGAGTTAATGATTCTATGGGTGGAATGTACTGTCAGAGCGGGAAAGAAATAGCGGCAGGGATCTATCACTGTTTAAATGTTAGTCCACAACTGGATGATGAAAAGATTTTTGGTGTTTATTCGCCTGTTCCAAGACCAGAAGTATCAACATTTGCGAGAGAGATGTCAGCTACGAATGGGTGGATTTATTTTGGAATGCAGCCATATGGACATTTTGAAGAAGATGAGAGTGGAGAGCTTTTGTTATTTTATATCAAAGAACATAAGGAAGATATTATTGAATATTTCTTGAATCATCAGAAGGATCTTGGCGGCTGTATGGGATTTGCGGGAGCTGCATGTTATCTGGATTACAGGGAATTAACAATGCAGGATTATGAATGGTTCTTTGAGAAATTAAGACAAGCAGGGATAAAGATTATCTTTGATATTGGAATTGCATCACCTCCAGAACTGAGATTTTTTGGATTGTTTGACAGGATATTTCTTCCATTAATAAGAGAAGATCTGAATTCATTTGAATATCAACGATTTAAAAAGCAAATGAGAAAACATGGAATATGGACACAGACGAGCTGGGAAGAAGCAATGCTTGAAAGTTGGCAGAATAAGTGGAGAAGGGAGCAGTGGCCTTGAAAGAATTACTGAAGCAAAGAGTGATGGAAAGACTTAATTTTTCGCAAGAAATTTCAGATGATTATTTGAAAGAAGTGATACAGCAGGAGATTGTGAAAGTTTCAAAAGATTATCCGATGCTTTTATCTGATAAGATCCGTCTGAAGCAGGAAGTTTTTTATGCACTTCGCAAACTTGATATTCTACAGGATCTTTTGGAAGATGATACGATTACAGAGATTATGATTAATGGATCTGAAAATATTTTTATTGAGCAGTATGGAAAACTGCATCGGTATCCGGGACATTTTTCAGATGCAGAGAAGCTGTATCAGGTGATCCAGCAGGTGGCATCAGGAGCAAATCGTATGGTAAATGAGAAAAATCCGATTGTTGATGCGAGATTAGAAGATGGTTCAAGGGTAAATATTATTTTACCACCGATCTCTATTGACGGTGCCACGATGACAATCCGAAAGTTTGCCAAAGAACCGATGACACTTGAATGGCTATGTGAGAGAGAAGCATTTTCAGAAGAAATTGCACAATTTTTGAAAATACTTGTGAAGGCAAGATACAACATTTTTATATCGGGAGGGACAGGAAGTGGGAAGACAACATTATTAAATGGAATGTCTAACTGTATACCCAAAGGGGAACGAATCATAACCATTGAAGATTCTGCAGAATTAAAACTCAATGGTATTGAAAATCTGGTACGCCTTGAGATGAGAAATGCCAATGCAGCAGGTGAGAATAAAGTTGATATGAATGAGCTGATAAAAGCGGCTTTGCGTTCAAGACCTGATCGGATCATTGTTGGAGAAGTTCGTGCAGAAGAAGCATTGTCGATGTTAAATGCTATTATATGTACTATATAATAATTATATATATAATGTATATAAGGATGGAAAATATAGATTAGAGGGAGAGACATAGGAACGATATGAACATTAAGTATAGGTTATTGTGTAAAAGGTTAATAGAGGAACGGAAGAGAGTAGGTGTCATTCAATATTATAATGTACTGTTCATAATGGAGTTAGTGTCAGATAAAGACATATGGTCTTTAGAACAGTGGGTGAATGGTATAAATAACATATATATGAAAGATATACATAATTGGTGTAGAACACATTTTGTTAAATATCACACTGTATTTGTTTACAGGAAAGAGTATCCGGTAAAAGCAAATATTTGGAATGGGTATTCATATATAAGGTGGCGGATGGAGCGGATGATGAATTTGGGATAAGATAACATAGTGATTGCATGAAAGAGAGCCTTAAAGCATGGTGTTCTTTTGAAAGTATGGATAGAATAAAGGCTGAAGGCTCTGCGCTATTCGTTTGGCAGAGCCTGAGTATTCTCTTGATCCGTAGAAAATAAATCTAACTGACCTTCTGGAGTGGAACTTTGACCGGATTCATCTTCAGTTGATGGTTCTCTTTTTTTGGGTGTTTTATGAGTGTATAATTTCTCAAAAGGAAGTGAATACTTGGATTTTTTATTGTATTCTAGTAAAAGAGCTTCTGCGAATCCTAATGAACCGGCACGACGTTCTCTGGCAGTACGACTGATTTCTCTGACAGAGACACGCCCAACTTTTTCTTTAAAGGTGTCATCTTTCATTGTTTCTCCATAAGCATTATCCAAACGGGCAATAGCATTAAGCATATTGGAACTAAAGGACATAGGCGCACCTTCCCATGTGGCAACACAAAGGCGTAAAACACGATCAAGAGTGTGAAAACCATATTTTTCATAGATATTAATTAAAGTGGATACAGCACATATACCTCCGGGGCGAGAGGAAGAAGTAATAGTGAGATCATATGATTCAACAAGGTCACGAATAATAAGTTCTCTATCATTACCAGCTTCAATATTAGCCATGAATATTTCATAAGGTAATAACGATTTGACATATTTCATCTGATTTGCAAAAATATCTGCTTCTTGGGTGTAAACAAGATCATCATAAACCATACACCAGACAGGAGTTTCTCTTGATCCAGAGACGAGAGCAACAATCTCTATAGTGTGTTGTCCGTTGAACACATAATTTATCCCATCACGTCTACTTACTTTTACAGGGTTTATCTGATAAAGGTCAAAATTAGCTGCAGCACGCTGAACGTGTTTGATGGAAAGATTACGTTGATAATCTTGATTTGAACATAAATTTTTAATAGGTATTTGCTCAAAATGCACTTGGGGAACAAACTTTTGTAAATCTTCGGTATTTCCATCCATAATTATATTTCCTCCAATTTTTTTAAAATATTATTTGTTGTTGATATTAGGCACATAAGCTGATATTTAAGCTTATATTTTGCTGTATCAGATGCAATTTTAAAATCTGAAACTTTTAATACTCTTTCGATAGAACTGTTCCACGAGGGAATCGTCAATGTAAGACTTGCAATTTCCGCATCTGGATCAAATTGTGGCAGGTTGCGTATTGAAGGAATAGAAACGGAAGATTCTTTCCTTAACATCGGTTTGGCGTAATTATTCCATAGTAATTCCCTTTTCATATCATGATAACTGAGATGTTCTATCTTTTCGGCAAGAAGGTAGTTATTTAGGCTTAAAAGCTGCTCTTTTGATAATCCTGAAAGCTCAATAATATTAGCTTGGGAAATCCAGAGCTGACCAGAACGAACTCGTTTGACAAAATCGGGAACTTTTTCATCAATTATATCTAGTGCACTACTGTAAGCAGAATATTTGTAAACGGTAGCCATTGCTACATTACATTCTTCGGATATTTTTTTCGCTGCGATGCTTGCACCGGAAATATGAGATTTATTCGTAGATGAAAGTTGTCTTGAAACTAAAATTTTTTCAGCATCATATTTTTTCCCAATCAGGTATTTTTTATTGATATTGGTTAAATCCTCTCGTTTAAGTTGGTCAGTACATATCCATGAAATTACATCTTCTTTACTGGAAAAATGGAGTCTTTTTATTCGGAAAGGAATACTGTGTTTACGAAATAATTCATACGCTTCTATACCATTAATGACAATACCATTCCATGTGCAGATTGGGGTGTGATAGGAATGACATAATATCTGTTGTTCAAGTTGTTTATAATCTTTTTCACTGAGATATTGATACAAATTGGTGAATTCTAGTTTTGTTTTTAATGTATATATACTATAATTGCGCATACTCATCTCCCATTATTTCTGATTTGAATTCTGGTTGTGGCAGTTTTGTGATGATGTTATCCATGGAAAATAGAGCTATTTTCTTATCTGGGTAAATATTGCCTTCTAAACGAAAAATGTTAAATTTCTCCCAAGAAAGGTTAAGCTGGGAAAGTGAATATAGTAATTCTCGGCTGTACAATTCATAACTGTTACCATTGATGACAAAATAATCCTTAACTTTATGTGCCAATTTATCCTCTGCACAACTAGCCTTTATACCTATCATTTTTTGATCAGGATTAACAAGAAGTTGAATATATTCTGGGTTACCAATTTGACGGAGTGTATTGCGGTGGATTCGTATACGATTCTTTTTAAAGTCAATACATATTAGTGGATGGGAAGAGTGTTTGTTGTTCATAGGATTTTTCCTCACTTTCTGTTGTTGATGGTTCTTTTGCTTTTTCTATGGATTTATCAGTTGCCTTCTTCTTTTCTTGTATGTCAAATACTGCGTAGCCTTCAAATATATTGACTTGCATTGATTTTTGATGTTCTTCCACTGGAATACCGAACTGATTCTTCCATTCTTCAGGATAAGAAGGTGTCCTAGCAGTGGTTACAGTTCCATTGTCTTTTAGTGTACGAGGAAATATTTCAGGTGAAGTTAAATCGAAAATGAACAGTATTTCATTGCCAGAACGAATTAGTTTGCCGAGAATCTTGTACCGATAATTAGGATTCCAGTCCATGAGAGATATCACTTTAGCAAAGAAAATTCGACAGGTGATTTGTTTTGGCGAACGCTTTTTTCCAGAGGAACACCAACGAAAAGAGTCTTTTTCTTCTTCTCGACAGGGACGGACAGCCAGTTTTTTTTCAATGGGATTGACTAATATTTGCACATATTCGACATCGGGTAGTTTTTTTATGCAGGCGGTATTTACAGATACCTTGTAGTTATTAAACGTAAACGAAGGTTCGTAAATATGAGCGAAGAATTCGCCACGTACAACTTGATAACCGTCATAGCTGAAAGAATCATCGTCAATGACTTCCATTTGATTTGAGGGGCTGGGTGCGACTGTTATTGGCATAGGTGTGTTGATTTTCATCATATCAGAAGGTTCTGTAGTCATATTCCATTGATTTATAGGTTGCTCGCTCATTGGGTGTCTCCTTTAATTTCTGTAATAATATTCTTTATATTTTGTATAATGGTTTCTTTGGGAGTGGTTTGTAGCTCGGGTTCTTTATAAGGTTTACTTTCTGAAGCAGTCTGCCAGTTTTTGTCCGCTGTAAATTCTGTTAATTCTGGCGCTTGAGACTGAGTATAGTAATTATTACCGAAGCTATTCATCCAGTCGGCAGGATAAGCTAACACACTCTTAGAATCAGATATTGTATCAGACGTGTTATTGTTGAGGGCGGATACGTCGTTGGTATTTGTCGGTATTCGTATTTCTGTATCGTCCATGTTGAAAATAAGGACATTTTCATTGTCTTTTTGGTGGGCAACTCCTAATATTCTATATTTGCATTTTTTGTCCCATTTAAATATCTCGTATAATGTTGGCAAAAATGCAGCGCCGGAAATTGGTTTTGGAATAAGTTGACCATCTTTGAGACGTGACCACTGCACTTTATTTTTTGTTTCAGAGGAACATGGTCGGATAGCAAGTAGTTTTGAGCTTGGGTGTATTAGCAGTTCGACAAATTTTATGTTTGGAAATTTCCGTATAGCATCTTTGTTAAAAGAGATCTGTTTATATGAAAAAGAAACAGAAATCCGACCAACAGAGGAGAAAAATTGTCCTCTGGCAACTTCATAGTCTCTTAAATCGAAGGAACCGGCGGAAGCAGTAATTGTATCAGGTACATTCATATTTGCCGGTTTAAGGACGCTTTGAGATGCTTCAAAGTAGTCTCTGGCTTTAAATCCAGACCATCTTGGATTAATGCTTATAAATCCACTTAGAGAGCCTTCTTGTATCACATGTAATTCTGGTAAAATCTCTTTATTTCCATATTTCGCATTTGTAATTAATTTTTGAACAGCTATGAAATCATCTCGGGAGATAATAGCTTCGTGATGTCCGACTTTTCTGTATTGATTACGGTCTTGATTGTTTTTCCTTGATTTATGGTCAAGATAATTTGGAGTCCATGTTTTTCTCGCCAGAACATCCCCACAATGGCGTTCATTTTGAAGGATTTGTAGTATGGTACTGGATGACCAGACATCATTATTCTTTTTTGTTTTACAACCGAGTTCTGTCAAAGAATCAGCAATTTGTTGAGTACTGCTTCCATTCAGATACATATAAAAAATAAGCTGCACAATTTTAGCTTCATGTGGATTGATTACAAGATCTCCATTTTCGTCTTGGTCATATCCGAGCAGAGGAGGTGTAAGGAATATTCCCCGACGAAAACGCATTTCAATGGAAGAATTCATAATTTCACTTTTGGTATGACTTTCTTCTTGCGCAAGTGTTGACATGAATGACAGAATCATTTCGCTTTTGGGATCAAGAGTATTTAAATGCTCTGTTTCAAAAAATACACCGACGGGTGGACGGAGTGAAGAAAGCTCTCGTACATATCGGATACAGTCAACAACGTTTCTTGCAAATCGGGATACACTTTTTGTTATGATTAAATCAATTTTTCCGGATTCACAATCTTCAATCATTTTTTTGAATGCATCTCTATGTTGAAGCGAAGTGCCGGAAATGCCTTCGTCGGCATATATTTCTACAAGCATCCAATTCGGATTTTTATTTACTACATCCTGATAATGATTTTTCTGCAATTCATATGAGGATGTTTGGCGTGGATCATCCGTAGATACCCTTGCATATACAGCTACTCGTAGTTTTTTTTCTGTTTTAAAAATATCCTCTGGTGGAAGTGCCGGAATTACTTCCAGTTCTTCTGGATCAATACCTTTGTATCTTTGCCGGATTCTGGCTTTCTGTTCATCAATATTACTGCTTCGTTCTTCACTTTCTTTCATCAATAGCGACATCCTTTATAGTTGATATAACTATCATAGAATTTTTGGATTGAAAAAGACATAAACCATCGGTTAAGTGATTAACGGATGGTTTATGTAGAAATAGATATTTGATTGTTATTGAATGATTTAATAATCATTCAGGTTATCAGCATCGTAATTGTGTTTTGAGGATAGATGCCAATCATTGATTCGTAAAATGTTTTTTATGGCTGAAAGAACCTCGAATATGTAACGTTTTTCAGTGCTGGTACAATCTGCCATTAATAAATCAATGTCAGTTTGATATTCAGTAGGATTGTATAACAAGTTCCCATAGAGTAATTCATCAATAGTAATTTCAAGTGCATTGCTAATTTTGATTAAAGATTCTAAACTGGGTTTACGCTTGGCATTTTCTATATAGCTTATATAAACAGTAGAAAGATCAGCAATTTCAGCCAGCTCCTCGGCAGATAATCCTCGTTGTTTGCGGGTTTCTCTTATACGTTTGCCTATAAGTGCATAATTTATTTCCATGTCCTCACCTCCTTTCCATCACAACTTGACTTTTTTGTGTTGTAGATAGAAAAAATGGTGAGCTACACAACAGCAATTGGTTGTATAAAGAGAAGTATATCATATGTATATAGCAAAAAGAAGATTGTCGATTGATGGGAGAAAAAGGCGATGAGTTGTAATTGAACAACAGTGAAAAAAGGGTTATCATTTATGTATTAAAAATTATGTCTGGGAGGAAAATACATGGCAGATAAAGAGGAAATCAAAACACTGAAGGAATTAGAGGAAAAAGGAAGAATACTGCGGGGAGTACAAAGAAAAATTCCGGCAGATGTGCCAAGAAAATAAAATGATAAAGGGTTCGACAGTGCTGAAACTATATGATAAAATTGAAGAAATACAAAGAGAATATGAGCATTTAGATAATAAGCTGGCATTAATGGAATACAACTTTATATAGTTCTATTTTTTTTGTTTTAATACTACTGTTTCCCTTAGTAAATACTTGTAAGATACATCTCTAATATTTTTTCGGATTTCTAGTTACAATTAAGGTAACTACTATCGGAAAGAGGTGTATTTACTTGCGTACAGAGGATTATATTGCGGACAATATTATAGCTTTATGTAAAAAACGTGATATGAGTAAATATCGGCTGTCACAATTGACTGGTATATCTCAATCTTCGATTGGAAAAATTATTGCTAAAGAAAGTTTACCCACTATGCCTACTGTAGAAAAGATATGTGATGCACTGGGAGTAACAATGGCACAATTCTTTGCCGGAATGGATGTTCCAGTAAGCTTATCAGAATCACAACAAGAGGTTCTGAATATTTGGAATAATCTTGATGAAAAAGAACAGAATGTAGTGATACAAATGCTCCGGGGACTTCAAAAATAAAGGAAACAGTTGTAACGAAAATGTTGACTGTTTCTTTTTTTATGGAGTTGGGAGATTATGGTGATTGAAAAGAAATATTATGATATTGCACAGCGTGAATTGGAAGAAATGCAAAGAGAAATTAATGCAGAAAAAGCGCAAATGTCAGAAGAAGAGATACTAGAGGATAAAAAATGGCATGATGAACAATTGGAAACAATTATAAAAAAGGCAGAAGCTCATATGCGTCGTTTTAAGAAAGTTCCAGATCCTCAAAAAGTAGTGAAATTCACTTTTTTACAAAAAGATGCATTGGAAATTGCCCGAAATATGCAGATGAATATAAAAACTGAGCGTAAAGAAGATGATTTATGGGGGACGATAGAAATGTCATTTAATAATATGTGGTTTTTAGATTCGGCTCCTAGTGAATGGAAAGATATTTGGAATAACTTGATGAAAGAAGCTCAGAGAGTGTATATAGAAGCAAAAGATAACATGATCATGTATCAATATTATTATGATTTGGCGGTAGAAGTTCCTTGTGTGTAGACAAAATACAAATAATGATATATGAATGCTGTTCTGTAATAATTTTATGATATACTGTGGATATGATATGTAAAAATAGTCGGAGAAAGATTTGTGAATGTACGATTATTTAGGAGGAAAAAGCATGACAGATGCAGAACAAAGAGAGGCTGCCCGTCAATTTGTAAACCGATGGATGGGAAAAGGGAAAGAAGATGAAGATGGACGTTCTTATTGGATTGATTTATTGACGAATGTTTTGGGAATGGATAATGTGACAGAACGTTTGAACTTTGAAAAGAAAGTTGTAATTGATGGAAATACAAAACGTATTGATGTATATATTCCTGAAACACGAGTAATTATTGAACAGAAGAGTCTTGGAAAAGCATTGGATCAGAAAATCAGGAATTCAGGAGATGTTGATCTTACTCCATTTGAACAGGCAGACAGATATAATGGGAAGCTGACTTTTGATGAAAGAGCTCGGTGGATTGTTACGTCAAATTTTGCTGAAATTTGGATTTATGATATGAACCAGAAACAGCCAGAACCGACAAAGATTGCTTTAGATGAATTACAAAGCAAATATCCATTGTTGGACTTCTTGGTGAAAAAGGAAGTAAAGACAATATCGCATGAAATGGAAGTATCAATAAAAGCAGGAGGTATTGTTGGGCTTCTTTATGATGCGTTTTTAAAACAATATCGTATACCAGATATTAAGGAAAAGGATGAAACATTTGAGCAGAAAGAAAAAAGAGAGCATAAACTAAAGAGCCTGAATGCTTTATGTGTGCGAATTGTTTTTTGCTTGTATGCAGAAGATGCTGGTATTTTTGGAAAGAGAAATATGTTCCATGATTATTTGGAAACATATGAAGTAAAGGATTGCCGGAGAGCTTTAATAGAATTATTTAAGATATTGGATACACCTGTATCAGAGCGAGACGAGTATTTGGAGGAAGAACTTGCTCAGTTCCCGTATGTAAATGGTGGGTTATTTGCTGATGAAACTATTGAGATACCACCTTTTACAGAGGAAATTAAAGAATTACTTCTTACAAAAGCGTCAGAAGATTTTGATTGGAGTGATATTTCTCCAACTATATTTGGAGCGGTATTTGAATCTACATTAAATCCTGAGACCAGACGTTCAGGAGGAATGCATTATACATCTATTGAAAATATTCATAAAGTTATTAGTCCGCTTTTTTTGGAAGATTTGCAAAAGGAATTTGATAGTATTAGAGCAATTCAAGTGAAGCGTACCAGAGATAAAAAATTGGAAGAATTCCAAAATAAATTGGCATCACTTACATTTTTTGATCCTGCGTGTGGTTCCGGAAATTTCCTTACAGAAACATACCTGTCGCTTCGTCGTTTGGAGAATGAGGTGATAAAGGAAAAAGTTGGCGGACAAATGACATTGGTAGAGGTAAATAATCCAATTAGAGTTTCTATTCAGCAATTTTATGGAATAGAGATTAACGATTTTGCAGTTACAGTTGCAAAAACGGCTTTATGGATTGCAGAATCTCAAATGTTGGAAGAAACGAAAAATATTGTGTATGGATTTAATGATGATTTTCTTCCTTTAAAGACATATGTAAATATCACAGAAGGAAATGCATTAAGAGTTGATTGGAATGATGTAATTCCTGCAGAAAAATTATCGTTTATAATGGGAAATCCGCCATTTGTAGGAGCACGTTGGATGGCGTCGGAGCAGAAGGAAGATGTTGAGAAGATATTTGAAGGATGGAAGAGTATAGGAAATCTTGATTATGTTAGTTGCTGGTATAAAAAAGCAGCTGACTATATGGGAAATTATAATATCAGAGCAGCATTGGTATCAACTAATTCAATTACACAAGGAGAAAGTGTTTCGATTCTCTGGAAACCGCTTTTTGAATCAGGTGTACATATTGATTTTGCATACAGAACATTTATATGGGATAGTGAAGCGTCAATAAAAGCGCATGTTCATTGTGTAATTGTTGGCTTTAGCAGAGCTGTAAATAATAAGCAGAAAATAATTTATTCAGGTGAGAACGCAATTCCGGCGAATAATATTAATGGATATTTGCTTGATGCAGAAAATATATTCATTGAAAAAAGAATGAAACCATTGTGTAATGTTCCTGAAATAGCATTAGGTGGGCAAGCAATAGATGGTGGATTTTTAATATTGACGGAAGAGGAAAAGGAAGAGTTTTTGGAAAAAGAACCACAAGCTTCTCCGTTTTTTAGACATTATATGATGGGAAAAGATTTTATTGATCGAAAGCCGAGATATTGTATTTGGCTTGTTGGAGCTGATCCTGGATTATTAAAAAAATGTCCGATGATATTAGAACGGGTGAATAAAGTACGTGAATTTAGACTTAGTAGTACAAGAGCGAACACAAAAAAAGCGGCTGAGAATCCAACTTTATTTGCATCAATACTTGAACATAAAAATCAATATATTGCGATTCCCAAAGTTTCTTCTCAGAATCGTAGATATATTCCAATGGATTATTTAGATGGTGAAATTATTCCGGGAGACAAATTATTCACTATGCCAAATGCATCATTTTATGAATTTGGTGTATTGATGTCGAATGTTCATATGGCATGGATGCGAGCAGTGTGTGGAAGATTAAAAAGTGATTATAGTTATTCAAACACAATAGTGTATAACAATTTCCCGTGGCCTGTAGTAACGGAGAAGAATCGGGAACAAATTGAAAAATCGGCACAGGAAATTTTGAAAGCAAGAACATTATATCCTAATAGTAATCTTGCGGCTTTATATGATCCTTTAACAATGCCAGCCGAGTTACGGCGAGCACATACTGCAAATGATAAAGCTGTTATGGCTGCGTATGGCTTTAGTACAAAAATGACGGAAGCAGATTGTGTGGGAGAGTTGATGAAATTATACCAGAAAATGCAATGATAAAAGTTTATAGAGCTGTTTTTTGCTCAAAGTAAAATCTTTGAAAACATAGAATATTCCAAATCCATAAAAGATGAATGAAAACCAATATGGGAATTTTACAGGTGGTACAAAATTTGTAAAATTTTCATATTGGTTTTTTGGTAATCTGTAAAAATTATAAATTTTGGATATCAAGTAAGGTTTCGGATTTTTGATTTTTATGTATTTTTCAATTTTGGATATGGCTCCGAAATTGGCAATTTTGCGGAAGTGTATCCACACTTCCTGTCCTTGCTGTTTTTATAATCACATGGTGATTTCACAGGGATATAGGGCTGTTTAGCCTATTTTTTCTCCCTGTGCTGTGACCGAAGAAATTCGAGGAACCAATTATATATTTATGCTGAATGTGAGGAACTGGGGAGCACAATCCTCAGCAAGAATCCTACGTCCGGAAAATATCATATTGCTAAAATAGCGATATGGTATTACCGGGGTGGATCTTGCTCTAGTGTATACTGAGACCTCGGCATAAATAGAAAAATGGGTTTGGGGAATCCCCAGCAAGATGAAAACCTGATAAGAGAATATTGTGATGAAAGACAATATTGTTAAACACAGGTGGATCTTGCTCTGGGGTAAGAAAGAAGTATCTTTATATTATCAAAATGATATTTGGAGTTTATGTTGTTGGAAAGTCGTAAGCAGGAAGATAACTTCAAGTTGTTGGTGCAAATATAATGAATAGAAGTGTCCAGTACATTTTTGGTGATGGGTATTTTGGTGGAATCCATTTTTATTTATTTTTGAATAATAAAATTTTGAATCTGCAGCCGATTCTGCCTGCCGGACAATGTTTTTAGATATCTGTAAACGTCACGGACTGGAACTTGATGAAGAACCATCGGATGATGGAAGAAAGTATTTGGAAACACGATAGAAGCAAACGCTGTACTTATCGTCTTGTCTGGCAGGGAAGATTATTAGGGATTAACCAGAGAGATATCGGCAGAGAAAACAGAAGTGATAGACAATGATATTTGTTAGATATGCTTCTTGTCGTTGGCTGCATCATATTAAAACGCTTTTTACGTTAAAAAAGTGCTGTGATCACAAGGCTTTTTGCAAGCAAAAATGAAAAGGCTATATATAGGTAGCCTGTGAAACTGGAAGTGCCCATTTTGGGCCTGATTTAAAGAATAATGTTCTGACAGAGACCAATGGAATGACTCTCTGCTGGGGCTCCAAAAGAAAGGAAAAATGATTATGGAAAAAATGATGAATACAAAAACAGAGGGTAACACATTTACAAAGAAAATCGGGCAGACAGTCTATGTTGTCCGTTATCATTTCAATGAAAATGCAAAGGAAACAATGCAGGAGAAGATTAACCGGATGCTGGTTACAGAAGCAAGTCGACAGGCAGTGTATTAAAATTAGGTGGATGTAATTGAAGAAAAAATATGATATCATGTGAGTAACAAACTGGAATTTAAAGAGGAGGAATAATGCAATGAACTTCTTTGAAAATACTCGTAAGCCACAAGGCTTCGGCGGAAAATTGATGACGAAGATGATGAACATCGGTCACGCCAAGTTATCACAATGGGGATTCTCAAATATCTCAGTGAATCCGGACGCTACGGTACTGGATGTTGGTTGCGGAGGCGGTGCAAATATTGTAGCCTGGTTGGGCAAATGCGGAAATGGACATGTGACAGGAATGGATTATTCGGAGGTCAGCGTGGCAGAATCTCAAAAACTGAACGCCACCGCCATTAAACAAGGGAAATGTTGCGTGGTTCAAGGTGATGTATCTGCTATCCCTTTTCCTGATGCGGTTTTTGATTATGTATCTGCTTTCGAGACAGTTTACTTCTGGCCTGGATTGGAAAAATGTTTTTTTGAGGTAAATCGGGTTCTGAAAAACGGAGGGACATTCCTGATTTGTAACGAATCTGACGGAACGAATGCCGCAGATGAAAAATGGACAAAGTTGATTGATGGTATGAAGATTTACACCTCTGATCAACTCATTGCTGCTTTGAAAGAAGCAGGTTTTACAGAGATAAAAATGTATTCAAATACAAAAAATCATTGGATAAGTATTGTTGCAACGAAATAGCTAATTTCCTGTTTGTAGAATTCAAAAATTTAATATGAAATGTGAGATAGAGCGTATGGAAATAATCTATACGTTCTATTTTTTGCCTTTTTTGAAAAAGTGATTCAAAAACTATTGACATTTTGTTACTGGTAGAAGCAGATGGTTATAAAAAGCTTTTGATAACTATGAGTGCAAAAACAGATAGCTGCGAAAATTTATTATGAGCTAATAGCAAAATTTGATATTTTGTGATATTGAGGGTATGGGGAATCGTAATCTCCATCAAGTTTGTCAGAGAATCATAATCCAGAAATGGAATTTTGAGTTACTCTAGGCGATACTTACTTTAGAAAAATGATTAGCCATAATGAGTTGGAACGTGGGAGGAGGAAGTGCAAAAAAAAGAGAGAGCCATAAGTAACTCTCTCTGTGATAAAATCAAAAAGTTATAGTATCAGTGGTTCGGTAAGATTACAAAAATCCTTAACAGGAATATTTTCTTTAAGTGGTAAAGCTGTCTCTAAAAAGGTTTCGTCTGCAAATCTTTCGAGTTCAGAATCAAAATGTATAATTGAAGCATTTGTATTTAATTGATATGGCGGAATTGTAACAAAATAATCATAATCTTCGTAAGAAGGAGTGGCGCAAGAAACTTTGATTTTTCCGCCCAATTTCAATTTTGCAAATTCTCCATAAATGGCAGTTAAGGCTTTTTTTCTTTCTTCATCAGAAATAATTCTATCTACATATCTAATGTACCAATAATCTATATTTCCCTCTTTTAATTCAATTAAATAATCGTATGATCTGGGTGTTCCGGATTTTATTGTCCATTCAACTTTATGCAGACTTGTCATCATGGAAAGTCCACGCATTAAGGTAGAAAAAAATTTTTCATGCACCTGAACAGTAGAGAGATCCAGAGAAAATCCATTGTCTGCAATTATCTTTTTCCGTTCCCGTATTTTCTTAGAAGAATATCCCGTTGCATCATATAATTCTTGGATAAGTTCTGGATCATCAATGGCTTTTGCAATTTTATCAATAGTGCTTTTATATGGTCTTCCAGATCGGGCACCGTTGAGCATTCGTGAAATGGTTGCATTATTTAAGCCTGTTTGTTCAGATAATTCTTTTTGTGTTTTTTTCTGTAAAATGATTTGAAGTATATTGATGAATCTTTCCTGATCGTAAACGCTGTCAGGATTTATTAGTGTGCCTGAATTTGATATAAATTCGTTCATTCAAATCTCCTCTTGACTTCTTTGACTTTGTATAAATTGACTTCTTGTATTTTATCTTATCAATTATATCCCTAAAAATCAATTTAAAACATAAAGAAATCAAAAAATGCTTTATTGATATTCCTTTAAAAGTCAAAGAAGTCAAAAACGTAATTGACATTTTGACATCTTTGTGTATAATGTAAATCAAGAAGTCAAAGAAGTCAAACAAATCAAAAAGAAAGGAAGGAGGGCTGTGGATTGAAATATAGGGTTGTTTCGGTTTTGAAAGATAATAGACCACGTTTTTTGATTACTTCTGATATTGAAGAAATTGAAATCCTTCCATCAAAGTATTTGAAGCATCTGGATCAGATTAATGCTTCTCCGAATACTGTAAAATCCGCCGCCTTCGCACTTTCATATTATTACAATTATCTGCAGGAGCAAACGATAGGATTGGATGAGATTACATTGTTATCCTATTCAGAGCAGAATAAACATTTTATCGATTTCTTGTATTGGGTTAAGAGTGGAAAGCATACTGAGCATAATACACAGACGAGTAATAAGACCTGCAATATGTATCTTGGTGCAGTCTTCAGATACTACCAGTTTTTGGCACTGGAAGATGTTGTGCCAATGCTTAAAGTCTTACGAGTAAAAAAAGTATCGTATTTTGACAGTATGGGAGTAAATCATCAAAATGCAGTGAATTCGTTTAAAGGTTTCTTCAAAGAAGAAGAACCTAATCTGGAAGAAATAACATCCGAAGAAATACAGGAGCTGATAAATGCCTGTTCGAATGATAGAGATCGATTGCTGATAGCAATGATGGCAGAAACCGGTCTTAGATTAGGGGAAATTCTGGGAATCCATTATACCGAAGATATTGATTTTAAAAGAAGGACGGTTCGGGTAAGGTATCGTGAATCCAATACCAACTTGGCAAGAGCAAAAAATGCAGAATATAGAATGGCTTTGTTAAGTAATACAACTTTTGAGTTCTTGGTTAAGTACATTTCTGATAACCGAAAAAGTCTGATGAACTCGGAGTATCTATTTACAAAATTGACTGGAAAAAACAAAGGAGAGCCATTAGATGCGGATTCTGTGTATAGCATGTTGAAAAGGCTATCCAAAAAAACGGATATCAATTCCCATCCGCATCAGCTCCGACACTATTTTGCGGAGGAAAGAAGAAAAGAAGGATGGGATTTGAATGACATTCGTTTTGCCCTGGGGCATAAGAAAGTTGAAACTACCATTAAATACTTGGGTGAAAATAATGAACGATTGATAGAAGCGACAGATCAATACTACTCAAATAATGAAGATTTATACCAAATTGCAGATTTTCTGTAAAAGGAAGGAGGGATTACCTTGGCAATATTAAAAATTGTTCCTAAGTTATATCAGGAAAAAATATCCGAGAAATTAAAGGAAGAAATATCTTTAGTTACGAATGGAGAAGCAAAATACTATAACCGGTTATACAAATTTTTCCAGTATACAGATATACAGTGTACTGCAGATATTAACTATGAAACGAGAAAAATGTATATGGATTCTCTTGAAAAAGAGGATATTTCAGAAAAATATAAAGCGGAATTAATGAGCTTATTTGATCGTTTAAAAATAGAAAATATGCCGGATGTCTATTCACAAGGAAATCCCTTCTTTGTAGAACAGGAGTTTTTTAAGCAAGACAAATTGTTTTTGCTGTATGTCCCCAATAAGAAGAAAGCACAATCTTTTCGTCAGGTGGTCGATAAGAATGATTTGTTATGGGACTTAACGAGGATACATTCATCACAGTTGGTGCGACAGACAAAAATATTGCTGTGTGAAATTCTGAATATGGATAAGGTACAAAGACATCGAAGATATTTTTTAGAACCATTAAAAGCACTTATACGGTTTTGCGATAAGTACGGAATAGATGATATTGAAGAAATGGAACAGGCAGACGAAAACAGATTTTATCTGTATTTAAACAAGGAGTCGGAAATTATAAAAAAACAGGCTTCTAAGATTGTTGAGTTTGCGAGAAGAACGTTATTTCTAACAGATTCAGAGACAAATTGGCGAGCGTGTATCTGGTATATGGATAGGTTTCAGTTTGATAAATCGAGAATCAATGCCAGTTCACCTGTTAAAAGCCTTTCGTTTATTAATATTTACGAAAAAGAAAATCGTTGGTATTTACAATTATACGCAAAATATTTGGTCGGGATATCTGATCTGTCTTTATCAAATATCCGAAATACAATAAGTTTTATTTCACAATTTTTAAAATATCTGGATGGACAGAGTAAGAAAGTAACTGAACTGGAGATGCAAGATATAGCGGATTATGTGTCTGTTTTGGATGAGTCCGATATTAAGTATTCCACTTTTAACCGATATATCACACATATGCATACATTTCTACAGTTTTTGAAAATGAAAAATATTGAAGTGTTGAAGTTTTATCCGGAACGATTTTTAAAAAAAGGTTTTTCGGAACACAATGAAAGAAGTGTTCCAGAAAAAACAATTGCTCATCTAATTAAGGAGCTGCCGGCATTCCCAGAGCATTTACAGTTGATGTATTTGATTTTGTTTTGCACAGGAATTAGGAAAAGCGAGGTTTGTACAATAAAATCGGGAGCCTTTTATTCACAAGGCAATGAGAATTGGATGCGCATATATCAAAGCAAAATGCGGAGAGAAAAAGTCATTCCTGTTCCCAGTTTATTGGTTGGACTGGTGAATGATTATGAAAAAAAGTACGGAATAAAAAATGGGGAGTATTTATTCAAAAATAAAAAGGGTGGTGCATTTAATGGACAGACATTTTCAAATCAGATGATTCGGGAGTGTAAGGCTCGTGGGATTGCCTGCGGAGATTATATCTTTAGAGCACACGATTACAGACATAACCTTGCAACTTCAATGTACGGAAATGGGGTTTCTATACAAGGGGTACGAGATTATCTAGGACATTCAAGTGAGAATATGACAAAACAGTACATTGATTTCATGCCGGAACGTATTGTATCGGCTGAAGATAAATATTTCTCTAAAAATCAGTCATTTAAATTGAAAGGAGCAGAAGATGATGAAAGGTAATATTAATTTGATTTCGTATGACTGTTATCAACAAGCTACAGAAAAACAGTTGGCAGGACTGAAATGGAAGGAAAACAGGGTGTACTACATATCAGAGATTCATAATGAAAAGATGCAGGATGAGATTTATGGGTATATCGATGATAGATGTAGACGTTTGTCATTATCAACAGTAGTAAATGATATTTACAGATTTGATCTGTTGAAAGAATTTCTGAATGAGAAGTGTACAAGTTGTAGCAGCATCACTGATAAAAAATGGGAAGAACTGGAGAGAAGTTATAAAGCATTTTTATATAAAAAAGGATTGGCGCTGTATGTTAGAAGAAATAGACCAGATAGGCGGAATGTTGAGCAACAAAGTAGCGCTCAGGTTTCTTTTCTGAAAATGTATTATGAGTATGTTGTGAAGTGTAAAACAGCAGGTATTCCAGAAAACGAAAAAGATGTATGGGATATGAGAAAGTTGGATATTGTGCCAAGGAGTAATCCGATTCGTGGAAGATATAGATTAGATTTTCGTGAGATCAGGCAGAAAGAATTTAAAGAGATAATAAAGAAAATATTGTATAGCCACTGCCAGACAAAAGCAATGGGTAGTATAAAAGGTGAATTGCGTGGATTCCGTCGGTTTGCTAGTTTCATGTATGATCGATTTCCAGAAGTAAAGCACTTTACAGAAATTAGCAGGGATATGATAGAAGATTATCTGGTTTATATAAAAACGGATACCGGTCTTACATCAGTCAGTTACACGACAGAGCTGTCGGTTTTGGATAATCTGTTGGATGAAATAGGGCGTGAACTGGAAATAGGAAATATATGCAACCTTTTTCTATCCAGTGATTGCAGAGCATATGACAACGCTTTACCAGAAGCGTATTCAGATGCAGAAATCAGAAGATTTAATTGTGCATTAACAAAATTAAAGCCCCAGTTAGGCAGATGTTTAATAATACATCAGATGCTCGGTACAAGAATAGAGGATACGTTGACTTTGCGAAGGGATTGCTTATCTGAGAAATCTGGACATTATTTTATAACTATTATCCAGCAGAAAACAAGGAAATACAAAAGACCAGTTAGCGATCAGCTGGCAGAATTGATTAGAAAAGCAATAGAAGTTTCAGAAAAGGAGCATCCAGATTCAGAATATATTTTTCTTCAAGATAATGGAAAATTGTATACAGATTCAATGCTGAAATATCATGTAAATATCATGATTTATGAAAATGATATCAGGGATGATAATGGAAATTATTTTGAGTTTCGTACACATCGTTTTAGACATACTTTTGGAGTAAAACTTACAGAAATGAAATTAGATGATGATAGCATTGCAAGGCTGTTGGGGCATAAGGATACACGAACCATACCACATTATCGGCGGTTAAGAAACGAAGCATTAGCGGAGGACACAAAGGCTGTACGAGATGAAATGAATGAATTATTAGCACAATACAGGAGGGAAAAGGAAAATGCAGAAACACGATAAAATGGTAGCACTGGCAAAAGAAAAAAGTGCGGAAATGACGGAAACAGCAATAACAGCTATTGAAACAATGTATAGAAAAAATATAAAAATTTCAGTTGCTGAACTTACAAAACTAACAGGACTTTCCAGAGGTTTTTTCTATAATAATCCGAATGTGAAACAGGTCATGATGGAATTGAAGGAAAAACAACAGGGAATGATATTGCGAAATCCTAAAAGTGATGCTATTGCAAAAGCACAGGAAGCACGGATTAAGAGTTTAGAACAGAAATTATCCGATAGTGTTCCGAAAAACGAATATGAAAGTCTTCAGAAAAAATATGAAGAATTACAGGTGAAATATAGTCAAATGAAAAAGGGAACACTGTTGAAGATGTACGACCAATTATAGGAAGAAAAGGAGAATATTTTATGCAGAACGAAATTTATGATGAGAAAAATGGACTTACTTATATGTTATGTGGTGATTATTATTTGCCAGAATTGGCACTTACAGATATCGAACCAACTTATGGGAAATATGGGATGCTTCGTAAAAGCTATTTACAGGAACACAGAAAGGCAAAATATCAAATATTGTTGTTACAAGGAAAACTTGTCGAGCATTTGAATCAGATTGATGCAGAAGCAAGGGATAGAGAAGAACAATTAGTAAAACTGATGATGGAGAAACAAGGAATTACAGAGAAATTAAAAAGGCAGGACAACATGGAATGGACAAGGAGGATGAATACCCTTTGTCATGATGCAGAAGAGATGATTTTGACGGAAATGATATACACGAAAGGATAATGAACTGTATTGGATAGCAAGAATTTTGCAGCCCGGATAGCAAAAAAGTGGAAGTCTGGATAGCAAAAAAATGGAAGTCCGGATGGCAAGATTCTTGCTGTCCGGAAAGATAAAAAAGGGAGGGATTAAAAATGTTGGTTAAGTGCATAATAAAAGTGTTTTTATATTTAATTCTTGCAGTAATGACATTGATTCACTGGTTATTAAAAATTCCGATGATATTGGGAAATATTTTGCTTTACTTTTTATCAATTATATTTATTCTGACAGGTATTTTGAGTTATGGATTTGCTTTGGAATCTGCAAGAGAATGTGGTCGAATGATAATAATTGGGATGGCATTTGGTGCAATACCAGACTTTGTCCCATTTTTGGGAAAAAGTTTAGAGACATTGGTTGCCAAACTGTTGAGTATGACAAATGAATGATAAAGTCAATATGAAAGAGGGCTGTGAAAGGCTCTCTTTTCTTTTTGCAACTGTGAAATGGCAAGATAATAACGTTATATACAGTGTATATTAAGTACAGATATTGTATTTCTGCATGATGGGAACATAGGGAGTCCATATAAAGGCACTGAATACAGGACATGATGGAAGTATTTCAACAGGGCATGCAAACAGCAGTAAAGATATGTTGAAGCGAATCGAAACGATGGTTTTAATGGGAGTTGATATGCCAGTTGAAGCGATCAGGGGGCAGATGGCCTCAGCAATTGATGTGATCATTCATCTTGGAAGAAGCTATGATGGAAGTCGAAGATTACTGGAGATTTCAGAAATTACGGGAATGACAACAGGACAGATAGCGGTTCATCAATTGTTTGAACTTGATGATGAAGATCAGATGCAGATGAAGGGAGAACTGGTCAATAGAAGAAAATTAAAGGAGTATGGCCAATATGAAACATATCAGAAACTTATGGAGTATTTTAAAGCAAGAGATCAGCCTATGGAAGAATGAAAAAAAAGATCTGATCACAGGAATCCTTTATATTGGAATGATCACATGGCTGTTTTATAACCGTATCGTATGTATGATCTTCTTAAGTCCATTTCTGTTTTTATGGATGAGGCGGCAGAGAACAAGGCGAGAATATAAAAAGAAAGAAATTTTGCGGAAAGAATTTCGAGAAATGATGTTGTCGATCGGAAACAGTTTATCTGCAGGGTATTCGATTGAGAATTCATTAAAGACAGCAAAGAATGATCTTTTAATGTATCAGGAGAACAGTATGTTGGCAAAAGAACTTCATTTGTTGATAAATCATTTAAAAATAAATGAACCTGTGGACAAGTTGTTTCTTGATATGGCAGAACGAGTAGATTTAGAAGAATTATATCAGTTTGCACAGATTGTATCGATTGCCAAAAGAAGTGGTGGAAACCTGATTGAGATTACAACGAATACGATAGAACATTTAAGCCAGACAATTCAGATAAAAGAAGAAATTGAAACAATGACAGCGGCAAAGCAAATGGAAAAAAGGATCATGACGATGATGCCTTACTTTATTCTCTTCTATGTAAGGACAGCAAATCCTGGATATTTTGACATACTGTATAAAAGCTTTGCAGGAATGATCGTTGTAACGATTTCTTTGATTTGTCTGTGGATTGCAGATTCATGGGCAGAGAGGGTGATTGAAATTGAAGTTTAGATGGATCAGATATATAGCGGAAAGACTTCCAAAAGAAATAAGAGAAAGAAGAAAAACAGAGATTGAAGCGTGTTTTACAGGGACAAAGAAACAATTAGAAGAAAAAGTAATGGAAAGTCTGTATGAACAGGTAAAGATCGTTGTGGTAGCGACAGCAATTTTTCTTATGATACTCCTTCTGACAATAGTAATGTATTTGAGTCAGGATAGGAGAATTCTGATCACAAGAGATGAGACGGGAGGGAAAACTACAGAGAAACAGATTCGTATCAAAACAAAAAAGGACGATGATATTTACTCATTGACAATCCGGCCGAAAGGTTATACAAAAAGCCAGATCACAGATGCATTAGACAGAGGTGAAAAATACTTAAAAGAACACCTTGTGGCAAAAAATAAATCAATTAATGAAGTATCAAAACATCTGGAAATGCCATCGAAGATACAGGGTGAAAACATCACGGTGCAATGGCAGAGTGATGATCCGGCAGTTATCGATGAAGAAGGTAATGTATTTTCGAAAAATGTAAAAAAAGATTATATTGTAAATCTTAATGCCAGAATGGAATGTCAGGGAGAGGTACGAATCTTGAAGATACCAGTGTGTGTGGTTCCTGGAAATTCAGGAAAGAGAGTATCAGAGAAACAAAAGATTATTGCAGATCTTAAGAAATTGGAAGAAAAATATATTACAAAGGAGCAGTTTTATCTTCCAGATGTGATCCGGCAGGGAAGGCTTTTGCCTGCGGATAATGAAAGTCAGATTCCTGCAATATTATTTCTTGGAATTGCAGTAATTGTGTTTCTTTGGTACCACGAGAATGAAAAGTATAAGGAACAAAAGCTTCAGACCAGAGATCAGTCTGTACAGGAGTATCCTCAGATCATTACACAATTGATGTTGTTTCTTGGAACAGGAATGAGTGTGACATCTGCACTTGAAGCTGTGACTGCGGAGTATGAGAAAGAACAAATGAGAGGGAATAAAGGAAAGATTTTTGTATATGAACAGATGAAAAAAACATGCAGGGAGATTTCATTTGGAGTTCCTCAGACGAAAGCGTTTGCCGATATGGGACAAAAGATTGGGGTCCCTTCTTATCAGAAGCTTTCTGTTCTTCTTGTACAAAGTATTACAAGAGGATCCACAGATCTGTTTTTCAGATTAAAAGAAGAGGAAGAAGAAGCATTTTTTCAAAGAAAGGAACAGGCAAAAAGAAAAGGCGAAGAAGCGAGTACAAAACTTCTTGCTCCGATGATGATCATGTTGGTGGTCATATTAATATTACTGATGTTTCCAGCGTTGTCACAATTTTCATAAAATATGAGGGAGGCGGTACATATGAGAAATTTTTTTAGGCATTTTGCAAAAGATGAATCAGGAATGGGTGTTGTGGAAGTGATTTTGATCATTGTAGTTTTGATCGGTTTGGTTATCATCTTTCAGACACAGATCACAAAGGTAGTAAATAATATTTTCAAGACGATCACCTCCAAAACAGGAAAAATAAAATGATCAGGGATGAACGTGGCAGTATGAGTGCATTTTTGGCAATGTTGTTTCTTATATTTCTGCTTTTGATCAGTGTGTGTGCAGAGGGTATTTATATATATACAGCGAAGGGAAAAGCAATGGCTGTTTATATGTCTGGATTTTCTCATACAAAGGGAAATTACCAGAAGGAACTTGCAGATATGTATCATATTTATGCTATGGATCCAAGATACAAAAAGAAATTAGAAACTGATTTTGCTGATCGGATGAAAGAAAGTCTTGATAATTCCGAAGATTCATTTTTGTTTCAGACAGGAAATACAAAATTATCCGATGAAGTGAATCTGACAGCACAAAAGGGAGAAGTTTTAAAGTACCAGATCAGGCAGCAGATGAAGTATGAGATAGGAAGTGATCTTTTGAAGACGTGGACAAATAATATAAGGACAAGCACGGATCTTCAAAAGCAAATCACAGATATCAAAGGACAGATCAGTAAGGATGAAAAAGAAGCACAAAAGCAGCAGGAGGACAGAGAAAATACCAAGAAATCAGATAAAAAAGACAATGAACAAATAAAGCCATCTGCAAAAAAAGATCCAAGAAAAGGTTTTATGAAATTATTAAAAGAAGGATCCGTCTCATTAGTTATGGGAAAGAAAAAAGTATCAGATCTTCCAATTGATATTGTTTATGGCAAAAAGGATACAACAAAGCAGAAAATATGGGATTTTATGAACCGAAAAACGATGGAAAAAGAGATGGACAAGTTAAAAGAAACATCGTCAGCGGATTCATTTACAAGCGAATTACCGGTTATATTTTATGCACAAAAATATTTTCATTGTCTAACAGATACATCAAAAAAAGAAGGGACAAAATATGAGATAGAATATCTGATCGCTGGAAAAGATTCAGAAAAAGAAAATCTTGGGGCAGTGTTCTGGAAGATGATCGCACTTAGATTTTTAACGAATGCAGCTTGTGTGTATCAAGATCCTGTAAAGGAGAAAGAAGCTACACTGCTTGCAGCTTCTGTTCTTGGCATTACTGGATTTCCCCCAGTTGTTGCAGTTGCCAAGAATCTTCTGCTTATTGCATTAGCTTATGGAGAATCTGTAATTGATGTGAGGAATCTTGCAGAAGGTAAAAAGGTGCCGATCGTAAAAACTGTTTCAGACTGGCAATTGTCATTTTCAGGACTGGCAACATTAAATTGCAAACAGAAACCAGCAAAGCAGGGAATGAAATATGAAGATTATCTTTTATTGCTGTTGATCATGCAGAAAGATAAACGACAAAAATATTTTCGTATGATGGATATGATGGAACAAAATATAAAAAGAAAAGTTCCAGATTTTAAGATGGATCAGTGTATTTCATCTTATAAAATAACACAGAATCTAAAGCTTAAAAAATTGGGCTTTGGAGGCATGACTTTGCCATTTGCACCTTATACAGATTTAAAGTTATCACGTTTTACAACCTATTAAAATAAAAAGAAAGGGGGCAGAGAAAGATGTTCTCTTGTCAAAAACATTTCTCAAAAAATAAGTTGGTTCAAAATGATAAAAAAATTAATAATATAACAGATACAAAAAAATCCAAGAGAGCATCTTTCTCTGCCTCAAAGTTTTTCATGTTGAAATTATTTAGGTCAGAAGAAGGAGCAATGACATTGGAGGCGACTTTGATCGTACCAATTTTTTTGATCGTACTTATTATGCTGGCAAGTGCAGGTGAGATTTTTATGATCCATCAGCAGATTGCACATGGAGTCTGTGAAGCTGCAAAAAGAGCTGCGGTTAATGAATACCAGATTCGGCAGAAAAGAAATACTGGGGGAAATTTAACTGTTTTAAGTGCAAAAGAGACATTTCTGACATCGGTGAATCGTAGATTTTTAGATCGTTCAGCATTGATTGGTGGAAGTGCTGCAGCGGCAGCAGCTTGTAAGTTGACATTGACATCAAAGGGTGAATATATTGTGGCAGTCAAATATCATATTCGAAAAAAACTGCCATTTTTATCAACATATTCAGTAACATTTGAACAAAAAATCAGGCAGAAAGCTATGACGGGTTATGTACCGAAGGGAGATGAATTAAAAGAAGGGTTTGTTTATATTACGCCACACGAAGCTGTTTATCACAAAGATCTGTCCTGTACGCATCTGGCACTTGATATTTCAGTAGATGAAGATGTTTTAAAGTATCAGAATGGGCAGACACATTATAAGGCATGCAGCAAATGTACTCGTCATCAAAGCAGTAATGTCTCGTGTGTATATATTGCAAAAGAAGGTGAATCATATCATACAGACTTGTCATGCAGTGGTTTAAAACGAACCGTGAAACAAGTGGATTTAAGTACTTTAAAGGGGATGAAGCCATGTCAAAGATGCGGAAAACGGGGGGATACATGACAGTGGAAGTAAGTGCATTGATTCCCATTGTTCTTATGGTGTTATGGTTGTTTTTTAGTTATCTGTTTTATTTTATGAACTGTGGAATTACACAGGGAATTATGGAAGAAGCATTGCAGAAGGCAGCGGATATAAGAATTACAGGGGCTGATTATGATACAGGGAAAATATCTTATGCCAAGTTAAATCAGAACCTGATCATAGGTAATATCATTTCTTCTAATAAAAATGGCGATACAATGGCACAAAAAGAAATCAAGGAAAAGATTAGGCAACATTTGTTTATGGCTAAAGCTGGCTCAGTGAATGTTTCTACAACATCATTAAAAACATCAGTGAAAGTAAAGATGCAGTCAAATGTGATATCATTTCAATTTCTAAGTGGGTTTGGAATTCAATTATTTGAATATGAAGGAAGTTTGGCCGCATTGGGAGATTTTGAGATGGAGCAGATCAGGGGGTGGAATACAATTGAAGGAGCAATGGATTAGGGAAGGTTTTTCAAGTTATTATGTTGTGGATAAAGGACAAAAACTTACATATGAGAAAAATATTCTGCGCTGCCATACACTTAGATGTCTTCTACCATGTGAATTTAGGATGCAGGATGGTAAGGAATATTATTATTACGAGACGGGAATTTACACAACTTTAAGAGAAAGAATCAATATGCTTGATCCAAAGTTATTCTTTGCTTATCTGATAGAATCATTTGAAGAAACAGAATCATATCTTTTGAATCTGGATCATTTGAAATTGGAATTGGAACTGTTGTTTCTTGATAAAGAAGATCATCCAGTTCTTTGCTATCTTCCAGAATATGAAAAAAATATTTTAGAACAGCTTCGAAATTTTCTGGAGGAATGCATAGAAATCATTTCCACACAAGATAAGAGGAAAGTGAGATTTTATTATGAGTTTCATAGTTTTCTTGTGAAAGAGAAACCAAATATAGAACAGATGAAATCTTATTTGGAAATTCGGCCGAAAGAAAAAGTGGGAGAAAAACAGTCGAAGAAAGAAAATATGTTAGAAATAACAGAAAAAGAACAGAATAGAGAATTGGAAATTAATGAAGATCATGAAAAGAATTATAATTATGAGAGCAAAGAAAAAATCGTAAGAAAAAGATTATGGAAAACTTTTTATGGAGTGATATGTGCAGGTGGTTTTAGTACAATGATCTACTGCATAATTCAGATTTTTAAATATGGATTTTATTATTTGTTTTTGGCAGGACTTCTTTGTTCAATTAGTGTGATGTGCCTTGGTGTGTATGGTTTTTATAAATTGTGGAAAAATGATCAAAATAACATTCGAAATGTGGATTCTTATGATGAAGCACAAGAGCATACGACATTATTGGATGATCAAACAACATTATTAGCAGATGATGAGAAAACTGTTTTACTGCTGGAGCAGCCGATAGGAAGGCTTATTCCAAAGAATGATGAATTAACAGAAATAGTGATCAATGATAATGGATTTATTATAGGAAGTTGTATGGAAGGTACAGACTATCAGATTGAAGGTACAGGAATCAGCAGAAGGCATCTTAGATTTTATAAAGAAGGAAAAAATATCTGTTGTGAGGATCTTAATTCCACAAATGGAGTTAAAATAAATGGGAGAAAGATCAGTAAATGTGTGTTACATGAAGGTGATAGGATTAAAATAGGTTTAGAAGAGTTCCTTTTTAAAGAAGAATGACAGTATGATATAATAAATGATACATAAAACGGATATGGAGGAGATTATGTATCAGAAAATCATAGAGTTGTTAAGAATTCATGGATATCTGAGCCAGGATACAGAAAAAGGCCCTTGCTATGTAAAAAGCACAAAGAAAAGAAACAAATGTGTTTATGTGATGTTTGATAAAAATCCAGATGGAAGTGCGATATTAGAAGAAGATCTATATCAGATGGAAGATTGTGCAAAGCAAAATTTTGGTGCAGACTGTGCCATATTATTGTTGGTGCTATCAGAAGAAGATGATCCTATGTTTATTGATCCGGATGACCAGTTTAAAGATCTGTTTAGACCATTAACAATGATTCTTTCGCAAAATCAAGCAGAACAAAGGGAAGATGTGACAAATGATTTTGAGAATATCAATGAGATAAAAAGATTTGTATGGAATTATAAAGCAACACTCGTAATATTTCTGCTGAATCTTGCAGGATTTGTTTTAACTGAGATTTATGGAAATAAGATTTACAACTTATATGCCTGTAATGCATATTGTGTAAGAAATCTACATGAATATTATAGGTTATTGACATCAAATTATCTGCATTTTGGATGGGAACATTTTTTTAATAACATGGTTGTGTTTTTGATTCTTGGAACATCTTTGGAGAAAGTGACAGGAAGTATTCGGTATGCAGTTTTATATACGGGGTCTGGCATTATCGGAAGTATTGTTTCCACAATATATTATAGTGTAATGGGACAGGATGTTTTGTCAGCAGGAGCATCTGGAGCAATTTTTGGATTGATCGGTGCATTAGCTGCAATACTTTTGTTCTGCAAAGATCAGAGAAAAAGATTTGATGGATTTGGAATATTTCTTATGATCGCAGGAAGTCTGTACCATGGATTTGAAAGTGGAACAACCGATAATGCGGCCCATATTGGAGGATGTATTGCCGGATTTATTTTGTCAATGCTTCTGTATGTGTCAAGTAGTTTAATTTCTGCTCATAGGCAGGGAAGATAAGAGTAAAAGTTGTTCCCTGATTAGGAGCAGAATCAATATGAATCTTGATATGAAGTTCATGCGCGATCTTACGAACAATAGAAAGTCCAATTCCATTTCCACCAGGCTGGAAGGAAACACCTCGGTAAAATGCACGAGACTGTTGTTCGGGAGTCATTCCGATTCCAGTATCAGACAAATTTAATACGATATGTCCCTGCTCTTTACTCAGGTGTACAGTAATATGAGGAGATCGGTTGATCTCCTCTTTTTGCTGAATTGCCTTAACAGCATTGGAGATTAAATTATGAAACAGCTGGAATAGCTTACTTTTTGCGCCATACACATAAAATGCAGTTCCAGGATCAGCCTGGATAAAAAAACGGATTCGTTCTTTATGAAGATAGTAAGACCAGGAAGAACGGAGTTCACTGATCAGATTGATCAGATCCAAAGGTTCGATTGTGGCAGAAGTCGTATCTTCAGGGGCAAGGAACTGATGAATGAAGTCAAATAAAGAAGAAAAATCATCTTTCATACGATTCCAGTGCTCATTTTGGGTAAGTATATCATTTGTTTTTTCAATATACTGAATCTGTCCATAGATAAGAGTCAGTGAATTGTTTATCTCATGTGAAAACGTAGAAAGTTCCTGTGAATTGTTCATTTTTGGCTCCTTTTGTAATTAAAATTTCCTCTTTTATTATCGGAAAAAACAAGAAACAGAGCAAGAAAAAACGTAGGAAAAAGTTCGATGGTTTCTGCTAAAAAACAATCATTGAAAAACAATAGATACTCATGGTAAAATATAATGAAGTATGACTATATGTCATATTTCAAAATAGAAAGGGGCATACGATATGTCTTACATGGCTTTATATAGAAAGTTCCGGCCGACACGCTTCAGTGAAGTCAAAGGCCAGGATCATATTGTAAAGACGCTTGAGAATCAGATGAGGACCGGGCGCATTGGTCATGCGTATCTGTTTTGTGGGACGAGAGGTACTGGTAAGACAACGGTAGCCAAGATTCTTGCGAAAGCAGTAAACTGTGAACATCCAGTCGATGGGGAACCATGCGGAGAATGTGAAGTGTGCAAAGCAATTGCAGAGGGAAGTTCCATGAATGTGATCGAGATTGATGCGGCATCAAACAATGGTGTCGATAATATCCGAGAAATCAAGGAACAGGTACAGTATTCACCGGCAACAGGAAAGTACAAAGTTTATATCATCGACGAGGTGCATATGTTGTCTATAGGGGCTTTTAATGCACTGCTAAAGACATTAGAAGAACCGCCAGAATATGTCATTTTTATTCTTGCGACAACCGAAGTTCACAAAATACCGATCACGATCTTATCCAGATGTCAGAGATATGATTTTCATCGTATCACAGCAGCAACGATCAAGAAACAGTTGAAAGATCTTATGGAGCAGGAACAAGTAGACACTGAAGATAAAGCATTGGAATATGTGGCAAGAATGGCAGATGGTTCCATGCGTGATGCATTGAGTCTTCTAGATCAGTGTATTGCATTTTATCTGGGTGAGAAACTGACATATGATAATGTTCTGGAAGTACTTGGTACTGTGGACATACAGGTCTACAGTGATTTGTTAGATATGATACTTTCACAGGATATTAACAGAGTGATGGATCTTCTGGAAGATGTAGCAAGACAGGGAAGAGAATGGTCACAGTTTATCACAGATTTTCTGTGGTATTTAAGAAATCTTCTATTAGTTGGACAGGGAAATGCGGCAGAAGAAGCCTTGGAAGTATCAACAGACCAGCTAAAATTACTGCAAGAGAAAGCACAGCAGGTAGAGGAAAATACTTTGATCCGATATATCAGAATCTTATCTGAATTGTTAGAACGGATCCGTTATGCGACATCTAAGAGAGTTCTTGTGGAAGTTGAGATGATGAAGATGTGCAGACCTCAGATGGAAGCAGATACGAATAGTCTGGCGGACAGGGTGAGACAGTTGGAACAACAGTTAGAGAAACTGTTGCAGTCAGGAATTCCAGTTCAGCAAGCAGCACTAACAGGACAAAATCAAGCAGCAATGCAATCAGCAGAAGTAAAACCTGAACAAGACCCAGTCGAACAGTTAAATGAGAAGTTTCCACCAGCAAAAGTGGAAGAACTTATGGAGCTTGTTGATCACTGGAGAGATGTTAAACGCAATCTGTCACCACAGATGAAATATTGCTTACAGAGAGCAACATTATCAGTTAACGATGAAGGGACTGCATTAAGAGTGCTATTTCCAAAAGAAATGAACGTGGAAAGCGGTTATTTCTTAGAAGAACCAGAGCGTATCGAACGATTGAAACAGGAATTATCCAGACAATCTGGTAGAGACGTAGAATTGGAAGTCAGTGTGATGAACAAAGAGAATGACGACAGCGATATGATCAACTTAGACTGCATCCATATGGATGTAAAAATAGAAGACTAAAACTAAATTCATAAAAACAAATTTTTAGGAGGAAAGAATAATGGCAAAAAGAAGCGGTGGATTTCCAGGTATGGGTGGAAATATGAATCAGCTGATGAAACAGGCACAGAAGATGCAGAAACAGATGGAGGAAACAACAAAAGCGTTAGAAGAATCCACATATGAAGCAACAGCAGGTGGTGGAGTTGTAAAAGTTGTTGTATCCGGTAAAAAAGAAGTAGTTTCTGTACATTTAGAAGAAGAAGTTGTAGATCCAGATGACATTGAAATGTTAGAAGATCTGATCGTAGCTGCTACAAATGAAGCACTTCGTAAGATGGAAGAAGATTCCCAGGAGAAGATGGGGAAAGTCACTGGTGGATTAGGAGGAATGGGTGGAGGATTTCCATTCTAGATAGAGTGAGAGACTATGGATTATTACAGTAATCAGATCACACAGCTAATCGAAGAACTCGGGAAACTCCCAGGAATCGGACCAAAATCCGCAGGTAGACTGGCGTTTCATATTATCAATATGCCACAAGATCAGGTAAAGAAATTATCGGACACGATCATTTCCGCAAAGACGAATGTACATTATTGTAAAGAGTGTTGTACATTGACGGACAATGAGATCTGTCCGATCTGTGCCAGTGACAAGCGCGATCACAGCACGATCATGGTCGTTGAGAATACGAGAGACCTGATGGCATATGAGAAGACAGGAAAATACGAAGGTGTTTACCATGTGCTTCACGGAGCAATTTCGCCAATGCTTGGAATCGGTCCGGACGATATCCGCCTGAAAGAACTGATGGCAAGATTACAGGGAGATGTCAAGGAATTGATCATTGCGACAAACTCCAGTCTGGAAGGTGAGACAACAGCAATGTATATCAGTAAGCTTGTTAAACCGACAGGAATCAAAGTTAGTAAGATCGCAAGTGGAGTTCCGGTTGGAGGCGATCTGGAATATATTGATGAAGTAACGTTACTTCGAGCATTAGAGGGACGTACTGAGATATAAAAAATAAAACAAAAAGAAAGAACCGACTAGCTAGGTCGGTTCTTTCTTTTAAAACAATAAGGAGAGGATTTTCATCCTCAAGAGGGGTAGGATTTGAAAGTATTAACTACTTTACGGTTTTCATTATCACATAAAAATGTGTCTAAATTGTGAACAAATCACACATTTTTTGTAAAAATGGAATAATATGACTATAGGTCTTTTCTTGAAAAAGCATAGTAAATGGGATAAAATACATCTAAACAGAGTAAAATGTAAACTCTCAGGATAAGAACACACAGAAAGGAAGATATATAATATGAAGAAAGAAGATTGTATTTTTTGTAAGATCGCAAGTGGAGAGATTCCATCTAACACAATTTATGAAAACTCAGAATTTAAAGTGATCATGGATATTGCGCCAGCATCTAAAGGGCATGTATTGATCATTCCAAAAGAACATTTCAAAGATATTTATGAGATCGATGCAATCACAGCAGGAAAATTATTTCAGTTAGCAACAGTTGTTGCAAGAGCATTAAAAGAAGTACTTCACTGCGATGGATTAAATGTATTACAGAACAATGGACTGATCGCAGGCCAGACAGTATATCATTTCCATATGCACTTAATTCCAAGATACGAAGATGATGATGTAACGATCGGATGGAAAGAACATTCCACAGAAGATATTGATATGGAGCAGTTAAGACAGGATATTAAAAAGGCACTTTAGGAGAAAAAGTATGGCAAAAACTTCATGGAAACCTGGAAATATGATCTATCCGCTTCCAGCAGTTATGGTAACTTGCAGAGATAAAGGGCAGGATAATATCATTACGATCGCATGGACAGGAACGATCTGCACGAATCCGCCGATGACATACATTTCTGTTCGTCCAGAGAGACATTCTTATGAAATGATCAAAAATAGCGGCGAATTTGTCATTAACCTGACAACAAAACAGCTGACAAGAGCAACAGACTTTTGTGGAGTACGTTCAGGAAGAGATATTGATAAATTTAAAGAAGCAAGACTGACAAAAGAAGAAGCACAAGTTGTTGATGCACCAGTTATTGCAGAAAGCCCAGTAAATATTGAATGCAAAGTAGAGAAGATCGTACCGCTCGGTTCACATCATATGTTTATGGCGAAAGTTGTAAATATCATGGTAGATGATGACTATATGGAAGATAATGGACGTTTTGCATTAGAAAAAACGAATCCATTGATCTATTCTCATGGTGGATATTATGAAACAGGAAAGAAATTAGGAACCTTTGGCTACTCAGTAAGAAAGAAAAAGAAAAGGAAAAAACCAAATGGCAGAAAAAAATAATAACTACATATTGATTGGAATGCCGGGTTCTGGAAAGAGTACGATCGGAGTACTTTTAGCCAAAGCCCTTGGTTATGATTTTGTGGATACAGACCTCGTGATTCAGCAAAAAGGCGGAGGTTTATTAAAAGAAATCATTGCAAGAATTGGAAATGACGGATTTAAACAGTTAGAAGAAGACGTAAATGCTTCAATTGATGTCGATAAATCAGTAATTGCACCAGGAGGAAGTGCTGTTTACAGCGATAAGGCCATGAAACATTTTAAAGAAATCGGAACTGTGATCTATTTAAAATTGGATTATCAGACAGTAAAACGTCGTCTTGGAAATCTCAAAGCAAGAGGTGTTGTGTTGGAAGAAGGGCAGACCTTGCATGATTTATACTGCGAAAGAATCCCTTATTATGAGAAGTATGCAGACATCACAGTGGAACTGGATAAATTATCCATCGGAGACTCTTTAGAAAAAGTGTTGGAAAACCTCTAATAGTATGATATAATATAATCTGTATGATTTTAAATAATTACCGAAAGATAGAAATTAGGTTTAATAATATAGATAGAGATAATTGAGGTGTATCATGGAACAGTATATCATTAAAGGTGGTAACCCGTTAGTAGGAGAAGTAGTAATTGGCGGTGCGAAGAATGCAGCACTGCCTGTTTTAGCTGCGGCAGTAATGACAGATGGAAAATGTATGATAGATAATATGCCAGATGTAAGAGATATTAACGTATTACTTCAGGCAATGCAGGAAATTGGAGCAGATATAGATAGAACAGGAAAACACGAAGTAACGATCAGCGGAAAAGGAATTCATCCAGAGTGTGATGTAGACAATGAATTTATCCGTAAGATCAGAGCTTCTTACTATTTAATTGGTGCTTTACTTGGTAAATACAAGAGAGCAAGAGTTGCACTTCCAGGTGGATGTGAGATCGGAAGCCGTCCGATCGACCAGCATATTAAAGGATTTAAGATGCTTGGAGCAGAGATTGAGATTGAGAATGGTATGATCAGTGCAACCGCAAAAGAATTAAGAGGAGCCCATATTTATATGGACGTTGTCTCTGTAGGAGCGACAATCAATGTTATGATGGCTGCTTCTCTTGCAAAAGGAAATACGATTATCGAGAATGCGGCAAAAGAACCGCATGTCGTTGATGTAGCGAACTTCTTAAACAGTATGGGAGCGAAGATCCGTGGAGCAGGAACAGATGTGATCCGTATCAAAGGTGTGGAAAGATTCGGAGATTGCCAGTATTCCATCATTCCAGACCAGATCGAAGCAGGAACATTTATGACAGCAGCAGTTGCAACTAAGGGTGATATTATGATCAAGAATGTCATTCCAAAGCATTTAGAAGCAATTTCTGCAAAATTAATTGAGATTGGAGCTGAAGTAGTAGAATTCGACGATGCTGTCCGTGTATCAGCAACAAAACGTCTGGAATCTACAAATATTAAGACATTACCATATCCTGGATTTCCAACAGATATGCAGCCACAAATGGCGGTAACACTTGCCTTATCTAATGGAACAAGTGTGATTTCAGAAAGTATTTTTGAGAACCGTTTCCGTTATGTGGATGAGTTGACAAAGATGGGAGCAACCATTCAGGTTGATGGAAGAACTGCTATTATCAGCGGAGTTGAAGGATTTACAGGAGCTGACGTACACGCTCCAGACTTAAGAGCAGGAGCTGCTCTTGTTATTGCAGGATTATCTGCAAAAGGATTTACAACAGTCAGCGATATTGGATATATTTATCGTGGATACGAACAGTTTGAACAGAAGCTAACACAGCTTGGAGGAGAAATCCAGCTGGTCAATAGTGAAAAAGAAGTAGCAAAATTTAAGTTAAAGATAGGATAAAAGGAGAATTGCCTGAATGAGACAATACCTGAAAAACGAAGTGTTCAAAGTATCCAAGTGGGTAGAATTATTTATATCAGCTATTATTATGATCGCGGTCATTGGTGGAACGATTTATCTGGTAAAAGATGTGGTACAACTGATGATGAATTACCCAACATCCAGAGATATTTACAAATTTGTCGGTGTTGCATTTAACCTCGTCATTTGTATTGAGTTTGTAAAGATGCTTTGTAAACATACACCAGATACATTAGTAGAAGTTATGATGTTTGCGATCGCAAGGCAGATGATCGTGGAACATACGAGTCCACAGCAGAATCTTCTTGTAGTTTTAGCAATTGCAATCTTATTTGCGATCAAGAAATTCCTTTTTGGAAAATATGATGATATAGATAAGACTGTATTTCCGCCAAGTCAGAAGATTTCAAGTATCAATGAGCTGGTTCATGTGGAGATACCTAAAGAATCGCAGGATCAGACATTGGGAGAGCTTCTTGAGAAACAAATTGGAACTGAGAGTGGAACTTTTCAGGTAGGTCAGTGTTATTTCTTTGAAGGTGGTGCGCTTCGCGTAGCTAAGACAAAGAATGGTAAGGTAACACAGATCGAAGTCATCCGGAGTAAGAACGCACCGGTTGTATTAAAAAGGTAAAAAAGGCCCGGAGTCCTTCGGGTCTTTTCATAGCATTTTATAGATATAAGCGATTTATTATAAGAAAGGATAAAAGAATGGATAAAGTATTATTCACATCAGAGTCCGTGACAGAAGGACATCCAGACAAAGTCTGTGACCAGATTTCCGATGCGATCTTAGATGCGCTGTTAGAGCAGGATCCAATGAGCCGTGTTGCATGTGAAACTTGTACAACAACGGGAATTGTTATGGTCATGGGAGAGATTTCTACAAAAGCATATGTAGATATCCAGAAAATCGTCCGTGATACAGTCCGTGAGATCGGATATACAAGAGGAAAATACGGATTCGACGCTGATACATGTGGTGTTATCACAACAATCGATGAACAGTCAAGTGATATTGCTATGGGTGTAGACAAGGCATTAGAAGCAAAAGAAAACAACATGACAGATGAAGAGATCGACGCAATTGGAGCCGGAGATCAGGGAATGATGTTTGGATTTGCTACAAATGAAACAGAAGAATATATGCCATACCCAATCTCTCTTGCACATAAACTTGCAAGACAGTTAACAAAAGTAAGAAAAGATGGAACACTGTCTTATTTAAGACCAGATGGTAAAACACAGGTAACTGTAGAGTATGATGATGGTAAACCAAGCCGTCTTGATGCAGTTGTATTATCTACACAGCATGATCCTGATATCACACAGGAACAGATTCATGAAGATATCAAACGTGAAGTCTTCGATAAGATTCTTCCAGCAGACATGGTGGATGATGAAACAAAATTTTTCATTAACCCAACAGGAAGATTTGTAATCGGTGGACCACACGGAGATGCAGGATTAACAGGAAGAAAGATCATCGTAGATACATATGGTGGATATGCACGCCATGGTGGCGGGGCTTTCTCTGGAAAGGACTGCACAAAGGTAGACCGTTCTGCAGCTTACGCAGCACGTTATGTAGCGAAGAACATCGTAGCAGCAGGCTTAGCTGATAAATGTGAGATTCAGTTATCTTATGCGATCGGTGTAGCAGAGCCAACATCCATTATGGTTGATACATTTGGAACAGGAAAGAAATCTAATCAGGAATTAGTAGACCTGATCCGTAAATATTTCGATCTTCGTCCAGCTGGAATCATCAAGATGTTAGATTTAAGAAGGCCAATCTACAAACAGACAGCAGCTTATGGACATTTCGGAAGAAATGACCTTGATCTTCCATGGGAGAGATTAGACAAAGTTGATCTGTTAAAAGGTGAATAAAACGAAGCACATCATTTAGGCAACTCAGGAGGAAAACGAGTGAAAAATGAATTAGTGATCGTCATCGATTTTGGTGGTCAGTATAATCAGTTAGTTGCACGCCGCGTACGTGAGTGCAATGTATACTGCGAGATTTATTCTTACAAGATCGGTATCGACAAAATCAAAGAAATGAATCCAAAGGGAATCATCTTAACAGGTGGACCAAACAGCTGTTACGAACCAGATTCTCCAACGTACAGCAAGGAATTATTTGAACTTGGAATTCCAGTGTTAGGATTATGCTACGGAGCACAGCTGATGCAGCACGTCCTTGGAGGAAAAGTAGAGAAAGCTGAAGTAAGCGAATATGGTAAAACAGAAGTCCTGATCGACAAGAAAGATTCCAAATTATTTGAAAATGTATCAGAAAAAACAATCTGTTGGATGAGCCATACAGATTATATTTCACAGGTTGCTCCAGGATTTGAGATTTCTGCCCACACAGCAGACTGCCCAGTTGCAACAGCTGAGAATGCAGACAAATCCTTATATGCAATCCAGTTCCATCCAGAAGTACTTCACACAGTCGAAGGAAAGACAATGCTTTCTAACTTCGTATTAGGAGTCTGCGGATGTGCGGGTGACTGGAAGATGGATGCTTTCGTAGAAAGCACGATCAAAGAGATCCGTGAGAAAGTTGGAGATGGAAAAGTATTACTTGCCTTATCAGGAGGAGTAGACTCATCCGTAGCAGCCGGGTTATTATCAAGAGCCATCGGAAAACAATTAACATGTGTATTTGTTGACCACGGATTATTAAGAAAAGACGAAGGTGACGAAGTCGAAGGTGTATTTGGAGAAAATGGACAGTTCAACTTAAACTTCATCCGTGTCAATGCACAGCAGAGATACTATGACAAATTAAAAGGAGTCACAGAACCAGAAGCAAAACGTAAGATCATCGGAGAAGAATTCATCCGAATCTTCGAAGAAGAAGCGAAGAAGATTGGTGCAGTAGACTTCTTAGCACAGGGGACAATCTACCCAGACGTAGTAGAAAGTGGATTAGGTGGAGAATCAGCAGTCATCAAATCCCACCACAACGTAGGAGGACTGCCAGACTTCGTAGATTTCAAAGAAATCATCGAACCATTACGAGACCTGTTCAAAGACGAAGTAAGACAGGCAGGATTACAGTTAGGAATCCCAGAAAAACTTGTATTCCGCCAACCATTCCCAGGACCAGGACTAGGAATTAGAATTATCGGAGAAGTCACAGAAGAAAAAGTAAAAATCGTCCAGGACGCAGACGCAATCTACAGAGAAGAAATTGCCAAAGCAGGATTAGATAAAGAAATCAACCAGTACTTCGCAGCACTGACAAATATGCGAAGCGTTGGAGTAATGGGAGACTTCAGAACATATGACTATGCAGTAGCATTAAGAGCAGTAAAAACAATCGACTTCATGACAGCAGAAGCATCAGAGATTCCTTATGAAGTATTGAATAAGGTAATGAACAGGATTATTAATGAGGTTAAGGGAGTTAATAGAGTAATGTACGATTTAACTTCTAAACCACCTGGAACTATTGAATTTGAGTAGCGGACTAAATTGCGAAAAAGCCCATAAATAAAGGTTTTGCGGGCTGTCTGGATGTTCCGGTGGAGTGCAAATGGAGTTAAAAAATCTTTTTTTCTTTGTTTTCTTTCCGGAGTTATCTGAGATTTTCGCAAAAGTAACTATGCTCAGAAAATATAATTAGTGTGAATATGAAGAACAGTTTGTTTTGATGGAAATATTTTCCGTCAGGGCAGACTGTTTTTTTATACCCTTTTTCAATGATATTAACTCCATGGTTCAGCGATAACACATATGGAAACTGTAAAATTAAAATAATTTGCCAAATTTCGGAAAATGATGTCCGATTTTACATCTGCCAGTACAATCTACGAAAATCGACAAAAATCGCCCGGCAGGTCGTAAACCTACCGGGCGACGATTTGAAGCGTTTTTTTCTTTTCTGCCGCTGGGCAGATGTTTTTTTTTTAGATACATGATAAGAGGAATTTTTGAAGATTTCATAAAGATTTGAAAAATGGACGGACATAAAAGACGTCCATTACACTATCGGAAAATCAGCAAGGAAGTTTCATAGTAACCTTTGCGCCGCCGGTTTCTTTTGAATTTTCTAAAATAAGCTGACCATTATGTTGTTCCATAATCGAATTTGTAATATATAGACCCATACCAAAGTGTAACTTTGAATTGCGGCTTTGATCGCCCATATAGAACCGTTCCTGTGCGTGGCATAATGCCTCTTTAGAAAACCCCGTTCCCTCGTCTGTGACTGAAATTTCCACGAAACCGTTGTTACTCTGAACATCCACATAAAGCGTTCCGCCTTGCGGGGAGTAGTCCAGCCCATTACTGATAACATTCATAATAGCACGTTCTATCAGCACCCTATCAAATTTCAGCATTTGAGGGAGTGAAACAGTATTCATTTGCAGCCGGATTTCTTTTGTCCGGCATAGTGATTCCATATAACCGAACAAGTGCTGCATGAACGCTGGCAAGTCTATACTTTCAATATGGAGCTGATAACCAACCGCCGCCCGTGATATATCAATCAGGGTTTGAATATATGACTGCATCTGGCCGGAGCTTTCCACGACGTAACCAGCGTATAATCGTTGCTCATCATCAAGATTTGTTTCTGTGAGTAAATCAGCATTTCCTTGAATAACCGTCAGAGGCGTTTTCAAATCATGGGCAAGCGCGGCGATTTGCTCTTTCTGTGTCTGTTCGGTTTTCCATTGCCGTTCTAACGAAATTTTCAGATTATCTTTCATATCTGAAAAAGATGCAAGGACATCTTCAAACTCTTTGATTTTGGCGTGTCCTACTTCAAAATCAAGGTTTTGCTTTGAAACCTCCGCAGTTGCTTCAAAAAGCGGGGTCAGTTGTGTACGCAGGTTCTTAGCAAATCTGGCGGTCAGTATGATAATGACCAGCAGCGAATTTACAGCCATCAGGATAAACGCAAGCTTGTCAGGAGATGGAAAATATTCCGGTAGCCATGACACTGTAAATTGAGAACCAATATAATACCTTAAAACGCAAAATTCGTTTTCCCGGACAACAAGTGCAAACTGCCTCCCCGTAGCATATTCAATATATTCTCCCTTTGCGTACAGCAGGGCAATTTCTTTTTCATCATCGTCCATATTGCTGTAAAGCTCATTAAAGTTCTTGTCCAGAATTAAGTAGCCGCATCCCTGTGGAATCACAACTTTTGTAATATCCGGGGCAATCGTCAGCGTTGGAATGATCTCTTTTACCTGCAATTCACTTAGATTTGCTCTTGTAGCTAATCCAGCATTTACAGCAAGTCCCTCTAAACCAAAAGGGACAATAATTGCCGCTACCAGCATGACAATGAGGGAGATAGCAAACTGGCGAAACAATATTTTCAATGTAGGTTTCTTTTTCACTCCCATTTATATCCTATCCCCCATACGGTGCTGATCGGACTTATTTTGAAATGCTCCAATTTCGCACGAATATTTTTTATATGCGTTGAGATTGTAGAGTTATCGCCTATTCCATCAAACCCGAAAACGGCTTCATAGATTTGTTCTTTTGTAAAAACCTGTCCCCGGTTTTTCGCAAGGTATTCACAGATTGAATACTCGCTTTTGGTAAGGGGAACCGGCTGTTCTGAAACATACAGTACCTTTGCGGAAAGGTCAAATCTTATATCAGGCTCAAATGAAAGTGTGCTGTGATGCTCCCTTTTTTCTCTGCGTAAATGTGCCGCGACACGGGCGCGAAGCTCCTGAATACGAAAAGGTTTCGTAATATAATCATCCGCACCGATGCCCAATCCAAACAATATATCTTCCTCTAATGTCTTTGCGGTCAGAAAGAGAATCGGGCAGTCTACCATATTCCTGATCTGTTTGCAAAACTCAAACCCGTCTGTGCCAGGCATCATCACATCCAAAAGAATGAGGTCATAGAAATGCAGCTTTTTGATGTCTACATCATCCGCATTTTGACAGACTGTTATCAAATATCCATCTTTCCCCAAACTGTTCTTAATCAATTCCAAGATAGAAACTTCATCGTCAACTACAAGTAAGTGGGTCAAAAAATCACCTCCCGCCCAATTATACCACATTGTCGAGGTTACTCATCATTATTTTTAATGTCAGCTTTCCGATATTCATTGTTGATATTTACAGCTACGGCATTGCTTATATCCACATCCACAATACTGTAAACGTAGCCGAAACTGAAATCTTCCCCCGCCACATTTTTGAAGCGTTTCGATACCTGCCCGATTTCTTCTTGCAGTTCTGATATTTCAAGACATTCATCCGTTATGGTATATGTCAGGCCGTTATATGAAATTTCATCATAGTTTGCGGCGTTCAGCTCATAATACGGCAGAGATTCATTTAACGCCTTATTTTTATCGGCGGTATCGCGGAGCGCACCGCAGGCCGATAAGCATATAAGACTTACAAGCACAATTACCATGGCAAACAGGCACTTTTTATTCACTGTTTTTACCTCCCTCCCAACCATGAAACCAAACCAAACTGGCAATCAGCAGACAAACAGTGCAGCATACAGAAATAATCATACCGCTGAAAAAATCGGTTTTTACCTGTGCATACAGTTGGGGGCTATCCCATGCAAGCACAGTGTAATCCATAGCACGAACGCCCCAGGCCCAGGGAATATATTTCCATGTAGCGTCACCAAGCCCTGTTATCATAAGGGCAGCTATTAAACTCCCTGCAATTCCCAATCCCATAGATGCACCTTTTCCGAAGCTCATTCCCACAAACAAATGAATCAGGTAAATGGGAAGCATGGTAATCAACAATAGAATCCCTGCTTTCAGGTAAAGGCTTGCCGGAGCATCCCTATATAGTGCAGCGAATGTTCCTAACGCTAAAAATGTTGCGCCAAAAGCACAGATCATCAGAAAACCAAGTTTACCAATATACGTTGCCATGCGAGATGGGATTGTACCCAACAAAAGCTGATAATGCCCGGCCTGATTTTCGATCTGAACAACCAGGCCCACAATAATGCCGATCAGAAACGGGAACGCAACGGCCAGCACTTCCAGATAGGCACTGATTTTGGTTGCCAGTTCCCATCTGGATATATGATAGTAACCCGCAAAAATCGCCGCACATATAATCGGAATCATGATGTGCATATAGAGCAAAATGCTATGTTTACACTTCTGATATTCTGCTTTCCAGCAGCGAACCACAGATACCATAGTTACCCCACCTCCTTTTTCTCAAACCATCTTGCAGTTAAAAATGACAGCGCCGCAAACCAGGCCAGCGAAATGACCAATACAAGTATAATCATCCAAAATGCCATTGCCGTACTCTGATCTGCAACCGGCTCACCATTAGGCAAAATACCTAACACGGAAATCATAAGATGCGGCACCCAGCTATACGGGCAGATCATCCACAAAGAGGTTGTAGCCGTGAAAATCCCTAAAACGCTTCCAAGTCCGGCATTAAGAATAACCGTGACAAAGATACCAACTTTTTTTGATAACCATAAGCACAGCGGAACTTCCCATAGGCTTGCAATGACAATACAAGCTGTTCCGGCCGCAGCCTGCCAAATTCCGATTGTCAGGGGAATTTCGTTGATAACTAATATTGCAAAACCGCCCAACAGATTTAGCGCCAGGAAAATGAAATTCCCCACACAGGAGTAAATACCGGCCACTCCAATTTTTGCTTTCCAGACTTTGTTCTGCGAAACAGGCAATGAAGCAACGGCACGATATTTTAGTTTGCCATTATCCCGCTGTTCAATCAAGGCACAGGTGAGCGTAAGGAATCCAGGATAAAGCAGGATATACCACCAATTATAAGAATTGAGCTGGAACCAAAGAGGGGCAAAAAAGTTCATAAGCGCAGTTACAAACGGGGCCAGAACGATCAGTGTTTTTGTGAAAGTTCTCTTATGCTTTAGGTTCTCTGCCTGAATATATGCCATCTCCATTTAATATCCCTCCTTACCATTTCTGCGAATAACATCCATAAAGAGTTGTTCCAAATCTTCACCGGCGCGAAGCTCTCCCTCATATCCAAGGACGCCGCCAGCAATGATACCCACATGATCTGCAATCTGCTGGACTTCTGACAGAATATGGCTGGACAAAATAACTGTAATCCCTTTGCAGGGAAAAGAGCGAATTAACTCTCGAAGTTCCTCAATCCCTAAAGGGTCAAGGCCGTTAGTCGGTTCATCCAGAATCAAAAGCTGGGGACTGTTCAGCAATGCAATAGCAATACCAAGCCGCTGCTTCATACCAAGAGAAAATTGCCCGGCCCGTTTCTTGCCGGTATTCGTGAGCTGGACAATTTGCAATACCTCGTTAATTCGTGCATCGTCCAGGCCGAGCAATGTAGTTCTGACTTTGAGATTTTCGTATGCAGTCAGATTTTCGTAAAGCGGGGGCATCTCAATCAAAGCACCGATATGCTCCAGATCATTCCGCTTCCACGGGTGGCCGTCAAACTCGATGCTTCCCGATGTGGGGCGCAAAATGCCGGTGAGCATTTTTAAGATCGTGGATTTGCCAGCCCCATTCGGCCCCAGCATACCATAAACCGAGTTGCGCCGGATGTTCAGTGACACATTGTTTACCGCCATTTGCCCCTTGAAATTTTTGCAGAGGTCAGTCGTTTTCAAAATCATATCCATATAATCAAGTCCTTTCTTTGATTTTACGGATAGCATACCGGGCAATTTTGAAGATTTCATAAAGATTCCCGAAAACAGAATATCTTGGATATAACTGTGCATTCAAAGGGAAAAGTGCAAAAAAAGCGGGAGATGATTACACAACACATGAGCTAAGACCAGATATTTTTCTGCTGAGCAATAAAGAAAACTTTTTCGCATGTGATGCAAAATACAAAAATTATAGATCAGACTTTCAAGGAATTCAGGAATGGTATGTAGATTTATTTGAATGTGCCGCCCATAAATACATTTACCGATTAGATTTAGGAAATGATCAAGAGGCAAATGATGAGAGAGACTTCAAATCAGTCAAAGCAAGATTTAAAACAGATAAAGAAATAAAGCCAGTCCTTAAAAATGGTGGAACCTGTATCCTGACTCTGGCAATCGCAGATAAAGGAGAGGCTAGAAAGATAGAAGAATTTCGATTCAGACTTAGAGATGTAGAGAGGATGTTTGCTGAATATCTGAAATTGTTAGATGAAGGTAAAGTAAATCGAAACCTAAGTACAGGTAATCCAGAATTTGATCCAAAAGAATATTCTGAAAATCTAAAGAACGATATTATGATCAATGGGGAAGAAAAATATGAATATCATATCGCATCTGTAAGATTTCTTCCAGGAGAATGCAAAGAATTCAAACATTTATTTAAAAGTGCGATAAAATATAATGAAGCGGAATTTAATTAATTCACAGATACTGATATAATGAAAATAACATTATTATCATGAAACGATCAGGAGGAAAGACACAAGAATGAACATCAAAAGAGTAGCAGTTCTAGGAGCAGGTGCCGTAGGTTCCTACGTCATCTGGGGACTTTCAAATAATAAAGATATCACACTGGGAGTTATAGCCAGCGGAGAGAGAAACGAACGCCTCAAAAAACGAGGCATAATGATCAATGGAACCCAATACACTCCAGAAGTTTGGACACCAGAAGAAGCAAAGAATGTGGATCTTCTGATCGTATCGCTAAAGTACGGAAGTCTAAGAGGCGCATTAGATGATATCCAGACGATCGTAGGAGAAAACACAACTGTTATGAGCTTGATGAATGGAGTTGACAGCGAAGAGATTATCTCAGAGAAAATCGACAGATCACACATTTTATATTCCTTTATCAAAGTAGCATCTCAAGGAAAAGAAGACGGATACCATTTTGATCCGGAAACAACAGTAGGAATCTACTTTGGAGAATTAGAAGAACCATACGAAAGCGAACGTGTCAAAGCGGTCAATGATATTTTTGAAAACACAGGACTCCATTGGATTATTACAGATGACATACAGGCAGAAATCTGGGGCAAATTTAGACTTAATGTCTGCAATAATCTGCCACAGGCAATCTTGGGAGCCGGTGTTGGATGCTATGAAGACAGTGAACATATGTCAGCGATCCGCGAAGGCTTAAGACGAGAAGTAGAAGCAGTTGCCAAAGCAAAAGGAATTGATCTAAGCAAGATCAACGCAAAATCCGGCAGAGGAAGTGCGGTTAAAGCTTCCGCAAGATATTCTACATTACAAGATATTGACGCTGGTCGCCACACAGAGATTGATATGTTCTCTGGGGCAATGATGAGAATGGGAAAAGAACTTGGAATTGCAACCCCATATAACGAATACACGTATCATATGATCAAAGCACTGGAAGAAAAGAATGACGGAGTATTCCAATATCAAGGGGGAAATGACAGAGTGTCATGGTCAAAATAAATATACAAGGAGGAAAAAGAAAAAATCAAAAAATACATATGAAGGATTTCTGTATGTAAAAGACAGATTATAAAAGAAAACAAAACAATGACAGTTCCTTTTGTGAAAAAATTAGTATTATGATAAATAGACGAGGGTCAAAGATGCTGATATAATAAATATAAAGAAAGTACGAAAAAACGTACAAAAACAGGAATAAAATGAATAATATATCAGGAGGAAATGATCATGGGATTCTTTTTCAAAAACAAGAAAAAAAACAAAACAGAAGAGGCGATGGCACAGGCATCAGAGGTAACAACGGAGACGACTACAGCAGATGGAATGATTCTGTCAAGAGAAGGAATCAAGCTAGGGCTTCCAAGTGTCAGCATGGAAGAAGCGATTATAGCAGCAGGAGAACTATTAAGAGATCTTGGATATGTAGATGATGATTATATTCCCGCAATGATTCGAAGAAATGAAGAAGCATCTGTGTATATGGGATTAGGACTTGCAATTCCACATGGGACAGAAGATGCGAAGAAAAACGTCAAGAAGAGCGGGATCATCGTCATGCAGTATCCAGAAGGAGTAGAATTTAATGGCGGAACAGCCCAGCTTGTCATCGGAATCGCTGGAGTTGGAGATGAACATTTAGAGATTCTTGCACAGATCACAGAAGCAGTGACAGAAGATGAGATTTTGGAAAAATTAAAGACGACAACAGATGTTGATTATATTTTAAAGACATTTGCGAATATGGAATAGAAATTTTAATTTGTAGTTGGCCAACTGTAGAATTCGAGTATATGATAAAAAATAAATAAGCAACTGAACGCAATGCATTGCGTTCAGTTGCTTATTTATTTTTTATCATATACCAGAAGTCTATAGTGTGGACAATTCACAAGATTGAAAATCTGCGTGTTGCCACCAGTTTCTTATAAATATTTCTTGTTATCTTATTTCCGTCACATATACGAAAGCCTATCAAATCAGAAATTTAAGAATGCATCTTCGCATGTTCATCCCGAAGATTCTCATACAATTTCCGAGAATCCCACTTCTGATTCTCTTCTGTTAAAATCGCTTTCAAAGGAATTCCAGCAATGCGCTTCTTATGAAATCCTTTAATTATCTGATCGATCTCAAAACTGGTCAATCCAACTATGATCATCATCTCATCATCAAAAGAAAAATCACCAGAGAGATCTTCGCAGAATTCGAATCCATCAATATCTGCCAGGTATCCAATGGGCTGTCCAAAGTCAGATTCATTAATCTGTTTGATACGAATCTTTAAAGGCATTAAAACCCTGCGGATATCCAGTGCACGTTTTTTGTCTTTGATATTATATAATAAAATCTGTTTTTTCATCACTTAAAAACCTTTCTATCATATTGTTAGAGATTACAGCATAACAACTGTTACACCAAGATCGCCTTCACCATATTCACCATCACGATAACCAGAGATACGTTTCTGTTTCTTTAACTGCTTAAAGTAATTATGCAATCCCTTACGCAGTGCACCAGTACCTTTTCCATGAACAACAGTAATCTGTGCCAGGTTAGCAAGACAGGCATCATCAATATATTTATCAAGCTGTGCGATCGCTTCATCAACTGTCATACCCATTACATTAATTTCAGGACGGATGGAAGCGGATTTGTTGATCGCAGTACGTCCACGGTTGCGGCTTTCATTTCTTTGGTTTTCACGTTTGACATCTTTTGCAGTCTTTGTGATCTCAAGATCTTTGATATTAACAAGAGAACGCATCATACCCATCTGAACATATAAATCCCCTTTTGCATTTGGAAGGGTGGAGACAGTTCCTGCAAGGGAAAGACTTGTTACATAAACTTCATCTCCTACATGGAAATCGCTTGCTTCATGGCGTTTCTTGCTCTGCTTCTTGGATTTATAAGCCATCTGGCCTTCTAGTTTTGTCATGCGGCCACGAAGATCGCTTCGCATATGTTCCATTTTCTTATTAGCATTTGGATTCTTATTTTGTTTCTTTAACTTGTTATATTCGCGGATCGTAGAGTCTGCAACCTCTTTCGCCTCGGAAATGATGTTGTGAGCTTCCTCACGAGCTTCACGAAGCATCTTATCACGTTTTTCTTTGATATTGTCCTGACGGGATTTGAGACTCTTACGAAGTGTTTCAATTTCCTTGCGGTATTCAAGAATCTCTTCTTGTTCTTTCTCAATCGTCTGCTTACTCTTCTCAAGATCAGCTAAGATCGTTTCAAAGTCTTTGACAGATTCATCAATCTGTTCTGCCGCTCCTTCAATGATATGTTCATCTAATCCTAATTTTCTAGAAATTGCAAACGCATTACTCTTTCCAGGAATACCGATCATCAGACGGTAGGTTGGAGAAAGAGTTTCCACATCAAATTCACAGGAAGCATTTTCAATATCATCGGTAGAAAGTGCAAACATCTTAAGTTCACTGTAATGGGTTGTTGCCATTGTCTTGATTCCTCGATCGTGCAGATCACTTAAAATAGAAATCGCAAGTGCGGCACCTTCGATTGGGTCTGTACCACCACATAACTCATCAAGTAAGACTAAAGAATCTCTGTGAGCCTGCTGAACGATGGATACGATATTTGTCATATGAGAGGAGAACGTACTTAAATTTTGTTCAATACTCTGTTCATCCCCGATATCTGCAAAAATCTCACGGAAGATACCAAGAGAAGAACCCTGGAATGCAGGAATATGAAGCCCAGCCTGTCCCATTAAAGATAATAATCCAACGGTTTTTAAAGATACCGTTTTACCACCAGTGTTTGGTCCGGTAACGATCAGCATGGAAAAATCTTTTCCAAGAGAAACGTTGATCGGAACAACTTTTTTACGATCTAATAAAGGATGACATCCCTGTTTGATATTGATGATTCCATCTTCACGGAAAATAGGTTTGGATGCATCAAGATCCTTGGCATATTTGGCTTTCGCGAAAATAAAATCTAACAGGACAAGTGTTTTCTGATCATGTGCAAGATCGTCAACAACATAAGAAGCCTGTTCACTTAGCATAGAAAGGATATGCTCAATTTCAGACTGTTCTTTTCCTTCTAATTCTTTTAATTCATTATTTAATGTTACAACAGACATCGGTTCGATAAATAATGTATTTCCAGAAGCAGACTGATCATGGATCATTCCTTGGAAAGAACTTCTGTATTCCTGTTTGACAGGGATACAATAACGACCATTTCTCATCGTAACGATCGCATCCTGCAGTTTATCCTGATTGGAAGCAGAACTTACCAAAGCAGTTAACTGTGTATGAATCTTCTGATTTGTCTGTTTCATAGCACGGCGGATGTGCTTTAAAGTAGAAGAAGCATCGTCACTGATCTCTTCCTCGGAAATGATACAGCGGCGGATTTCGTGTAATAGATCATCTAAAGGCACTAGACTTTCAAAAAGTTCATCGAGAGAATCAGCCTCAATATCATCCTCCGTGCGGACCCCGTAAGAATCAGCGTTCTTTACAGATTCCAGAACACGGGCGATATCAAGAAGTTCTCCGGTTCCAAGAGTACCTCTCATCTTTAATCGTGCAAGAGAAGGGGAAAGATCACTTACCCCAAAAAAAGATACATTTCCACGTTTGTAGATACGTGTCAATGCATCCTGTGTCTGATCCTGAGCATTTAAGATATCAGCTTCCTCAGTCATCGGTTTTAAGTTGGCACACATCGACTTCCCAAGCTCGGTTGTCGCGTATCCGGTTAAAATATTTATGATCTTATCAAATTCAAGTGTTTGTAATACTTTTTGATTCATGAAAAATTCCTCATTTACATTAAATTATTGCAACTCATTTTACATATATAAAATAAGTTTATCATAGATTGTTTTTGCTGTAAACATAAGGAAAATGGGAAAGATATGGTTAATTTACAAGAACTTAACATATCAAGATATTTGATTTTACATTGAACCAGTACAATGAAAATGTATATAAAATAATTGGAGGAAAAGATGAAAACACAGCAAAAGATTTTTATGAGCCGGGAACTATCCTGGCTCAAATTTAATGAAAGAGTATTAGAAGAAGCTGAGAATAAAGAAGTACCACTGTGTGAGAGACTGACATTCGCATCTATTTACCAGAGCAATTTAGACGAATTTTTCATGGTAAGGGTTGGATCACTGATCGATCAGATCCTGCTAGATAAAAATATGAAAGAAAACAAGACAAAAATGACACCAAAAGAGCAGCTGGATGCGATCATGCCGCAGGTTCGAAAGCTTAATAGAAGAAAAGATAATGTATATGAGGAGATGATGGATTCTCTCAAAGAACATAATATTCATTTTGTCAATTTTCAGAAAATATCCAAAAAAGAAAGTGAATATTTAAGAGCTTATTTTCAGGCAGAAATCGCACCATTGATTTCTCCAACGATCATCGGAAAGAGACAGCCATTTCCATTTTTAAAAAATAAAGAAATTTACGCAGTAGCTGTATTAGAAACTAAAAATGGAAAAGAAAAATTAGGAATTATTCCATGTGGAAATGAAGTGTTTGAGCGTCTGATCAATATTCCAGGAAAAGATGCCTATATGTTATCTGAAGAAATGATCCTTCACTATGTGCCAAGAATCTTTAAAGGATATCATGTCAAAGCAAAAACATTGATCCGCATTACAAGAAATGCAGATATTGATGCAGATGCTATGTATGATGAAGATCTTGATTATCGTGACTTTATGGTAGAATTGATTAAGAAACGAAAAAAATTAGCACCTGTAAGAATGGAACTTTCAAAAGAAATGGATGGAGAGATCATTGATCTTTTATGCGGGTATCTAGACCTTGATCCAGAATATGTATTTTATAATTACACACCATTAGATCTTTCTTTCATATTTACGATTCAGGATATTTTAAGAAGAGAGACAGATCTTTTCTTTGACAAAAGAGTTCCGCAGAGATCTCCTCAATTTAATGAAGATGAATCGATCATGGATCAGATTGCGAAGAAAGACAAACTATTGTCTTATCCATATGAAAGTATGCGTCCGTTTTTAAAATTACTTCAGGAAGCTGCAGAAGATAAAGATGTAGTATCAATTAAAATGACATTATATCGTGTAGCAAAACAAAGTAAGATCATCGCATCTTTGATCGAAGCGGCTGAAAATGGAAAAGATGTCACAATTCTTGTGGAGTTAAAAGCAAGATTTGATGAGGAAAATAATATCGAATGGTCCAGACAGTTAGAAGATGCAGGGTGTAGGGTTATTTATGGATTGGACGGTTATAAGGTACATTCAAAACTTTGTCTGATCACAAGAAAGAAACAGGGAAAAGTTGGATACATAACACAGATCGGAACTGGAAACTATAATGAAAAAACAAGCCGTCTGTATACAGATTTATCTCTGATGACAGCGAATGTTGATATTGCGATGGAGGCAGCAGAAGTATTTCAGGCGCTATCTATGGGAGAGACTGTGGAATCCGTGGATCACTTGCTTGTTGCACCACATTGTCTGCAAAATAAAGTGATTCATATGATCGATCGGGAAATTGAACATGCGAAGATCGGAGAGTCAGCCTACATTGGATTAAAAATGAATTCTCTGACAGATAAAAAGATCATGCAAAAATTAGTGGAAGCTTCAAAAGCGGGAGTTAAAATTGATATGGTGATCAGAGGAATCTGTTGTCTGATTCCTGAAATCAAAGGAGAGACAGAGAACATCCATGTAAGAAGTATTGTTGGAAGATATTTAGAGCATTCAAGAATCTATATTTTTGGAACACGAGGAAGAGAAAAAGTATATATTGCGTCCGCCGATTTTATGACGAGAAATACACTGAGAAGAGTGGAAGTGGCAACTCCGATTTATGATCCAGATATTAAAATGCAGTTGATCGAAATGTTCATAACAATGCTTTCTGATAATCAAAAAGCAAGGGAAGAAGACAACAAAGGGAATTATAAAATTCCGAAAAATCAGGATACACCATTAAATTCACAGGAGTTCTTTTATGAACAGGCATATAGAAGTGCTGGGAATGTAAATCTTTAAAATATTGAAAGACTGCCTAGAATCTAAATGAAATTCCCCTAGATTTTACAAGCAAACTATGGCATAATAACATAGGTAAAAAAATAGAGGATTTAAAAACGCCAGAAAAGAAGTTGGCGGAAACGAATTAGAAAGGCACAATAACATGAGATATATTAGTGATTTACATGAAGGAGATCAGGTTTCCGAGATTTATTTATGCAAGACAAAATCCCCGGGAACATCCAAATTTGGAAAATCATATTATTCCCTGACATTACAGGACAAGACAGGAATGATCGATGGAAAGGTATGGGAACTTACCAATGCGATCGGACATTTTGAAGCGATGGATTACATTTTAGTCAGAGGACAGGTAACAAGCTATCAGGGTTCTAACCAGTTAAACATCCAGCAGATCAGAAAAGCTCAGGAAGGTGAATTTGACATGGCAGATTATATGCCAAGTACGAAGAAAGATATTGATGGGATGTTTAAAGAACTTCTTGCAATGATCAATAAGACAAAGAACCAGTATTTAAAACAGTTAGCAGAAAAGATTTTTATTGAAGACAAAAATTTTGCAAGAGAATTCAAAGTACATTCAGCAGCAAAAAGCGTACATCATGGATATATCGGAGGACTGTTAGAGCACAGTTTATCCGTAGCAAAGATCTGTGAAAGCTATGCAAGTCTGTATCCACAGTTAAACAGAGATCTGATCGTGATGTGTGCATTATGGCATGATATGGGAAAAGTCGAAGAATTATCAAGTTTCCCAGAGAACGATTATACAGATGAAGGACAGTTAGTTGGACATATCGTAATGGGAGCGATCAAATTAGATCGTCTGATCCGCGAGATTCCAGGTTTCCCACCAAAACTTGCGAATGAAGTAAAACATTGCATGTTGGCACATCACGGAGAATTAGAATTCGGATCTCCAAAGAAACCTGCATTATTAGAAGCAATCGCTTTGAGCCAGGCAGATAACTTAGATGCCAAGATGGAAACATTTGCAGAAATCATGGAGAAACAGAAAGAAGATCAGGAATGGTCAGGATTCCAGCGTCTCCTAGACACAAGAATCCGTAAAACATCAATCTAATAAACAGACATCAGTTAACCGATCACAAAGATACAGAGGTGCGTATGGAATTTAAGAAAAATCAGATCGTAGAACTCTATATCGATGACATTGGAAACGAAGGAGAGGGCATCGGCCATATAGATGGTTATGCCCTCTTTTTAAAAGATGCGGTCATCGGAGACAAAGTTCGAGCAAAGATCATCAAAACAAAGAAAAATTACGGCTTCGCAAGAGTGGAAGAAGTCTTAGAAGCATCCAAAGACAGAGTAACTCCACGATGCCCAAAGGCAAGACAATGCGGAGGCTGCACATTACAGCATTTAGCTTATGAAAAGCAGTTAGAATATAAATTTAACAAAGTAAAAAACTGTTTAGAAAGAATCGGAGGTTTAGAAAACATCGAAGAAAAAATGGAACCGATCCTTGGAATGGAAGAACCATTTTACTATCGAAATAAAGCCCAGTTTCCAGTCGGATATGACAAAGAAGGAAATCTGATCACAGGATTTTATGCAGGAAGAACACATCATATTATTGACTGTACACATTGTATGATCCAGCATCCAGTTAACGAACAGATTTTACTAAAGGTCTTAGACTACATGAAGAAGAATAACATTACAGCCTATGATGAAAAGACTCATAAAGGCCTTGTTCGCCATATCGTAACAAGAGTCGGATTCAAAACAGGCCAGATCATGGTCTGTCTTGTTGTAAATGGAAGTAAAAAGAATTTAAAAAATTTAGATAAGCTCGTCGATTCCTTGACTGAAATCAAAGGAATGACAAGCATCTGTGTAAATATCAATAAAGAAAAGACAAACAGAATTCTGGGAAGCAGGATTGAAGAAGTCTATGGTAAACCATATATTTACGATTACATCGGTAATGTAAAATATCAGATCGGACCATTATCCTTCTTCCAGGTTAATCCAACACAGACAAAAGTGCTATATGAAAAAGCAATGGAATATGCAGACTTAAAAGGCGAAGAAACGGTATGGGATCTTTACTGCGGAATCGGAACAATCTCATTATTCCTAGCTCAGAGAGCAAAGAAAGTCTACGGAGTAGAAATCGTCAAAGAAGCCATCGACGATGCAAAATTAAATGCCAAGATGAATGGCTTTGACAATGCAGAATTTTTCGTAGGAAAAGCAGAAGAAGTACTACCAAGAGAATACGAGAAAAATGGAGTTTATGCAGACACGATTGTTGTCGATCCTCCAAGAAAAGGATGCGATGGGAAGCTGTTAGAGACAATGGTGAAAATGGCACCAAAACGCATTGTATATGTAAGCTGCGATCCGGCAACTTTGGCAAGAGATCTGAAGGTATTGTCAGGGGAAGGATATGAAGTTGAGAAGGTTTGTGCAGTGGATCAGTTTAGCCATAGTTCACATGTTGAAACTGTGGTTAGGTTGAGAAAAAGTAAATTTTAATTTGTGGTTGATGACGGAAATTATTGGTGGAATATTATAAAAAGGGTTATCTGTCTGCGACGCGCTCTCGCTCGACTCACACGCAGCTGTACTAAGCTCCTGAATGGTCTAACGACCATCCAGGAGCTTAGTGCAGGCGTGTTCCTACGGTCGCAAATCACAATTTACTCCCCAAAACTTATCCCAATGGTTTTAGCATCCTTGATCATCTGACACTTCGGATCAACATATTTCAATTTTCCGGCGACATCAGACAAAGGAACTTTCTTTGTATCTCCATCAACAATTCCAACCATATAACCATACTCTTTATTAAGGATCAGTTCAGCAGCATATGCACCAACTCTAGTAGCAAGTACACGATCGTAAGCACAAGGAGATCCGCCACGTTGTGTATGACCTGGAACTGTGACTCGGATCTCACGTCCTGTTTTTTCTTCTAATTGAGCTGCAATCTCATAAGCAACAGAAGGATATCTCCGTTCAGCAAGTTTTGCTTTATACTGTTTCTTCTTTAACTTCGCATCTTCTTTAGAAATTGCACCTTCTGCAACAGCGATAATAGAAAATCTTTTTCCAGCTGCGAAACGATTTTCAACGACTTCTGCTACTTTATTAATATCATAAGGGATCTCCGGCAGCAAAATCACATCGGCTCCACCAGCAATTCCGGCGTGTAAAGTAACGTGTCCAACTTTATGCCCCATAACTTCAATAATGAAAACACGACTGTGTGAAGAAGCAGTTGTATGAATGCGATCAATTGTATCCGTTGCAATATCAACAGCACTCTGAAATCCAAAAGTCATTTCTGTTCCCCAGAGATCGTTGTCGATTGTTTTTGGAAGTGTCACAACATTTAAGCCTTCTTCGCGAAGCATATTTGCAGTTTTGTGAGTTCCATTTCCACCAAGAACCACAAGGCAGTCAAGCTTATATTTACGATAATTCTTTTTCATGGCTTCCACTTTATCAAGACCATTTTCATCAGGAATACGCATTTTCTTAAATGGTTGTCTGGAAGTTCCAAGAATTGTACCTCCACGGTTTAAGATTCCAGAAAAATCATCTGGTGTCATACGGTCAGCAATATCGTAGATCAGACCTTTATATCCATCGCGGAAACCATAGATCTCCAGATCATTTCTCTTTACACTTAAACCTTTTATTACACCACGCATGGCAGCATTCAATGCCTGACAGTCGCCACCGCTGGTTAAAATTCCAATTCTTAACATGAAATTATCTCCCTTCTGGTTTTATATTTGTATTTAAACCATCTAACATTAGTTAACTACTATTTTAACATATAATTATATACAAAAATTATAAAATTTAGTAAATAAAACGTTAAGAAAGCGTAAAATCTGATAAAAAGATAAGATCATAATCTTTGTTTTCGTACAATCAAAATATCCGATAAAACAGATTAAGAAAATATAAAAATGTGCATTGAAAATAAATAAAAAACCAGATAATATAAATATAGAAAGTCACATATGAAATGTGGCATATTCACGACGGAGGAAGCCAGATGAAAAGTGATCGTTTTTTAATAAAAGCAGCAGAACTTTATTACCGTGATGGATTATCGCAACAAGAGATTGCGAAAAAATTACATACATCAAGAACCAGTATTTCCAGAGCATTGATCCAGGCGAGAAATGAAGGGTATGTTCAGATCAGGATTCAATATCCTGAACAAAGTGATCTTGCATTGGAACGGAAATTAGAAGAAAAATATGGATTGACAGAAGCATTGATCGCTGTTCCGGCATATGAACAGTCATCGGATCAAGAAGTAGCGTTTCAAGCGGTAGACTATATTCTAAGAGTTTTGAAAAAAAACATGGTATTTGGAATGACATGGGGAAGAGCCATGCATGAATTTGTGGAGCAGTTGGCGAAAGATGAACGTCTTAGATCTCTTTCATTTCAGAATGTAAAAGTTGTTCCATTTCTTGGAACACCGGGAGCGATACAGTCAGATTCATGGAATACAACAACATATTCCAATACACTTGCAACGAAAGTCGGAAATTTATTACACTGTGCAAGTTATAACTTGTCTGCACCAATGTATGTGGAAGGTACAAAAGAAAAAGAGTTGATCGAAAGTATTGATGAAATCGCCAAAGTTCTTCATATGGCAGAAACAGCGGACATTGCATTGATCGGAATCGGATCGATGCAGGACGATTCTTCGATTATCAAGGCAGAAATACGGACAAGGGAAGAATACAAGGAACTAGTGAGAAAAGGTGCCGTTGGAGAAATCGTTGGAAGGATTTATGACAAGAATGGCCAGACGGTTGATGAGGATCTGAAAAGAAAAATGGTTGGAATTTCATTGGATAAGATCGCAAAGATACCAGTCAGAGTCGGAATGTCTTATGGAAAAGATAAGATCGAAGCAATCAAAGGTGCGATCGCAGGTGGATTAGTGAATGTGTTGGTAACAGATGTGCCGACGGCAGAGTTATTATTAAAATAATATAGAGATAAGAATCGAGTAGGAGGCGGTGACTAACCGCCGTCCTCTCACACCACCGTGCGTACCGTTCGGTACACGGCGGTTTCAATAGTTGACGTGCACAGACTGATAGGCTGTGGCTAAATCATAAAAGCCACTGTTTATCAGTCTTTCTTTTGTCATTGCCATGTTTATTGCAACTGTATGCGTTGCGAACCAATGTCCACGTCGGGTATTACCCGCTTGCATTGCCAAGTCTTCGGGCACTCCCATCTTGATGAGGTTACGTGCCTTTGTCCTCGGTTTCTTCCACTGTTTCCATATACACATACGTATTCTGTGATAGAGCCATCCGTTGATGTCATCTATGTTGTTCTTCATACTTGCAATTCCGTAGTAGTTAAGCCATCCCCTCGTATACACCTTGATTTTCTCAAGGCTTGGCTTGATTGACTGACATCGCTTACGGGAAGATAACTCCTTCAGTCTAAACTTAAACTTCTTCCATGACTTCGGATGAACTCGGACATAAATGCCTTTTCCGTTCCTTCCCAATGCAAAGCCAAGGAATTTAAAATTTCGGATTGCAAACACGCTGACAGTACAGCTCTTTTCTCGGTTGACTGTAAGTTTCAGCCTCTCCTCAAGAATTCTTGGTCGAACTCATTGAGGTAGACATTTGCCAGCAATGGTGATAGATTTCCACCTTGTGGTGAGCCTTCCTCTGTGTCAATGACCACTCCGTTTTCCATTACACCGCTTTTCAGATAGCGCTTTATCAACTGTACTACACGTTCATCTTTTACATTCTTTCGGAGAAGATTGATAAGAATTTCGTGATTAAGAGTATCGAAGTACTTTGACAAGTCAAGGACTACAGCAAATGTATAGCCTTGTTCTGCATACTCCTTAACCTTAAGTATTGTATCTTTTGCACTTCTGTTCGGACGATAGCCATAGCTACCCTCTGCAAACAGCGGTTCATAGATTGGCACTAACTGTTGGGTTATTGCCTGTTGAAGTGTACGGTCTACCACTGTTGGTATGCCAAGCTTTCGCACACCACCATCTGGCTTTGGAATTTCAACTCGTCTTACTGGAGACGGAGTATACTTTCCACGATAAATACGGTCAGTTAACTCTCGTTGATGTTCCTTTAGATATGGAAGAGCCTCCTCTATGGTCATGCCATCAATTCCTGGCGCTCCCTTGTTTGCCTTAACTCTCTTATATGCTCTGTTAAAGTTGTCTTTATACAGTATCGCTTCCAAAAGTCTCGGCTGTGCACTGTCTCTTTCTTTCCATATCCGATTGAATGACCTAAGCGCTTTCGCATACCCTTCATGTTCCGCATTATCTCTTTGCAAACAGCCATTATTCTCAATGTTTTCTGCCATATACGGTCATTCCTCCTTTCTCGGTCATACTCAAGACTCCTACTGATTCGGTCCTTCACCTCTCGGCTACTATGGCCTTTGCTGACTTCTGTGCGTTCAGCATTGCTTTATGCAATGGTTACCTCTTTCAAGGCGTACCGCACAGACCTCCCTAGGTACCACACGTTTCTTCCTCTCCATCCATCTGCCTCATCTATCATGCATGATTCCGTGTAGTTATTGGGCTTTGATTTGATATGCAACCTTACCCTCATGCATAACCTCGTATGAGATTTCTGTCCGTCAGACCAGAGATTTGCCCGTGAGTTAGTATGTTCCTCACATCCAGCTTCCTTCAGATTCCACCTCACGATGGACACCCTTGCCTTCGGCTATATCCTTCCCACTACCGGGTGGATTCGGGACTTTAACCCGTTAGAAACGTGCGCCGCTAGGCGCACATATGAAGCTGATATGCAAATAAAAGTAAGCATATCAGCTTCTTTTTTATTGTAAAAATCTTGTAAATCAGCACTTTTTGTGTGATGGAAAAATAAAAAATTGTATTGACAAATAAAAACGTTGAATCTATAATAAAAAATATCAAATGACAATGTACTTGGTCATATGACCACACAACACAAACAGAAAGGAAAAGGGATAAGCTATGAAGACAAGAGCAGTCAGACTTTATGGGGAATCAGATTTAAGATTAGAAGAATTTGATATGGGAGAACTGAAAGACGATGAGATCTTAATGGAACTGATCACTGACAGTGTCTGCATGTCTACTTACAAAGAATCTATTCAGGGAGCAAAACATCAGAGAGTCAACGATGATATCAGCGAACATCCGATCATCGTAGGACATGAATTTGCAGGAATCATTCGTGAAGTTGGGGCGAAGTGGAAAGATAAATATCAAGTTGGAACAAAATATACCATGCAGCCAGCGATCAATATCAAAGGTTCTATGGCAGCCATCGGATATTCTTATGAATACTGCGGAGGAGCAGCAACCTTTATCAAAGTTCCGCCAATTGTAATGGAAAAAGACTGCTTATTACCTTTTGATGAAAACAGTGCATTTTTTGAGGCATCACTGGCGGAGCCTATGAGCTGTATCATTGGAGCATTCCATTCTATGTACCACAGTGAACGTGGTGTTTATGAACATAAGATGGGAATTGTAGAAGGTGGAAAGAGTGCACTTCTTGCAAGCTGCGGTCCAATGGGATTAGGAGCGATCAGTTATATGTTAAATTGTGATCGTAAACCTTCTTTACTGGTGATCACAGACATTGATGAAGTAAGATTAAAAAGAGCTAGTGAATTATTTACAGAAGAATATGCCAAAGAACGAGGTGTTGAAATCCATTTTGTCAATACTGCGAAAGTCGATGACCCAGTGAAGACATTAAGAGATTTAACTGGTGGAACAGGATTTGATGATGTATCTGTATATGCACCAGTCAGACCAGTGATCGAGATGGCAGATGAGATTTTAGGATTTGACGGATGCTTAAACTTCTTCGCAGGACCAGTGGATCCAAAATTATCTGCGATGTTTAATTTCTTTGACGTACATTATAAGATGCACCATCTGGTAGGATCAAGCGGTGGGAATACCGATGATATGAAAGAATGTTTAAAACTTGCAGGAGAAGGAAGATTAGATCCAGCTGTTATGATCACGCATATCGGGGGAATTGATGCACAGATCGATACGATATTGAATCTTCCAAAGATTCCAGGAGGAAAGAAACTGATGTATCTTGGAAAGAATCTTGAACTAACAGCAATTGAAGATTTTGAAGAAAAAGGAAAAACAGATGATAGATTTAAAGAATTAGCTAAGATTACAAAAGAACATAATGGATTATGGTCCAAAGAAGCAGAAGATTATCTGTTAGCTAATTTTTAAAAATGATACAAGTGAAACTTATAAAGTAAAATTTTAGAATGAATTTTCGGGAGGATGAAACAGATGTTAGTAAACAGTAAAAAGATGTTAGAAGAAGCCAAAATAGGACATTACGCAGTCCCAGCAGCCAACATTGTAAACCTTGAGAATATCAAAGGAGTGATCGAGGCGGCAGAAGAAACAAAACACCCATTGATGGTGTGTCTGGCGGAGGTACATACACCGACATTAGGTATTGAAGAAGCAGCAGCGATCGTAAAATATTACGCAGAAAAAAGTAACCAAGATATCGCGCTTCATTATGATCATGGATTTACGATCGAGTTGGTTAAGAAAGCTATTGATGTCGGATTTACCTCTGTTATGATTGATGGATCAAGCCTTCCATTTGAAGAAAATGTGGCAAAGACAAAAGAAATTGTAGCATATGCACATGAAAGAAATGTTACGGTAGAAGCTGAAATCGGACACGTAGGAGAAGGAGACAGCTATCATGTTGAAGGAAATACAATGTTAACAACACCAGAAGAAGCAAAGAAATTTGTAGAACAGACAGGAGTTGATTCCCTTGCAGTATCTATTGGAACAGCTCATGGAGAATACAAAGGAATTCCACATCTGAATTTTGAAAGATTACAAGAAATTGCAACCGAGGTTTCTATTCCACTAGTACTTCATGGAGGATCTGGTTCTGGAGATGAAAATTTATCCAAAGCAGTAGAACTTGGAATTGCGAAAGTAAATATCTGTACAGACTTATTAAATGCAGCAAGAGATAATACAAAAGATGGATATGCCGAAAGAAGTTACTATGATAGTGTAACACTTGCAAAAGATGGATTTAAAGATTGCCTGAAACATTATTACGAAGTATTCCATACAAAATAAACAAAAAGAAATGCGAAAACATACAATTCAATATTGACGAACCGCCATTTCAAGTGTTAAGATAACTTAGTATGATAAAAGCGAAGAAGGAGACAGTACTTCTATCATGAACGCATGAGCGAGTCCGGGGCGGTGGAAGCCGGATGTTAGTAAGATAGGAAGGAAGATCACTCCCAAGCTGCAGGCTGAACAAAGTAAGCTGTGCCGGTATCCTCCGTTAACGGGATAACATATGATAGTATGTGAAATAGGTGGTTTAGAAGCAACGGTGTTGTCCTATTTTTAGGACTGCACCTTTTTTATTTTATAGGACGGCCTGCTTTATAGGGAAATCCTGTAAAAGTTCCTATTTCATTAGATTTTCTAATTAGTAAAAAGGAGAGATAAAGATGTACAAAAAAGTATCATCTGACATGAACTTTGTCGATCGCGAGAAAGAGACCGTAAAGTTCTGGAAAGAAAACGAAATTTTTGAAAAAAGTATCGAAGAAAGAAAAGACGATCCGACATACACATTCTATGACGGACCACCAACAGCCAATGGTAAACCACATATCGGACACGTTTTAACTCGTGTCATCAAAGATATGATTCCTCGTTATCAGACAATGAAAGGTCACAAGATCATTCGTAAAGCTGGATGGGATACACACGGACTTCCAGTTGAACTTGAAGTTGAGAAGATGTTAGGTCTTGATGGAAAAGAACAGATTGAAGAATATGGTATGGAACCATTCATCAAGAAATGTAAAGAAAGCGTTTGGAAATACAAAGGTATGTGGGAAGATTTCTCAGATACAGTAGGTTTCTGGGCTGACATGGAACATCCATACATCACATATGATAACAACTTTATCGAATCTGTATGGTGGGCATTAAAGCAGATCTGGGATAAGAAATTACTTTATAAAGGATTTAAGATCGTACCTTATTGCCCTCGTTGTGGAACACCATTATCCGCACAGGAAGTAGCACAGGGATATAAAGATGTCAAAGAACGCTCTGCGATCGTACGTTTCAAAGCCGTAGGTGAAGAAGCATATTTCCTTGCATGGACAACAACACCATGGACACTTCCATCCAACATCGGTCTTTGTGTAAATCCAGAAGAGACATACGCAAAAGTAGAAGCTGCAGATGGATATGTATACTACATGGCAGAAGCACTGCTTGATACAGTTCTTGGTAAATTAGCAGACGAAGAATCAGGAAAACCTGCATACAAAGTTTTAGAGACGTTTAAAGGAAAAGAATTAGAATACAAAGAATACGAACCATTATATGACTGTGCAGCAAAAGTTGCTGAAAAACAGCATAAGAAAGCATTCTATGTAACATGCGACGGATATGTAACATTAACAGATGGTACAGGTATTGTTCATATCGCACCAGCATTTGGTGAAGATGATGCCAAAGTCGGACGTAAATATGACATGCCATTTGTACAGTTAGTAGACGAACGCGGTAACATGTCAGAAGAAACACCATTTGCCGGATTATTCGTTAAGAAAGCAGATCCAGAAGTATTAAAGAATCTGGATAAACGTGGATTATTATTCGATGCTCCTAAATTTGAGCATAGCTATCCACACTGCTGGCGTTGTGATACACCACTGATCTATTATGCAAGAGAATCTTGGTTCATCAAGATGACAGAAGTAAAAGATCAGCTGATCGCAAACAACAACACAGTTAACTGGGTACCAAAGAGCATCGGTAAAGGACGTTTCGGTGACTGGTTAGAGAACGTACAGGATTGGGGAATCTCAAGAAACCGTTATTGGGGAACTCCATTAAATATCTGGGAATGTGAATGTGGACATCAGCATTCTATCGGATCTATCGAAGAATTAAAGAGCATGTCTGATAATTGCCCAGACGATATCGAGCTTCACCGCCCATATATCGATCAGGTAACAATTAAGTGCCCACACTGTGGAAAACAGATGCACCGTGTAGAAGAAGTTATTGACTGCTGGTTTGATTCAGGATCAATGCCTTTCGCACAGTGGCATTACCCATTTGAGAATAAAGAGATCTTCGAAGATAACTTCCCAGCAAACTTTATCTCAGAAGCTGTAGACCAGACTCGTGGATGGTTCTACTCCTTAATGGCAATTTCTACTTTATTATTTAATAAAGCACCATATAAAAACGTTGTCGTATTAGGACACGTTCAGGATGAAAATGGACAGAAGATGAGTAAGTCCAAAGGAAATGCAGTTGATCCATTTGAGGCATTAGAAGAACATGGAGCAGATGCGATCCGTTGGTATTTCTATACAAACAGTGCCCCATGGCTTCCAAACCGTTTCCATGCAAAAGCCGTTACAGAAGGACAGCGTAAATTCATGGGAACATTATGGAATACTTACGCATTCTACACATTATATGCAGAGATCGATCAGTTTGATCCAACAAAACATGCGTTAGAATATGATAAATTATCTGTTATGGACAAATGGCTGTTATCTAAGATGAACACAATGGTTAAATCTGTAGATGACAACTTAGGAAATTACAGAATCCCTGAAGCTGCAAGAGCATTACAGGAATTTGTAGATGATATGAGTAACTGGTATGTAAGACGTTGTCGTGACCGTTTCTGGGCAAAAGGAATGGAACAGGATAAGGTAAATGCATATATGACTTTATACACAGCATTAGTAACTGTATGTAAAGCAGCAGCACCAATGATCCCATTCATGACAGAAGAGATCTACCAGAACATCGTAAGAAGTGTTGATCCATCTGTAAAAGAAAGCATTCATTTATGCGACTTCCCTGTATACAATGCAGAACAGGTTGATGAGAAATTAGAAGCAGATATGGATCTCGTCTTAAAGATCGTTGTATTAGGACGTGCATGCCGTAACAGTGCAGCCATCAAGAACCGTCAGCCAATCGGACAGATGTATGTGAAAGCAGATGCAACACTGCCAGATTATGACGAAGCGATCATCTTAGATGAGTTAAATGTGAAGAATATCACATTTACAGATGATGTATCAAACTTCACAACATACAACTTCAAACCACAATTAAAGACTGTAGGACCAAAATACGGTAAATTAGTTGGAGGAATCAGAAACTATTTAGCCGGAGTTGATGGAAATGAAGCGAAAGCTGAATTAGACTCTAAGGGAGCATTAACATTTGAAGTTGATGGAACACCTGTAGAATTAGCCAAAGAAGATCTGTTGATCGAGATGGTAAAACAGGAAGGATTCGTAACAGAAGCAGACAACGGAGTAACAGTTGTCCTTGATACAAACTTATCCGAAGAACTGTTAGAAGAAGGATTCGTCCGTGAAGTAGTCAGCAAGATCCAGTCTATGAGAAAAGAAGCTGGATTTGAAGTAACAGACCATATCACATTCTCATACAAAGGATCAGACAAAGCAGCAGACATCATCGGAAGAAATGAAGCAGCAATTGCTAGTGACGTTTTAGCAGATGAAGTGAAAGCCTCTGAAGTTGTCGGATACGAAAAAGAATGGAACATCAATGGTGAGAAAGTTACTTTAGGTGTTGAGAAAAGATAAAATTTCATAAGAAATATAACAAAAGATCAGCTGAAGACAATATCTTACAGCTGATCTTTTTGTTGTTATTATTATGAATTCTTCTTAGAAAGTGAAATTACATCAAGTCCATGTTCTTCCAGAAAAATATTAATATCGATCAAATTCCATTTTTCATTATTGATATGCATCATGATTGCTGCATCCCTTGGAACTTTTGCATAAAGTTCTCCAAGTTGAGCAATGCGAAGAGCATGCTGTGTTGTTTTCAGATCCATATGCGCCCCAAGACACAAAGCAAGTAGATAATCTCTGGAAGGATGAGGTTTCTTACCATTTAAGATCTCATGAGCATAGCTTTGTGATATTCCGCTATTTTTAATAATCTGCGAAATTTTCATATCATGCTTTGCAATGTAAACAGAGAAAAAATCCTGCAGGCTTGGTAACTGTTGAAGATTCTTGAGATAATCTGAAAAATTCTCCAAAGAAGTTGATTTTAATTGTTGATCTAAATGATCGGTTAATTGATCCTGCATATGTAAACATCCTTTCTCTTCTTGTATTTATAATAAATGATCATTGCCCTTTCTTTAAAGAAACTGCTGCAAATACAGCACAGATCAGACACCAGGCAGCCCAGATATTTAAATCTGCATAACTTCCAGCCATGGTAAATCCACATAGTGCACCAAGTACAAATAAGACGATCAATGCGATATTACCACCTTTTGAACCATTTCTTGTAGCGATAGAAACGATTCCACCAGCTAATAAAATAATCGCAACGATCAGTCCGGCAGAACCACCGCTTTCTCCATTTTCTGCTAAAGAATTCGAAATCCCAGCAGCACAAGACTGAAACATTACAAATGCAAAAAGTACAATGGAGATGATTCCAGAGACTAATTTCCAAGTTTTCATAAATAATTCCTCCCTTCTATATTTCACAATATTAAGATTAGCAAATATTGTTATAGAAATGTTTCGCTGACAGCGTAAATTTTTCTGCCAGCGATATAAGAAATTACCATATAATACTTTCGATTAACATCATGACCATTATTAGGAAAACAATGATTCCGAATGAGATCAGACATTGCAATAGAATCTGAAATAATAGAGGAAAGGAACGCCCCAAAAATGATCTTGTGCGGATGTTTTTATAGTTAAAATTATAAAAAGTAAGACTTATAAAGATCAATAACATGAAAAAACGTTCATACCAAAGTCTCGTACCAGTAAGGACTAGCTGAGTTTGTGTATCAGAAAAATCCATTGAGAAACTACAATAAATAAAAAATAAATAACCAAGAAAAGCAACGATCATTTTCCAGAGATTTCCAGAACGAAATCCAGGAATATCTGATTTGATCGAAACAAAGGTAAAACCAGGTTTCCCAATATCGGAAGAAAGACTACTATGCAAGGCATTCTCGAGTTCAGAAATTGTCTGAAAACGCTCATCAGGATCCAGTCGGATACATTTTGAAATGACCGGGCGGTACCGGTTATCAGCTAGTTGATGTTTAGGATATTCACCAGTTAATAATCGGTTAAAAATAATTCCTAACGCATAGATATCAGACCGGGCATCTGACTGTCCAAAACCATACTGTTCTGGAGGAGCATATTCTTTGGTGCCAAGCAATTCTGTATCCTGTTCTCTCCCAGATTCATAATATCTGGCAGTATCAAAGTCTACGATATAGATCAGATTCTCACTAGTTAAAATAATATTAGACAATTTCAGATCACGATGAATGATCGGTGGCTTTAAATCATGAAGAGGCTTTAAGATATGGCAAAGCTTTTTCATAATTGATAAAGCATCTGAATAGATCAGGGTGTTCTGATCATTAAGCAGCTGTTCTAAAGTTTGACCATGGATATATTCTTCGATCAAGATCAAAGAATCATCATCCAAGATCATATCATAGATTGTTGGAATACCAGAAAGCTGTAAGTCCATCAACTGTTTATAAACATTAAAAGAAAATCTGGTTAAAACTTTCTTAACAAAAATCTCTCCAGATAGTTTGTGTTTTACAAGATATATATGATTGTGATCACCAAGTGTTGTCAGTTCCTCGTAACAGGATAGATGGTATTGTTCTTCTAGTGTCATATAGTTAAGATTCCTTTAATTAATGTGTAGGATAATTGCTATAAATAAGTTTAACAAAGTTGGTGCTGCCATTCAAGATGTTAAGAGAATGTCAAGGTAAGGCTAAAAATAAAACACAATCTTGAAATTATAGAAATACAATTATATTCAAGCAGTGACAATAGAGTATCAATCAGGGGAAGATTGGATCAAGATTACAGATGACACGAAAAATATTCCGGCAGATGCAAGAATTAAGATCACAGTAAACTACAAAAATATAGATGCAAAAGAACTCCTCAACCATAATAAGACATTAAGATACCATCTGCCGGAATTGTTTCAGGATAGTTTTGTAGTGCTTAATTCTATACAAGATGCAAACGGAAATAAGATCGGAACGATTAAAGTTGAGGATGATACACAAGATGTTTTGTTGAGTTTTGAGGAATCATTTCTTCAGCAGGATGAGGAAGAAAATAAAAAAATAAATGGTAATTTTTCTGTATATGTAACTACGGACAGACAACTGATCAAAGGTCAGCCACAGCAAACGATTAAATTCGGAGAGGTCACAAAAAAATTAAACTTCGAAGAAGACAGTGATGCAAGATTAGGAAATCTGGAACTTACAAAAACAGAACCAAGTTATAGTGAAGAAAATGGAAATGGCTACCTGACATACACATTGATCGCAAAAACAGGAGACGATCTAATGCCAGATGTGGTGGTCAAAGATCAGTTTACAAAGAATCAAACCTATATTGATTCTTACATAGGAGTTGATACAACAAAGAAAACAGCAGCACATCAGCCAAATGATAAAAACCTCCCATATGAAGGAAACGGAGAGCAGTTTGAAAGCAAAGTATATTTGCAAGATAGCACCAAACCAGGAACTTTGATCTGGGAGATCGGAGATATGAAAGCGAAGGAAATAAGGACGCTGACATATAAAGTAAAATTAAAAGATTTAAAGCCGAAAGGGAAGAAATATCCATTAAAGATCTTTGCAGTTCTGGTCGTAAGATCGACAGATTCCTATATTTTTGATCCATCGAAATATAAGAATAACAGACAGCAGTTTTTAAATTATGTAAAAATGAAAGCCAACTGGATGCAAAATGATAAAATAGAAATATTGAATTCACAAAGTGGGAACTATAGTGTTTTGGCACTCGGAACCTGTTCTACAGATCAGGTAGATGATCGAACCGTGGTTCTTGCAATGTACAAAAAATAAGAAGGGAGAGATGAAAGGTGAAAAAAATATTTGTGGTTGTGATCACAGCATTTTTATTTGCGATCAATGCAGGGAATCTTGAATATACATATGCGGCACAACATTCTGTTAATTTTTCTTTTCCTTTGAAATTTAAATGGGGACATGGAGGACTCGTTCGAGGACAAAAATATAAAATAAAATTAAAAGCATTACAGAAAAACACGCCAATGCCAGGAAAAAGTCAGAAAGAAGAATATATAGAAAGGGTCAAAGAAGGTGAAACGAAAGAAATGTTTCCATCCATCACCTATACAAGCCCCGGAGATTATAAATATGAATTAGAACTTATTCGTGGAAGAAATAAAGTATTGAAGAAATACTATTTACATATACAAGTATTAAATCATGGAAATGGAGAATTGTTTGTTACAACGGCAATCCACAAAAATACACAGGCAGGAGCAAAAGTAACAGAAATTCGTTTTATGGACCTCGTCGATGATGAAAATTTATATGATAAAGATCATGATAGCAACAGCGAGCATAACAAAAATGAACGATGTGATGAATATCTAAATGAAAAAAATAAGAACAGATCCGATTCAGGGACGAAAACAAAAACCAGCGAAAGCAGCAAGGCAAAAAGTAGAACTGGGGATGATAAAAAAGTGGAAATGTATCTATGGATGAGCATTATTTCATTAGGAATCTTACTTGTGATCGGGTGTAAAAAAATCAGTGGTAGAAGATGATTCTGCCACTGATTTTTTTGTAAAATACAAATTAAAGTGATAAAATAAAAAAATGATCATGAAATGAGCGGGGGAGCAAATGAAAAAGAATATAAGAAAAGTATTAGCACTAATGTTAGTATTATGTGCAAGTATTTCTGGCTGTGGAACTAAGAAACAAACGACGCAAGAGAAAACAACATCACAAAAAACAGCAGCGAAGGAAGTTATGACAATAACATCGAGCAAGAAACAGGAAACAAGAAAATTAAAAAAATCAAATTGGATCATAGAATTAGATCCAGGACATGGTGGTAATGACAGTGGTGCTGTAGGAGAAACAAATGATCAGCCGCAAGAAAAAGATATCAACTTAAAAATAGCGAAATATATCAAACAGGAACTTTCAAAAAATTCAAACATCAAAGTTTATCTAACAAGAACAGGAGACACAAAACCTGAATTAGGAGAGAGAGTACCGAAAGCAGTTCAGGATAAGGCAGATTTGTTCGTCAGCCTGCACAATAATGCAAAAGGTGAGATCGTAGACTATGACCATGGCTGTACAGTACTTGTGCCAACAGGGAATTATAACAAAGAAGTGTCCCAACAGGCACAGCTTCTTGGATGTTATTTTTTGAAGTATTTAGAGCAGACAGGTGTTGAGAATCAAGGATTATTGATGCGAACATCAGAGAAAAATGAGAAATATCCAAATGGAAAAATAAGAGATTACTATAGGGTTATTCATAACAGCATAGAAAAAGGAATTCCAGGCGTCATTGTGGAACATAGTTTTGTGGATAACGATAATGATGTGAAGCAGTTTTTAAAAGATGATTCTAAGATTAAGAAATTAGCCCAGGCAGATGCAAAGGCGATCAGAGATTATTGTCTTGGGACTGTGAAAGCGGAAAAAGAGGAGAAACAAAAAGTGACACTTATCAGGGATTCTAAGGGGAAGAATAATAAGTATTCAAGTAAAAAGTTTAAATTATATTATATAAATTAAGCGGTTATAAGAATATTAATTGCGTAAGCAGTGAAGAAGTTTTTGTGTTGGATATTCCTTGTGGAAAATGTTACAATAAAGCCAAAGGAAGTGATGCACAATGGAATACTACGGAACTCTAGGTCCAACATGTTGCGAACCAATAATATTAAAGAAGATGTTTGATGCAGGAATGACAGGTATCCGGTTAAACTTATCACATAGTTCATTAGAAACAAGCCAGTCATGGATTCAGCATTATTTTGATGCGGCCAGTCAAACAGGAAAAGAAAAGAAGCTTATGATCGATCTGATCGGTCCAGAATTAAGAATAGGAAATCTGGAAGGAAACATGGGACTTTCCAATGGTGCCCATGTGATTCTTGGACATGGAGGTATTCCGGCACCGAAGGAGATTTTCCCGTACATTAAAAAGAATCAGGAAATCTTACTTGATGACGGAAAGATCAAGCTGACAGCAGAACAGAAAATATCAGAATCCTCATGGAGATGTAAGATTATTTGTGGAGGAGTATTGACAGCACATAAAAGTATTGCAATGCCAGGATGCAGTATTAACAATCCAACGTTAACAGAGGCGGATTTAAGGAATCTTGCAGTGGCAAAGCAGTATAAAGTAACGGATGTCATGCTTCCATTTGTACGGAATAAAGCAGACTTGATCATACTAAGAGAAGCATTAAGAGAATATGGCTGCGAAGACATCAGAATTTTTGCAAAGATAGAAAATATGACAGGTGTCGAGCATTTGGAAGAACTGATTCCATATTGTGATTACATCGTGATCGCAAGAGGAGATCTTGGGAATGCAATGCCATTATCACAACTTCCAAGAATTCAGGCACATATTGCAAGAGTGTGCAGAAAGCACAACAAGGATTTCATGATTGTAACCCAGATGTTAGATTCCATGATAAAGAATCCATATCCAACAAGGGCAGAGGTAAATGATATCTATCATGCAGTTACACAAGGAGCCAGTGCATTGATGCTGACAGGGGAAACTGCACACGGTAAATATCCTGTGGAAGCAATGAAAATGCTTGTGGACACAGCGGAGGAATCAATCCTATGATCAAAGAACATATAATAAAATAAGCTATAAAAATCCCGGAAATAACTCTCCGGGATTTTTAAGCTCATGATATTAAAATTATTTTCCAAGTGCAGGAATGACAGTTTTCATATATCTGGAAGCAAACTTTGGACAATAAACTTCAAGATAATTTTTGTTGATTTCTGAAGGAATCATAAAATCAGAATAGATACCGTAAACACCTAATTTCATATATTCTTTTGTAAAATAAGAGTTATTTACTGTATGAGTGAATCCATAGATTCCTTCTTTGGCTAAAATATCCATACGATAGTCGTTGATATCATTCTGTGGGCTTGTGACACCCTCAAACCCATTCTTTTTACAGAATTTTACCATCTTATAGAATGCGACATCACGCTGCTTGTATGTGGTATACACAAAATGTTTGAATGGGTAGATTTTCTTTATTGTGTAATACATATTTTCGTTATAAATCTGTACGATCAAACGATCCAGATATTCAGTCTTTCCAGCCTTTTTTGCAGTCTGGACCAGAGTAGAGAATTCCTTTTGGACAGTTGGTGTGTCTGTAGATTTCGAATCAGTCATCAGATAAAAATCTTTATAACGTTCCATTGCATTCAGCATATCAAGAAAAGAAGTAGGCTTGTAACGGCCGTATAATTTGGTATTCTTAAATTCACGATAGCTAGCAGGATCACCATGTTTACTTAAAGGATCTGAAAGATTATCTCCCCAGGTATGTCTTCCGACAAGCACATTATCTGATGTAAGCTGAAGATCCATTTCAAAAATGCGGTATCCTTTTTGATAGTTTGAATAAAAACCATCAATGGAATTTAAATACTGTTTTCCATTAAGACCACCTAAGGCGTGTGCAATGCCATGATAGGTATACCATGGTTTTAAGGAAGTCTTTTCTTTTTCGGCTTCTTTTTTTGCTTTTTTATATTCATTTTCCATTTTCTGCTGTGCCTTTGCAGTGGCATTTTTTTTCGCCTTTTGCTGAGCGTAGTATGAATGAAAGCACACAGAAACGATCAGGATCAGAAATAGTACAATAAAAGCAAATATAAATTTTTTGTAACGAGACTTTCGAACACGATCTCTGACTTCTTTTGTTTTTATTTGTGAAAGTTTCATGATTCAAGCTCCTATCTTAATATAAATGTAATAATTGACACAAATAATTAATAACTCAACAATTATATCATAAACTTGTGGTGAAAAAAAGAACGAAATAAGATACAAAGCAAACTTCCTGACAGGATCAGCAAAATGATCATGACTGCACATTGAAGAAAAAATGTATCAGGAAGGATTGTGATTACAGGATCGAGAGCTTCATCAAAGAGCCAGTAGTCATTACGAAACATGATCTTATGAAACATAATAAATACAGCTTCCCAGTTAACAGCAGTCATGATGCCAGCGATCGTTGGAAGTAATATCGTAATGATCGAAGATATTTTTAAAAACCTGAGATCACGTTTTCGGATTTGTGTGGTAACGAGATAACAGGATAAGATTAATGTAATGATACAGGCAATCTCAATTGTATCAAAGATACGTTTTACATCTTCAAAATGAATTCGTCCTTCTCTGGACATCGGCATAGTAAGTTTTAGCTTTCCAGAATGAAAAAACTGATTATAATCGATCAATTCGTCATAATTTTTTTTAATGATATTTTTGGAAAATCCAGAAGTTTCTTCTATTTTCAAAGCGGAAATATCATGATAATATAAAGGTCGGAAGTTTAATGTTATCGTAACAGATGCACTGATGATAAAAAGTGCAAGACATAAGGAAGTCATGATATTTTTCATAAGTGTTGTCATCCTTTCTGCAAAATAATAATATCGGTTAATGATAACAATATTAACATAAAGAAAAGAATAAATTCAATAAATTTAAAAATAAGTGAAAAAGCGTAGAGATATAATAAGAAAGGAATAGATTATGAGGAAGGAACTTTGCTGTCCGCAGATCATAAAAGATGGCAGGATCATTGGATATGGAGGAGATCAGGAATGGTTCCCGGGAGATTTCCAGCGGTTAGCAGGATGTGGAAGCGTGACAGGAAGTAATATTGCAGTGATTTATGCCATGAATAAGGATGAATTCAAATCATTATATCAGCCAGAAGAAGGACAAGATGCGAAAGAACAGGAACAATATCTGAAACTGATGCAGACAATGTATCAATATATGAAGCCAGGATTTATGGGATATCCATTGATCGGAAGATTTGCAAAAGATTTTAAAAGATATGCGGCAGATAGAGGAATAGAATTTAAATCTGAACAATTATTTTTGCCAAAGAGTAAAGAGCAGGCACTGGATTTCATTTTGCCTTCATTGAAAGAGGAAAATCCAGTTGCATTTTTGATCTTAAGGCATCCGGCATATGAGCTTCGAGAAGATAACTGGCATTGGGTAACGATCACAGGGTTTGATGAAGAAAAAGAACTACTGATCTGGTCAAACTGTGGAGAACGCGAAGAAATCGACTGGAATATGTTATTTGATACAGATAAGAAATATTATGTTGGAATGGTTAAGTTTCAATGAAACAGGAGGGAAGAATATGTATGATTTTATCTTAAAGAATGGAAATGTCATTGATGTAAAGAATGAAAAGATTGACCAGGCTGATATTGCAGTGAAAGATGGAAAAATCACAGGAGTTGGTCATTTTTCAGGGGAAAATGAAATAGATTGTACAGGAAAATACATTGCACCAGGATTTATTGATGCACATGTGCATATTGAATCAAGTATGGCAACGCCAATGGAATTTTCAAAGGCGGTTATGCCGCATGGAACGACAACAGTGATCGCAGACCCACATGAGCTGGTGAATGTTAAAGGAAATGAAGCGATGGAATATATTCTTGATGCAGCAGGTGATGCTCCGCTTGGCATATATGTTATGATGCCATCTTCTATTCCGGCAACTCCATTTGAGACAAATGGAGCTGATTTCACAGCAGAAGATATGAAACAGTGGAAAGATCATCCGCTTGTACTTGGGCTTGGGGAGGTTATGTGTTACCCAGCAGTTTTAAGCAAAGAAGAACAGATCATGAAGAAGCTTGAATTATGCAAAGGAATGATCATTGACGGCCATGCACCAGGGCTTACTGGTGACGATCTCAAGGCTTATGTAGAAGCCGGAGTTATGACAGAACATGAATGTACATCGTTTGAAGAAGCGAAAGAAAAATGCCTTGCTGGAATGAAAATCCTTGTCAGAGAAGGAAGTGCAGCAAGAAATGTAGAAAATATTGTTCCAGGTCTTGTTAAAGAGCCAGAATATATTGAAAAATTTATGTTTTGTACTGACGATAAACACCTTGATACTATTGAAAATGAAGGTCATATTAGTTACAATATAAAGAAGAGTATCGAGCTTGGAATGGAACCTGTACAGGCAGTAAAGATGGCAACTTACAATGCAGCTAAGACTTATGGTTTAGATGATATTGGAACATTGGAAGAAGGTAAGGATGCAGATATTGTGATTCTTGATGCCTTAGAAGATGTAAAGGTATCTTCTGTATATAAACAAGGACAGCCAGTGAACAGTGAATTCTTCTCAAAGGAAGCAAAACCAGTGGAAGAATCTATGCTTCACACAGTGGTCTTAAAAGACATTTCCAAAGATAAGATTCAGGTGAAAGCAGATGGAGAGATTCCAGTGATCGGAATGATTCCGGGACAGATCGTTACAACATTTTTGCATGAGGAAGTTCCGAATGATCATGGATGGTTCACACCAGATAGTGAATACTCCAAACTATGTGTATTTGAACGCCATCGTGGAACAGGGAATGTATCTGCAGCACCGATCAAAGGATATGGTATTACAAATGGTGCGATCGCAACATCTGTGGCACATGATTCTCATAATATCATTGCAGCAGGAGATAACGATGAAGATATCATCAAAGCAGTACAGACGATAGAAGAGATACAGGGCGGATACGCATTGGTATCTGAAGGCAAAGTTTTAGGTACACTACCGCTTACGGTTGCGGGACTTTTAAGTCAGGAACCGGCAAAAGACATCCAGAAAGGAATTGATGATCTGTTACAGAAAGCATGGAAACTTGGAATATCCAGAGATATTGATCCATTTATCACATTATCATTTATGGCTCTTCCAGTGATTCCATCATTAAGACTTACAGATCTTGGTTTAGTGGATGTAGATACATTTAAATTATTATAAGGAAAGAAGAAGGGTACAATGGCCAGAAGAAGAAAAAGAAGACGGTTGAATGTAGGAAGAATTGTGGGACTAGTAGTGATCATTGCAGTGATCGTAGTCGGAGCATTCTTTATAACAACAAGATTAGGACGAACAAGTTATGCATCTGTTAATAAATCCATGGGAGAATACATGGTAAAGGCAAATGATAACCTGCTCGGCAAAGGAACAGATAAAGAATTTAAGAAATCACTCTATGTTCCAAGAAAGATTGATAAAACGAAGAAACTGATCGCATTTACATTTGATGACGGTCCATTAAAGGGAAATACAGAACGAGTTATTGCAGCATTAGAGAAGAACGATGCAAGAGCAACATTTTTCATGTTAGGGCAGAATGCAAATTACTATCCAGAGACAGTTAAGAAAGTCTTAGAATCTGGTAATGAAGTATCAAGTCATACATGGAATCATACATACCTTCCAAAATTAAGTGCAGCACAGGTAAGAGCACAGGAAGACAAAACAGCTAATGTGATCTACAAAGCATGTGGAAGCAAACCAGTCAGTGTAAGACCTCCATACGGAGCAATTAACGAGAATGTGAAACAGGGAATTGACACGGCCTTGATTCTTTGGAGTGTTGACACATTAGACTGGAAGACAAAGAACACAGACGCAACAGTAAAGACAATCTTAAAACATGCAAAAGACGGAGATATCGTGTTAATGCATGACATTCATAAGCCAACAGTTGCGGCAGTAGAGAAAGTATTACCAATCCTTAAGAAGAAAGGATATGAAGTTTGTACAGTTTCTGAACTGTTAGAGGCAAAAGGTGTGAAAGTTCAAAAAGGCGATAAAGTCTTTAGTGCAACTGATATTATTAGAAAATAATAAGATTTAGAATCATCAAAAACACATCCAAGGAGAATACAAAATAATGGAAGAAAGATGGGACATCTACGATAAAAACAAACAACCAACCGGTCGTATAATGAAGAGAAATGACTGGACATTAAAAGACGACGAATATCATTTAACGGTTCTTGGAGTTATTAGAAGACCAGATGGAAAGTTCCTGATCACAAAGAGAGTCATGACCAAGGCATGGGCACCAGGATGGTGGGAAGTGTCTGGAGGAGCTGCACAGGCTGGAGAGGCTTCTTATGATGCAGTGCTTCGTGAAGTAAAAGAAGAAACAGGACTTGATGTCAAAGGCGCAGAAGGCGGATACATGTTTACCTATAAGAGAGAGAATCCAGGAGAGGGAGATAACTATTTTGTAGATGTTTACCGCTTTACATTGGATATTGATGACAGTGATGTAAACTTTCAGGAAGCCGAGATTGATGGGTATATGTTTGCAACAACGGATGAGATCAAAGATTTTGCAGAAGAAGGCATTTTCTTACATTACGACAGCATAAAAAAAGTATTTGAATAAATGGAAAGAATCGACGAAAAAGATGCAAGATAAGTCCATTTGATGGCAAAGTTGTTTATCAGAGAGTGTTTAATACGATTAAATTATATGCCAAACAAAGAAGATTAATCTCCATAGTTTCAGATCAGATTCATGAAAAAGAAAAAAGCAATCAGATGTGTATGATGTACTTGTCAGCGAACGGGTATACAAGATGATATTCTGGAAAAGATTCATTATAAATAATAAGAAGAGGATGAATTATGAGTTCAATAACAAAACGCAGTAAATATGAAATTGATATGTGCAATGGGACGATCATGGACAAACTAATATCATTTTCGTTACCGTTGATGTTATCAGGAATCCTGCAATTGATGTTTAATGCAGTCGATATTATCGTAATTGGAAGATTTAGTGGAAGCCAGTCATTGGCAGCAGTTGGTTCTACGACAGCCCTGATCAATATGTTTACCAATTTGTTTATTGGAATCTCATTGGGAGCGAATGTATTATCAGCGAGATTTTATGCAGCGGGTAAGGACAAAGAGATGTCAGAGACTGTACATACGGCGATCACACTTGCATTGATCAGCGGGATTATAATGGTATTTGTAGGTTTGATCTTTGCAAAACCAGTGTTAGAACTGATGGATACACCAGATGATGTAATCAATCTTTCAACACTTTATATGAGAATTTATTTTATGGGAATGCCATTTTTTATGCTTTATAATTATGGTGCATCAATCTTAAGAGCCGTTGGAGATACAAAACGTCCGTTATTTTTCCTGATCATAGCAGGAATCGCGAATGCAGGACTTAATATGTGTCTGGTGATCATTTTTCATCTTGGAGTAGCTGGAGTAGCGATCGGAACTGTGATCTCGCAGTTTATTTCAAGTGTTCTTGTATTACGCTGCCTGTATCAGTCACAGACAAGTTATCAGTTGCGATTTTCAAAATTAAAGATTAACGTAGAGTATTTAGAACAAATCTTCCAAGTAGGAATTCCAGCAGGAATCCAGAGCACAGTCATTAACTTTTCAAATGTACTGCTTCAGTCATCTGTAAACTCATTTGGTTCGATCGCAATGGCTGGATATACCGCGGCGAATAATATTTTTGGCTTCTTATATGTGACAGTCAATGCGGTAACTCAGGCATGTATGAGCTTTACAAGCCAGAATTATGGCGTTGGAAAATGGAAACGAATGGACAGAGTATTGATTGATTGTTTGATTTTATCATTTATAGCAATGATGATTCTTGGAAATAGTGCATATTTCTTTGGACCAAAACTTTTGACGATCTATACAAGCAATCCAAAGGTTATTCAGTGTGGAATGGAAATCTTATTATATACAACAGTAACCTATTTCCTATGTGGATTCATGGATCTGTTTCCAGGTGCGTTGCGTGGAATGGGGCGTTCTGGTGTGCCGATGATCCTTTCGATCATTGGAACGGTTGGAACAAGAATCGTATGGATCTTCTGGATCTTCCCAAGTCACAGGTCGTTAGATATTTTATTTATTTCATATCCGGTATCATGGATTATAACGATCATCTTACAGGTTATCTGCTATTACTTTGTGAGAAAACAATTGTACGGAAAAAAGATTGCACAAGCATAAATATCAAATAATATATAAAAATGTCGTATGTCAGTAAATTATTTTGACATACGACATTTTTGATTCATAGTTGATTTAAATAAAATCTAAGACTTGATCATTTTTTCTTTTTGTGGAGATGAACTTCAGGAATTGCTACATTATCATAAAGAATAGAATGTTCTTCTTCTTTTTCAACTTCCTGTTCATCAATTTGTTCTTCTATCTCATCAAAATCCTTTGTGTGGATCTCTGGGATAGCAACATTCTCGCTTTTCATTTTATAGTCTAGTTTTTCTCTGAGGTTTTTTTTGATCTCATCACGTTTCTTTTTTCTCTTTCCAAACATTTTCATTGACTCCCTTTAAGATTATAGAAAATTGATAAAAAATGTAATTACCAGACTGTTTAAGAAGTCTGCAAATAAACTACCGATCAAAGGCACCAGAAGGTAAGCTTTGACAGATGGAACATAACGTTCACAGATGGCCTGCATATTCGCCATGGCGTTTGGAGTGGCTCCCATTCCGAAACCACAGACACCAGAAGATAATACAGCAGCATCATAGTCTCTTCCCATGATATTAAATATTACGAAATATGTAAAGAAGAACATTAAGATTGTCTGACCTGCAAGTAATGTGATCAGTGGAAGTGCAAGGTCTGCAAGCTGCCATAATTTTAATGTGATCATGGCGATTCCCAAAAACAGGGATAAGCTGATACCACCGATGTCGTTGATTTCACCCATATAAATTGTAAATTTTCCAGAATACTCACCGATGTTACGCATACATGCAGCAGCGATCATAGCACCAATATAAATTGGGAATGTCATTCCTGTCATGGATAGGAACTTGGAAATGATCGTTCCAATACCAATAGCAATGATCAGCTGAAATACAGCAGCTGGATACATGCTGGTGTGACGTTCATGTTTCTTTTCTTCTTCTACCAAAAGGCTGTCATCTTCAGGAATAGCAGTTTTTAATAGATCTTTTTTCTCGATCAGTCGTTTGCCGACAGGTCCACCCATGATACTTCCTGCGATCAGACCGAAGGTTGCGGCAGCAGTACATAGTGTGCTTGCTCCTTTTACACCAAAGTCTTCAAGAACAGGGCCGAAAGCACCGGCAGTTCCATGACCACCGATCATAGGAATAGAACCAGTACACAGACCAACCAAAGGACTGATATGAAGTACTTTGGCAAGGCCGACTGCAAGGAAGTTCTGACTTACGATCAGAGCGATCACAAGCATAAGGAAAATGATCAAAGATTTTCCACCGCTTTTTAATACCTTTAAGTTTGCCTGAAATCCAACAGAAGTAAAGAAGAATACCATACATACTTCTTTCAAAATATCATCAAATGAAAATTCGGCGATTCCTGTTACAAAGCAGATACATGTAAAAACTGCAAAGATAACACCACCGATAACAGGTGCAGGAATGCAAAATCGTTCTAAGATTGCAATTCTGTGTTTTAAAAAGTTTCCTAACATCAAAACGACTACGGCGACCGCGATCGTCTGATACATATCTAGTTGTATTGTCATTTATTTATACCGCAGCGGATTAATTGCTTCCTTTCTCTGTATTTACCGTGATTCCATATTGTTTGTAGTAAGCAGCTGCACCATCATGGAATGGAATCGTGATTCCCTCTACAGCAGTTTTCTCATCAAGAGAAATATCTACAGGGAGTGCATACTGAATCTTCTGTTCATTTGCAAACAGAATCTTTGTGATTTGTTTAACCGTATCTTCAGACAACTTGTCACTTGCAAGAAGTACCGCTTTAACACCGACAGTTTTTACAGGCTGAGTCTGATCAGTATAAGTATTTGCAGGAATTGAGTATTCTGTGTAAAACTTATAAGACTTCTTCAGACGATCAATACCTTTCTGGTCAAGGCTGATAAGACGGATCTTACGTTGCTTTGCTAATTCGTTGATCACAGTTGTCTGTACTCCAGCGGTACAGAAAAGAGCATCAATATCACCAGAATTCAATTTCTTTGCGGCGTTTGTGTAATCAAGATTTACTTCATCAACAAGCTTTTCATTTAATCCGTAAGCACTTAAGATCTGTATAGCATTCTGTTCTGTTCCAGATTCTTCCTCACCAATACTGACTTTCTTTCCTTCCAGATCTTCAATAGAATGGATTGATGAATCAGCAGGTACGACAATCTGACACGCTTCAGTATAAAGCGAAGCAATGGCACTATATCCTTGATATTTTTTATCATTTTCAAAAATACCAGTGCGCTCATATGCATCATTGATCAAATCCATTTGGGCAACTGCCATCTGGATATAATCTTTTGACAACAGACGAAGGTTCGCCGCGGAACCAGCAGTTGTTTTTACTTCGATATTATAGTTTTTGCTTTTGGATGTGACAAGGTTTGCAAAAGTATCACCAAAAACCTGATAAGTACCACCAATACCAGCAGACCCAAAACGGATCTTCCCGGCATTAACCCCACATCCAGTCAGGCATGTGCAGATCATGACTGCAACAGCACAAAGGATTGTAAGTTTTTTCTTCAAAGTATCACCTCTTATTATTTATTTGCTCAGTGTATGTTATTATTTTAACATTAAATTACTATTTCGAAAAGATAAAAAATCTTGACTTAGAGTGTACTCCAACTTATATAATAAAAAAACGAATAAAAATCAGATAAGGAGAAAGAGCATGTATATTGAAAATATCAATGGACCAGAAGATGTCAAAAAATTATCCGATGAGCAGTTAAATGTCCTTGCCGAAGAGATTCGTAAGGCATTATTAGAAAAATTAAGTAAGCATGGAGGCCACTTTGGGCCAAACTTTGGTATGGTAGAAGCAACGATCGCTATGCATTATGTATTTGAATCACCAAAAGATAAGATCGTATATGACGTTTCTCATCAGTCTTACCCACACAAGATGTTAACTGGTCGTAAAGATGCATTCTTATACGAAGAACATTATGATGATGTATCAGGATACAGTAATCCAGGAGAAAGTGAACATGATCATTTTACGATCGGCCATACATCAACTTCTGTAAGTCTTGCATTAGGACTTGCCAAAGCAAGAGATTTAAAAGAAGAAGATGAAAATGTGATTGCAGTGATCGGTGATGGATCTTTAAGTGGAGGGGAAGCTTTAGAAGGACTTGATTACGCAGCAGAATTAGGTGGAAATCTAATTATCATAGTCAATGACAATGATATGTCGATCGCAGAAAACCATGGTGGATTATATGAAAATTTAAAAGAACTTCGTGAAACAAATGGGGAAGCAGAATGCAATCTTTTCAAAGCCATGGGATTAGATTATATTTATGTCAAAGAAGGAAATAAAATTGCTGATCTGATCAAAGCATTCAAACAGGTCAAAGATACAAAAAAAGCAGTTGTCGTTCATATTAATACGCAAAAAGGAAAAGGATATAAATTAGCCGAAGAACATAAAGAAGACTGGCATTACTGTGCTCCATTTGATGTGAAAACAGGAAAACCTTTATATTCATTTGAAGGAGAAGATTTCTCAAGTGTAACAGCAGATTATCTCTTAAAGAAAATGAGAGAAGACAAAAAGGTAGTAGCTATCACATCAGCAACACCAACCGTTATGGGATTCACAGAAGACAAACGTAAGGAAGCTGGAAAACAGTTTATTGATGTTGGAATCGCAGAAGAAACAGCAATGGCAATGGCAGCCGGAATCGCAGCAGGTGGTGGAAAACCAGTTTATGGAGTATATTCAACATTCGTACAGAGAACATATGACCAGATCACACAGGATCTCTGCATTGACAGCAATCCAGCAACGATCGTTACATTCTGGGGATCCGTATATGGAATGAATGATATAACACATCTTGGATTACAGGATATTCCAATGATGAGCAATATTCCGAATCTGGTATATCTTGCCCCAACAACCAAAGAAGAATATCTGGCAATGTTAGACTGGAGTATCGATCAGGACCAGTATCCAGTAGCGATCAAACTGCCAGGAGGGAAAATGATCTCAGATGGCAAAGAAGTAACAAAAGATTTCAGCCAGTTAAATAAATATGAAGTAACACAAAAAGGAAGCAAAGTTGCGATCATCGGACTTGGAACATTCTACAACATGGGATGTGAAGTTGCGAAAGCAGTAGAAGAAAAGACAGGAACAAAAGCAACTGTGATCAATCCATATTATATTACAGGAATTGATGAAGCATTATTAGAAGGTCTTAAGAAAGATCATGATGTAGTGATCACATTAGAAGATGGATTCTTAGAAGGTGGATTTGGCGAGAAGATTACAAGATTTTATGGTAATTCTGATATGAAAGTATTGAATTATGGAGTTAAGAAAGAATTGCTAGATCGCTATGATGTGAAGGAATTGCTTAAGAAGAATCGATTGACAGTTGAGCAGATCGTAGAAGATCTGTAAGATTTAAATAGTATAAAAAAGAATCCTGAAAATAACAGGATTCTTTTTTTATTACAAATATAAATCTGGACGGTGGAGCGTGTTAAGTGAAAAATTTAAAAAAGAGAAAAATTGAGTGATTTTTTAGGGCTGACAGATGTTTCATTCTGTCTAAAATGTAGTAACAAACTAAAAAACGCCGCACGTCCAGACAAGATTGCCCAGACGGCCGGCGATTAATGATCATACTCCCATGTGGTTGATTCCACGTGCTCCGTCAGTCATATGACCTCATGGGTATTAGGTTACTATAACTGATAAGATTCGTCAAGCCAGAATTTTAAGAAAATACAAATATTTTTGTATGAAATTTCAGACAATTATAAAATGATGATGAATAAAAACAAGTAAGTAGGGCATCCTTTGAGCATGAACAAAAAAAACATGATCAGAGGATGTCTTTTCTTTATCATAATTGCTGGAAGCATCATGATATGGCAAAGATATACTTTTCATAAAATACAACAAAACAAAATACAGCAAAATTTAAAAAATAATCTGATCCGTTTCCATGTCAGAGCAAACAGTGGCAGCAGCTTTGATCAGGCGTGTAAATTAAAAGTAAGAGATGCTGTGATCAGCAAAGTCAGTCAGATGATGGATAAGGCAGATACAAAAGAGGAAGCATTTGACATCCTAAAAAAACAAAAAGATAGTATAAAAAATACGGCACAGGAAATATTAAAGAAAGAGGGAGTTATACAAAAGGTAAAAGTACATTTTGTACAGGAAAAATTCCCAGAGAAAACTTACGGACAATATACATTTCCAGAAGGAATCTACGATGCATTAAGAATTGATCTTGGAGAGGCAAAAGGACATAACTGGTGGTGTGTCATGTTTCCAGATCTATGCGTAACAAAAGATGACAAAGTAAGAATTAACAATACGGCAAGAAAAAAGATGGAGAAACTTTTAGGAAAAAAAGCAGTTGAGAAAATTACAAAAGATAAATATCTTGGATGGTTGTTTAAAGCATAAGAAAAATGGAGCGGTCAAATTGTACCGCTCCATCTTAAAGTTACGTATTCTATGCTAATGGTTTCTTTGCAGAGACAAGAAGTAAACGTTTCTTCTTATATACTCTGAATTTTGTAAGTCCTGCATTCTTAAAATATCCTAAAGTCTCATATGTAGAATGTCTGCGGTTGTCGCCGGCAGTTAAATAGGATGGAATATTAGAAACAATTCGCAGAGCATCAGGCAGAGCAGACTCACCAATATAAAGTCTTCCACCAGGAATTAAAACACGAAAAGCTTCATTAACAAACTTCTGTGGATCTTTGAATGTATGGAAATCATCACAAACGGTGATCACACGGAAACTATTGTCATCGAAAGAAAGGAAATCACTGTAGCTTGTCTCAAAATGAAGGTCTGGCCAGTTTGACCTTGCCTCAAGAATCTTATCTTCAGATTCATCAATTCCATATCCTTCAACATCTTTCCAACGAGTCAGTTCATGTAAAAAAGTACCATCACCGCAACCGACATCTAATATATTGTCTGCATCTCTGATACAGATCTTCTTGATCATTTCATCCCGTAAAGCATCTCTCATAAGAAACTCCTTTCGTATGCCTTGTGGTTTATATGGCATCTCCCTGTTACTCTTAATAATACCAGAAAATGGTATCTTTGGAAAGGAGAGCACTAAGGAGTGATTATAGCATAGATACAGAATTTGTCAAATTGTGATTTAAATTCTTCCTTCCTTAAACTCACGCATCATCTCATTTGTCAGACTAAAATCATTTGGTTGTAATTCGATCTCATCTCGTGTTTTCCATTCTGCAAGTTTCAATTCAGAAGCATCCATATGAATGCCGGTATCACCATCAACTTCACAGTAGAATCCAGCAAGCAGATCATCAACAACACCCCAAGGCTGGGATTTGTAATACTGAATATTTTTTACACGAAGTCCAGCTTCTTCCATAACTTCACGTGAGACTGTCTCTTCCAGAGTTTCCCCGATCTCTGTAAATCCGGCGATCAGGGCGAATGGAGTAAATCCCTTGCGGTATTTGGTAAGAAGAAGTTTATCACCATTTTTAACTCCGACAATGACTGCAGGTACGATTCTTGGATAGATCAGATGGCCACAGGAAGGACATTTTAAGGCACGTTCTGTAGAAGAATGGACAGTTTCATGACCACAGCAGCCACAGAAACGATTGGTACGGTACCAGTTATAAAGATGCAGACCTGTGATCGCAGCAAAAGTACGGTATTTTGGACCGATCTGCTGATTGCGGAGATCACGTACCGTACAGAAGTTATAACCTTCAGGAATCTCTTCAGGATCTTTATTTAATAAGAAGTAATCATCATCGTCAACAGAAAAAAGATAAGTAAGAGTATCTTCTGTAACATGAGCATCATTTACAAAATCACTTAGGCGGGGAAAAGATAAAAATAAATCCTCTTCATTTAAAAGAGTAGGCCTTGCAAGTTTTCTGCCATCTCCAGTATGGATCATTTCATCAGGCAAAAAGAGATTCTCCTGCCCCATTTCTTCCAGATCAGATTTCTTTAATAAACGATGAAGAAGGCCATCCTTTGTGAAATATAAAATGATACTGTCAGCATCAGGTTTTTTGGCTGGATCGTAGTGATTGTCTAATTTATGAGGGTAAATATCTTGAATCATAGTTGGTTGTTCCATTCCTTTCTATATATAGTAAATAAAAAACAATATTATCATATCAGAATCATGTAAAAAATCCTAGATAAAAACTAAGTAAAGACAAAACGAAACAGAAGTGATATACTATCTAAGTAAGTGAAAGATATATACAATTAAAGGTAGGATCACATATGAGTAAGTTATGTAGTTGCATTGTTCCATGTTTTAATGAAGAGGAAGTAATTCCGCTTTATTATGAGGAGATGCAGAAAGTAAGGAAACAAGAAGAAGGGAAAATTGACTTTGAGATTATCTTTATCGATGATGGAAGTAAAGATAAGACATTAGAAGTTATAAAGAAATTAAGCGAACAGGATGAATGTATTCATTATGTATCATTTTCCAGGAACTTCGGAAAAGAAGCTGCGATGTATGCAGGATTTGAACATGCCAATGGTGAATATGTTGTGACAATGGATGTTGATCTTCAAGATCCGCCACATTTAATTCCAGAGATGATCCGAAGCATCGAGGAAGAAGGATATGATAGTGTGGCAACAAGACGTGTTACAAGAAAGGGAGAACCACTGATCCGCTCATTTTTCGCAAGACGTTTTTATGGATTGATCAATAAGATCTCTGATGCTGATATCGTAGATGGAGCCAGAGATTTTCGTATGATGAAGAGAGATATGGTTAACGCAATCCTTTCCATGCCAGAATATAACCGATTTACAAAAGGTATCTTTGGATGGGTAGGATTTAAAACAAAATGGATTGAATTTGAGAATGTAGAACGTGCAGCAGGAGAGACAAAGTGGTCATTCTGGAAATTATTCCGATATGCATTAGAAGGAATTATTGCATTCTCCACAGTGCCGCTTACGATCGTATCACTGATCGGAGTGATCGTTTGTATCATCGCATTTTTATTCCTGTTGTTTGTTGTCATAAGAGCAGCAATATTTGGAGATCCGGTCGCAGGATGGCCGTCATTGATCTGTGTTATCAGTTTCTTAAGTGGAATTCAGTTACTTGGAATCGGAGTTGTAGGAATGTATTTGTCTAAGACATATTTAGAGACAAAGAAACGTCCGATCTACATTAAAAAAGAAAGTAAATAAGATACGAAATATTCTTCTTTTATGAGATATATATAAAGGAAGAATATTTTTTTTCTCTTTTTAGCAAAAAATGACCAATTGTACAAAAAATAAAAATGACCAACGTTCAATAAATAGTTGACTTTTATCAAGAAAGTGCATATAATAACGAATGATTTAAGGAGAAGAAACCTCTTTGATAGTAACAATAATGCAAGGAAGGAGCAGCTGTGATCATGTTAAAAAGAGAATGGCAGAAAATTTTAAAGAACCCCTGGATGATTATCATTTTGATCGCGATCATTACGATTCCTGCAATTTATACATCTGTATTCCTTGGATCTATGTGGGATCCATACGGAGATGCAGACGAATTACCAGTAGCAGTGGTAAATCACGATAAGAAGGTAAAATACGAGGGTAAGACATTACAAGTTGGTGATGATCTGGTGAAGAATCTGAAAGATTCAGGATCACTTGATTTTCGTTTTGTAAGTGATAAGAAAGCAAAAGAAGGATTAGAGAGTGGAGAATATTATATGATCATTTCCATTCCAGAAGACTTCTCAAAGAATGCAACAACATTAATGGATAAGAATCCAAAACAGATGAAACTGATATACAAGACAAATCCAGGTACAAACTATGTAGCATCCAAGATGGATGATAGTGCTATGGCGAAGATTGAAAAGTCAGTCAGAGAAAAAGTAACAGAAACTTATGTAAAAACAGTATTTGCTCAGATCAAAACTGCAGGCTCTGGGTTCCAGAAAGCAGCCGATGGATCAGGAAAGATTGAAAGTGGAGCGAAGAAACTGAAAGCTGGAAATGACACAATTGAGCAGAATTTAAACAAACTCGCATCCAGCACATTAACATTCCAGAATGGAGCTAAATCACTTTCTGTAGGATTAAAAGCATATACAGATGGTGTGGCCAAAGTTGACAGCGGAGCAAAATCATTAAAATCTGGAACAAAGACATTAAAAGACGGAGTTGCACAGCTTTCAAGCGGGGCAACACAGTTATCAACGGGTTCTAAATCATTAAAGATTGGAATCGCACAGTATACAAACGGTGTCAGCACAGCACAGGCTGGAAGCAAACAGCTTGTTGCTAAAAATACAGCATTAACATCAGGAGTAGACCAGTTATCAGAGGGAATTAAAAGTGGAACTGCACAGTTAAAAGAAGGAACAGGATCTTTAACAACTGGAATTGATGGAGTATTAAAGGCAGCGAAACAGTCTTCAGACCTGATTGGAGAACAACTTCCAGAATCAACCGATATTCATCAGTTAAGTGCTGGAATGACTCAGTTAAATGCGGGTATTCAGAAATTAAATCAATCATTGAATGGAAGTGCAGCAACAACACAGTCAACAAAAACTACAACAACAACAGTAGACAATACAGACAGTAAAAAAGCGGCAGAAAGTGCAGCAGCTGTAAAAGAAAAAGTTAACACATTACAGAGTAAAGTAAGTAAATTAAAAAATTCTTCTGCATTAAGCAAGTTATCCGATGAAGAAAAGGAACAGCTTTTATCAGAGATTGGTGAAGTTGAAAGTGCAGCATCTGATGTAGAAGAAGATGTAGATGAAACATATACAAATGCACAGAAAGCATCTCAGGAAAAAGCAACTACAACAACAAAAGTAAGTACACAGTCTGCTTCTTCAGATGAAACATTAGCCGCAGTAAAACAACAGGTATCAGCGTTAGCATCAAGTTCTGAAAAAGTATTGCCAAAAGGTTCACAGGCAGTAACTTCAATGTATTCAGGATTAGAAACTGTGAAAACAGGATTAGACAAGCATGGAAAAACTCCAGAAACAATGGGAATGATACAGGCATTGACAGCGTTAAAGAGTGGTTCTTCACAGGTAGATACAGGAATTTCAACATTAGAATCTGGACTTAGTACAGGTACAGGACAATTAAAGATTGGAATTGCAAATTACACAGCAGGCGTAAGCAGCTTAAATACAGGACTTACAACATTAAAGAATAATTCCAAAGCATTAAACAGCGGAGCAAAACAGCTCAACAATGGAATCAACCAAGTAAGCTCAAATCTTCCAACATTTATGTCAGGAACAACACAGCTTTATAATGGAACAAAAACATTGAAAAAAGGAACAGCAACTTTAGTTGCAAACAACAATACATTAAACAGCGGAGCCGGACAGTTAGCATCTGGAGCCGGACAGATCGCAGATGGATCAAGCCAGCTTGCAGCAGGATCTACAACTCTTGGAAATGGAATCGCAACACTTCAGGATGGAAGCAAGATATTAAAAGATTCCTTACAAAAAGGAGCAGATCAGGTAAATGATATCAAAGCTACAAACAAAACAAACAAGATGTTTGCAGCACCAGTAAAAGCAAAGAATGTAGAATACTCACATGTTGATAACAATGGTCACGCAATGGCACCTTATATGATGTCCGTTGGATTATTTGTAGCATGTATGGCATTTACATTAATGTATCCTTTAATGGAGAAAAACGAAGAAGTCAAGAGTGGACTTCAGTGGTGGCTGAGCAAAGTCACAGTCATGGCAGCAGTATCAATTGTTCAGGCAGTGATCATGGTAGCCGTTTTAATTGGAATCAATGGAATGGAACCACACTATGTTGGAAAGACATTTGGAATGGCAATCCTGGCATCTATGGCATTTATGTCATTGATCTGCTTTGGTGAGATGTTATTAAACCGTGTTGGAAGTTTCGTCATGTTAGTATTCATGGTCGTACAGTTAGGTGCAGCAGGAGGAACATATCCACTGGATATGGCACCACACTTCTACACAGTATTACACAAATATATGCCATTCAGCTACACAGTACACGCATTTCGTCATACACTATCCATGGATGGACAGATCGGACAGGATGTCGCAGTATTCGTTGGAATCTTAGTTGTGTCTACATTAGCAACAATCATCTTCTACCGTTTCAGAATGAAGAAACAGGTTGGAGGAACATTAGAACCTAATGGAGCACCACAACATTAAAAAAAGTGAGCAGTTAGCGTTATTAAGTCTTAGTGATGTGACAATGACAGAAGGAGAAAGCAAGACACAGAATATTACCCCAATTATCACAGGTAAAGCAGTAGGAACAACGAAAGTATTTATTTACAATAGCGATAAGGAATCTGCAAGAACTATCACGATCAAGATTAAATAATCAAAAATAAATAAGTTATTAGGTTATTAGGAAAAGGACAGCGATCAATGTGATCAGCAGTCCTTTTCCTTCTTGTTGATATATGTTTAATATTTTCATATTATGCATTTCCAATAATTGAAAGGCAAAAAAAGAAATGCTATACTGATTTTAAAAGAATTAAAAATATATAAGGGGGACAAACTAGATGTCAATGCCAGAGAACATTGAGAATACAGAGGAATTAGTTAATACAATAAAAGGTCAGATCGCAGACAAAGAAAAAGAAATACAGGAGAATTTTACAAAACTTGGAGAAGTATATTATGTAAAATACGCAAAAAATCCAGATGGAGATTTTTCTGAACTATGTCAGGAAATTGAAAACCAGTATCAGGAGATTAATCAGATGGAACAACAGATTCTTGATCTGACATTAGAAGACCCAAAAATCTGTCCACAGTGCGGAACAAAGAACGCAAAAGACAGTCTGTTTTGTGGAGAATGTGGATGTAAATTACCAGAAGAAAAGGAAGAACAAGAAGAGAATATCTGTCCAAATTGCGGTGGTACGTTAAGAGAAGGAGATAGATTCTGTAGAAGCTGCGGTGCTAAAGTAGTAGTAGAAGAACAGGAAATACAGCCAGCACAACCAGAACCAAGACATTGCAAAAACTGCGGAGCACTTTTAGAAGAAGATGCGATATTCTGTATTTACTGTGGAACGAAAAATAATTAAGGAGGACAGAGATGTATTGCAAGAAGTGTGGAACCAAAAATAAAGATGATGCAAGATTCTGTGCAAACTGTGGAGAGAAACTGGTAATACCGCCACAGCAACAGGCAAAACAGCAGCCAGCACAACCCAAACAGCAGATCTACACAGAACCTCAAAATGAACCAAAACGATCATCAAAAAGCTGGATCATTGCTTTAGCATGCGTGATCGTTGTCGTTGTTGGAATATTTGGATTCCAATATTTAAAATCAGAAGACAAAAAAGAAGCTACAGCAACAACCGAGAACAAAACATCAGCAAAAACAACGGAAAAGAAAGCAACAGAAAATAACGCAGGAGAAGATGTAGCCGATGCCAAGGATAGCACAGAGAAATCACAAGTATTATCCTACACAGACAACGAAGACATGGATTTATCCGCATGCACAGACAGCGATGATTATCAGTATGTAAGCAGCGAGGACAACTCATTTGAATTCGCCTATCCAAAATACCTGTTTAACCGCAGTTATGTAAATAAAACAGGAAATCAATACACATTAGAATACGCAAACAGTGATAAAGCCGATGATTACGAGATCAAAGCAGTTATTTCATCACAAAAAGCAGGATCAGGAAATGCAGTAAAAAGCGTTCAGAAATTATACAAACAAAAGAAAAAATCCATAAAGAACGTCACATACGCATACCCACAAGGCGGCAAAACACCAAAACTATATCAAGGTAAATCAAGCATGATCGTCATGGGATATTTAGACAGCGACAAAACAAAATGTGAATATGTACTGCTCACAAGCGATGGAAAAAAAGACTACATGATGCAGATCAATTTCTTTGATTCAGATTATAAAGATGAATATAAAGAGATCAATTATGTAGTGGATTGTATGTATCGTGGATGCTCATTTACGAATTCTACATATCAGATGAGAACATTTGATCAGTTTAGGGAAGACGATATGGGAGTTAAGAAGTAAAAAATCTGTTTTGCGATTGTAGGATTTCGTATATGTGACGGACATAAGATTAAAGGAACTTATGAACACCGATTTGATGAAATGTTTGAGACACATTCCACCAATAATTTCCGTCATCAACCACAAATTAAAATTTCTCCATCTGCTTCAATTCCGGCAACACAGTACAAAGCATCGTAACAAAGCAAAGCCCTCCACCGATCACATTAGAAACAGGCTCTGCCAAAAACACTCCAGAAGTTCCCATATGTAACACATAAGGCATAAAATAAGTCAAAGGAACAACAATAACCACCTTACGAAGCAATGAGAAAAAGATGGCATGTTTCTTCTTATTTAATGATTTAAACACCGTCTGTCCAATATACTGCAGATCCATAAAGATAAATGCAGCAAAATACTGATTCAATGCAGGAATGGAATCTTTCACAAGTGTAGCATCGGAGCTGAATACACGGATCAATGCACCAGGAGCTAAAATGATGACACTCCACATAACGGCTGTATAGCATAAAATCATAGAGCCTATAACGATCATTGCTTTCCGTACTCTGGCTGGGCGTCTGGCACCATAGTTGTAGCTTAGAATTGGCGATCCACCCTCGTTCATAGCGTAGATCGGTGTTTCTACCAACTGTCTTACACTGGAGATGATTGTCATAACAGAAATATAAATATCTCCTCCAGTGACAGAAAGTACATTGTTGCAGACAATACTTACCAGACTGTTTGTTAACTGCATGATGAAACCAGCAGTTCCAAGACTGATGATATTTTTGGCGTAACCGATACTCTCTGAAAATTCATGTTTCTTAAGAAAACGTACTTTTAATTCTGCTTTTTTTGTAAGAAAGAATAACACAAAAGAAGCAGACAGACATTGAGAGATCACAGTAGCGATCGCAGCACCTCGTACACCCAGTCCAAATACAAAAATAAACAATGGATCGAGCAGCAGATTGGCAACGGCACCGATCGCAACGGAAAGCATACCAGTTGTTGAATAACCCTGAGCATTAATAAACGGATTCATTCCAATCGCGATCATCGATGGCAATGTACCGATCAGATAGATCATCATATAAGGAAAAGCATACACGAGAGCATCACGGGAAGCTCCGAATAATATTAAAAGTGGGCGTGCAAAGAAAAGCCCGATCATCATCAATACGACAGCACTAAAACAAACCATGGTAAATGAAGTATTCATGATATGAACAGCCTGCTTATTTTTCTTTTGACCTCTACTGATAGAAAATAACGGAGCACCACCGCTTCCAAACAGGTTGGCGAAAGCAGTGATAATTACAACCACCGGAAAACAAAGTCCAACAGCACCAAGGGCAGCAGTTCCGACATGTGGGATTCGTGCGATATAGATACGATCGACGATGTTATATAATAAGTTTAAAATCTGAGCAACAAGCATAGGGAGTGCTGCCGCAAAGATATTCTTAGTGACTGATCCATTTTCAAAATCAATTCGTTTCATTTTTTTGATCATCTCTTTCTATTTCGTTATGATTTTAGTATAATACGACTTGATTTATACGTAAAATAAAGATCAAGGTAACTAAACACAGAGATTAGTTACCTTGATGAAAAGATTGATTATTTCATATTTTTATAAATGTCATAAATATCTTCGTTATCTTGCTGTAAATGTTCCTTTACGCAGTCATATAGTATTTGAATGCTTTCAGGGGTTTCCTCAAGTTCATCTGCAATTTGAATCAAATTTTTTGATTTTGTTTGATTCATGAGTTTCTCCTTTCATTGTATATTGAAATGCGGTTTACATCAAGTATTAATATAGAAAACTTGATGTAAAATCTAAGAAATGAAATATTTATAGAGAACAGATTGAGATGTGATCATAGAAAAATAGGAGATTCATATGTCTGTAAAATATTTACATGGAATATATTAACAAAAATAAATATAAATGTCAAATAAAGAGCAAAAAATATTAAATATGAATATGTTAAACTGCTTTTAAAGAATATCATTGTAGATGATCAATGGATATTGGGATGAATTTACCGGATTTATGAGAGGTTTATTTAATGCAACATTTAAAACAAATCCATATCTTGAACGAGCTATCATGACGGGAATCACACGAGTATCAAAAGAATCATGATGCCAAGACAGAAAAATAACCGCCAAAAATTAATAATGATAAACTTTCCTTCGGCTCCGCAAAAAATAAACCGTAACAATTAAAGTCAACATCTCCGCTATAACAACTCCCATCCAAATTCCATTCAATCCAAGTATAAGTGGCAGCAGCAGAATACATCCAATCTGAAACAACAAAGTTCGAAGAAAAGCAATGATCCCAGAAACAATTCCATTATTTAAAGCCGTAAAGAAAGAAGAAGCCCAGATATTAAATCCATTGATCAAGAATACGAGAGCATACAATCTAAATCCATGTAATGTCATAGCAAATAGATCCGCATCATATCCAACAAAGATATTAATTAACGGATGAGCAAAAAACTCAGAGATCAAAGTCAGGAAAACTCCAGTTCCGGCAATTAATGATAAACTTTTCTTCAACATATTTTTCAATTCCGAATGATTTCCAGCTCCATAATTATAACTGGTGATCGGTGCGCTTCCCATGGAATATCCAAGGAAGATTGCAGCAAAGATAAAGTTTGCATACATAATAACTCCATAAGCCGCAACACCATCCGCACCAGCAAGGCGCATTAACTGTGTATTATAAAGCATATTTACAATGGAAGAAGAAGCATTTGTCATAAATTCCGAAGAACCATTTAAACAGGTTTTTAATAAAATATCTTTTCTCCAGACAGGTTTCACAAGACGAAGACGGCTGCTGTTATTCTTTCGTGCAAAATAGATCAACGGTACAAGCCCGCCAACATACTCACCCATGGCAGTTGCAACCGCAGCCCCGGCAACACCATAATGCATAACTCCGATAAAGAGATAGTCAAACACAATATTGATCACGCCAGAGATCAAAGACATACGAAGACTATAAGAAGGTTTCTCAGCTGTAATAAAGAAGTTATAAAAGATCGTCTGCATCATAAACATTGGCTGTGATACAAACATAATACGTCCATAAGTAGACGCATATTCAAGCAGCTGTCCACGCGCCCCAAGTGCCATACAGATCTGCCTTATAAAAATAAATCCAAAGATAGACAGGATCGTAGCTCCGATCAAAGCAGTAAAGATCAGCATAGAAAAATATTCATTTGCTTTTTCTTTTTTACCTTCACCAAGCGTTTTTGCAACGATCGCACTTCCACCAGAACCGATCATAAATCCGATCGCCCCGACACCCATTGCAACAGGCAAGATCAGATTGACTGCGGCGAAAGCAGTTTTCCCAGCGAAATTGGAAATAAATAATCCATCAATGATACTATACATTGAAGTACAGATCATCATAATGATCGATGGAAATACAAAATGAATCAGACGTTTGTAAGTAAAATGATCCGATAACTGAATCTTCATGATAAACTAAATCTCCTTTTCCTCTAAGACATATTGTTTCATATTTTTCTTTAAAATCTGAACATATTTTCTCGTAAGAGAAAGCAGCTGTTCACACTCCGAAGGCTCCATAGATTCAAATGTAGCATTTTCCATATCAAAGACAGGACCGATATGTTTTTCAGAAAATTCTCGCCCAAACTCTGTAAAAAATAAGTGGATATCCCTTCCGACGCCGGCTTTACGGATCAAAACTCCTTTATCTTCTAATGATTTTACGGAAGAATTCACCGTTTGTTTTGAGATGGAGTAAAGTTTGCAGATATCTTTCTGAGAGCAACCATCTCCAAGTTCTAACAGACAATATAAAATGAGAAATGCGGAATCTGTAAGATGCATGGAAAGAGCAATTTCATGGTAGACATCATCGATCATCTTATAGAGAGAATCAAATTCTTTTAAGGTACGATTTTGTTTTGATTTCATAGTAATTTCCTTTCTTGAAATATAGTAATAATTATAGTCCGAAATCAGACTAGAAAATTATAATAATTATAGTCCGAAATCAGACTTGTGTCAATTGCTATTTCACGGAAAATCACTTTACGAGGTCAATTGAATCGGTTAAAATAAAGAGTCAGAGAATAATATATAACCTAAGAAGGAAGTTAGATCAAAGAAGGAAGTTACATATGAAATTTGCCTACGATATTCCAGATTCATTCTGGAGTTTATTTCGTTCGATGAACAGGGAACTTTACATGGAAGCTCTGCTAAAGATCAACGAAGAATATGAATATAACAATTATTATTTAAGTAAAGAAGTATGCCTTCAGGTACTAGAAGACTGGAACGAAAGCCAGCGGATCTGGTTATCGCCTGAAGAATTTGAATCAGAAACTGATGCAAGCCAGACACCGCCAAACAGGATCTTAAACTGGCTGATCAAAACTGGCTGGTTAAAGAGGATTGAGGATTTCTCAACATTAACGACCAATATCATTATTCCAGATTATGCAGCGGTATTTTTAACAGCATTTGAGGAACTGGTCAATCCATCAACAGATGACACAGAAATCTACATCCAGAATGTATACGCGACATTGTTTTCATTCTGGCATGATAAGAAGATGAACTTAGCCATGTTAAAAACAGCATTAGTTAACACAAAGAAATTAAATAAAGCCCTGCAGGATATGCTTCACAACATGGATCATTTCTTTGGCCGACTGTTAAAACAGAAATCATACGAAGAAGTTTTAGCAGAACATTTGGAAGGATATGTCGAAGAGATTGTCGAGAAGAAATACCATATTTTAAAGACAAATGATAACTTCTATCTATATAAAAACGACATCAAGAAATGTTTAAGAGAAATGCGAGAAGACATTCTATGGATGGAGCAGGTACAGAAGAAAGCAGACAAAGAAAAAGGTGAAGATGTCCTAAGCATCATCAATGCGATCGAGCGTGGATTTGATGATATTGAACATCGAATTTCCAACATGGATAAAGAACATTCCAAATATATCAGGGCAACGGTAACCCGTATGAATTACATGTTAAATGGAGAATCCGACACAAGAGGTCTGATGATCCAGTTATTAAAGACGATCGGTGATTCGAAGGACAGCGAGGAAAAGATTGAGAAAGTCGGTCAGAGCATGAACTTATCTCATTTCGAAGTGCTTTCAGAGAAGTCTTTATATAAGAAGAGAAAACGAAGAGACTTTGCAAGTCAGGTAGAGGAAGAACAGCAGCAGGAAGAATTATCAAGAGAAGATGTGCTAAGACTTAACAAGATTCATACGAGATTCAGTCAGGAAGAGATCGAAGATTTTGTGGAATCTTATATGGAAGATGACCATATGGAAGTGAAAGACATCGATATTACCGATGAAGAAGCATTTGAGAAACTGATTCTTGCTTATGATTACAGCACAAGAAGAAACAGCAAATATAAAGTGATCGAGAGAGAAGATGAGTTGATCGATAATGGAAGTTATCGTTACCCGGCATTAACATTTGTAAGGAGGAAACCAAAATCATGATTCCATACTATGATGAATTAAATGATGAAGAAAAAGATGCGGTGACCAAAGTCATCCGTACTCTTTTGAGACAGACATTTATATTAGAAAGAAAATACGATAAAAAAAGTGGAAGACTTACATACAACAAAGAATTTAGGACAGTCGATCTGCATCAGGAGTTTTTAAGAGAATACTTTAAGATTTCAGGAATTACATTAAGAGAAAATCTGCATCTTGGAGTCTTTTATATTGAAGGTGAAACCGTGATCGGAGAAAAGATTTCCAGATTATCAACCATTTATCTTTTGATCTTAAAATTATTGTACGATGAACATATGGCAGAGGCATCATCAAATACAAGTGTGTATACATCCTTAGGAGAAATCCATGAGAAGATCAACGATTTTCATTTAATGAACACACTTCCATCGATTACAGAGATGCGACGTTCCATTGCATTATTAAAGAGATATCAGATCATCGAACCTCTCGATGTGTTAGAAGAATTAAACGAAGAAACAAGAATGATGATCTATCCATGCGTGAATGTTGTGTTACTAGGCGATGATATCCGCAGATTGATCGAAAGTTTCAGTAAGGAGGGAATAGACAGTGAGTTCAGTGAAGACGAATCAGCCGTTTTTGGCACTATCGAAGATATGCCTGAATAACTGGCATTATATAGATCAGAAAGTATTAACATTTAATAACGGAATCAACTTTTTTACCGGACATTCTGGAAGTGGAAAATCAACTGTGATCGATGCGATGCAGATCGTGTTATATGCAAATACAGATGGCCGTGGATTCTTTAACAAAGCGGCAGCAGATGATTCCGACCGAAATCTGATCGAGTATTTAAGAGGAATGGTTGCGGTTGGGGAGAAAGACGAAGTTACTTATTTAAGAAATAAAAACTTCTCCACAACGATTGTGCTTGAGTTTATTCAGACAGAATCAGAGGAAAAAGAATGTTTAGGAGTCGTATTTGACGTAGATACAGCAAGAAATGATACATCCCGATTATTTTTCTGGCATAAAGGTGGTATTTTAGAAAATCATTATCGTACTGAAGAACATGCAATGACGATTTCTGAACTTCGCAAATATATGCAGAAGAATTTCAAAAAAGAAGATTTCTATTTTGGAACAAGTAACGAGAGATTCCGAAAACAGATGTATGATATTTATCTTGGCGGTCTTGATATGGAGAAATTCCCAAGATTGTTTAAACGTGCGATCCCATTTAAAATGAATATCAAACTCGAAGATTTTGTGAAAGAATATATTTGCATGGAGCAGGACATTCATATTGAAGACATGCAGGAAAGTGTCATGCAGTATGGAAGAATGCGCCAGAGGATCGAAGATACATTAAAAGAAGCAAAGAGTTTAGAAGAAATCAAAGACAGTTTTGATAAATTTAAGATCAAAAAAGAAGAACAGGATTACTGCCAGTACCGCATGAATAAACTGGATGTTTTAAAATTAAAATCAGACATTCATTTATTACAGAAAAAGATTGAAGATGGGGAAAAGAAATTAAAGACAGAGGAAGAAAATGAGACGGTCCTCGAGAAGAAATTGGAACAACTTTCCAAAGAATACGATGCATTGGTAGCACAGATCGCAGGAAGTGGATATGATCAGATCACAACGAGAAAGAAAGACGTTCAGGAATTATTAGGACAGTTAAATCATTCCGTACAGCGCTGGGAACAGACATCAAAAAGCTTAAAAAAATGGTGCGAGCTTGATATCACACCAAATCAGGCAATCTGGGATATTGAGAAATTTGAACAGGGAAATATCACAGAAGATGATTTGAATCGCTTGAAACATACATTGGATATCTTGAGAAAAGAAACCGAAGAAGAACGACAGGATAATACATCCACATTAAGAGCTTTAAAGAAACAGGAGAAATCCATTTCAGATGAGTTGAAAGAACTGAAAAAGGGTAACAAAGCATATCCAAAAGAAGTTCTCGATGCAAGATATGAATTACAGACGAAATTAAGTGAAAAACGAGGGAATTTTGTAAAAGTAAATGTACTTGCTGACCTTCTTGATATGAAAGATGAGACATGGCATAAAGCAGTCGAAGGTTATTTAGGATCCAATAAACTGACATTGATCGTGGAACCGAAATACGTTAAAGATGCCATGGAAATCTATCGTGATATGGATCAGAAGAAATACTGGAGGATTTCGATCGCAGATACGCAGAAGATTAACAAGCAGGATATCAAAGTTGAGGAAAATGCGTTATCAGAAGAAGTTCTTGCAGAAGAATCTTATGTGAAAAAGTTGATAGAATCATTAATGGGAAGAGTGATCAAATGTGAAACGATCGATGAGTTAAGAAAATGTCATACAGGTATCACACCAGATGGAATGTTATATAAGAACTTCCAGTTAAAACGATTAGATCCAAAGCAGTATACAAGAAACTCTTACATTGGAGATAATAGTTTACGCCACAGGATCAAAGAATTAGAAAAAGAAAAAGATAAGATCTTTGACAAGATAGATCCATTGGAAAAAGAAGTTTTAAGTGCAGACGTTATCTTAAAGTATGAATATCTTCCACAGCCAGCCGAAGAGTATCTAAAACAACAGGAAACACTGGAACGTGCGAAAAAACGTCAGGAAGAATATGAAGATTTAGAAAATCAGCTGACGAAATTAAGAGAAGGTGCCTTAAAAGGTCTGGAAGAGGAAAGAGACCTGAACAGGGCAACACAGGAAGATTGCAAACGAGAGATCAATGAGATGAAAGAAACGATCTGGGCAACACAGAATGCGTTAAAAGAATGCAGACAGCAGATTATTGATCAGAATGAAGCATTGATCCGTGCACAGAATGAATTACCAGCAAATGGAGAGTATGACCAGCAGTTTACACAGGAAATCGAGAAGACAGATACAGACGACTATGAACGTCTCAAAAAACGTGCAGCAAGAAAATATTATGATGCTGGAACGAAGAAGGAAGAAGAATATCGAAAACTTGTGGAAGTCAGAACGGCATATTTAAGAGAGTATCCAAACCGTACATTTTCAGCTATTGATGAGAACAATGATGCATATGATAAACTTTACAATGAATTGTCTTCTGATCATATGGAAATCTATCGTGAAAAAGCTGCAAAACAGGCAAAGACAGCGATGGAACATTTTAAAGATGACTTTGTCTATAAGATCCGAAGTGCAATCCGTGAAGCTTATCAGCGAAGAGATGAATTAAACCGTATGATCAGCGGCCTTGATTTTGGTAAAGATAAATATCAGTTTAAGATCACAAGAAATACAGGCGCTGACGGAAAATATTATCCAATGTTTATGGATGATTCCCTGAATATCGACCCATCTGTTTTAAATACAACAATGGATGACCAGATGAATCTTTTCTCTATGGAACATGAAAATAAATATGGAGAGTTGATGAATGAACTGATCGAAATCTTTATTCCGCCAGAAGGTGCAAGTGCCGAAGAATTAGAAAATGCAAAACATGATATGAAGAAATATTCTGACTATCGTACATATTTATCTTTTGATATGGAACAGATCGTCGATGGGGATGAAAAATTAACGATCGGATTAAGCAAGATGATCAAGAAAAACTCCGGTGGAGAAGGACAGAACCCATTATACGTTGCTCTTCTTGCAAGTTTTGCACAGACCTATGGAATTCATCTTTCACCAAAAGTACGCAGAAATCCAAGTATCCGACTGGTGGTCTTAGATGAAGCGTTTTCTAAGATGGATGCAGAGAAAGTTGCAAGCTGTATCGACCTGATAAGGAGTCTTGGATTCCAGGCGATCATCAGTGCGACAAACGATAAAATTCAAAATTATCTGGAAAATGTAGATAAAACTTTTGTATATGCAAATCCAAATAAGAAAAATATTTCCATTCAGGAATTTGAGAAATGTGAATTTGATAATTTAGTGACAGAAGAGTAGAGACAATCAAGGTACAAGGAGCAAAACGATGAAAAAAATTGCGATTAAAAACATTTCGTAAAAATATAATTCAATTGTTAATATTTTTAGGAATTATTATTGTATTTGGTTTTGAGTATTGTAATTGATATAATCAATGAGAGAAAACAGTCTTGACATCCAATCATCGTTCACATATAATTAAAACCAATAGAAATAGTAGGAAATACAAACTAGCGGAAGCTTAGCATGGTCAGATAAATGCCAGGCTCCGCTAGTTTATTCTAATTATAAGGAGAAAGAAATGTTAAATCAGTTTTCAAGAACAGAACTATTACTTGGAAAAGAAGCACTCGATAAATTAGCTGGCAGCAGAGTTGCTGTCTTTGGAATCGGTGGTGTTGGTGGATATGTATGCGAAGCCTTAGTACGAAGCGGTATCGGTGAGTTCGACCTTATTGATGATGATAAAGTCTGCTTAACAAACCTAAACCGCCAGATTATTGCAACAAGAAAAACAATCGGAAAATACAAAGTAGAAGTGATGAGAGACCGTATCTTAGAGATCAATCCAGATGCGAAAGTCAACGTCCACAAATGCTTCTTCTTACCTGAAAATGCAGAGGAATTTCCATTTGAGGAATATGACTACATCGTTGATGCTGTTGACACAGTAACAGCAAAAATCTCATTAGTTATGGCAGCAAAGGAAAAGAATGTACCGATCATCAGCAGTATGGGAGCTGGAAATAAATTAGATCCAAGCCAGTTTAAAGTGGCAGATATCTATAAGACAAAAGTATGTCCTCTTGCAAAGGTTATGCGAAGAGAGTTAAAGAAGAGAAGAGTTAAGAAATTAAAAGTTGTATACTCTGAAGAAATGCCGATCAAACCTAAAGACGATATGGCAAACAGCTGCAGAACAAACTGTATCTGTCCTCCAGGAGAAAAACATAAATGTACAGAAAGAAGAGCAATCCCAGGTAGTACAGCATTTGTACCATCTGTCGCAGGACTGATCATTGCAGGGGAAGTAGTGAAGGATTTATGCAAGGCGTAAAAGATGTAACAAAACAAGCTTTTATCAAATCCATACCGATCATGTGCAGCTATGTATTTGTCAGTATGGCATATGGAATGATGATGGAGAATGCTGGATTTGCGTGGTATTATTCGCTTTTTACAAGTCTTACTGTGTATACAGGAGCATTCCAGTTTGTCCTGATCACATTTTTAAGCAGTGGGGCATCCATTGTGACGATCGCAGTGACGGCACTCTTGATGAACAGCAGGCAGAGTTTTTACAGTCTTTCATTTTTGGAGATATTCCGAAAGATGGGAAGAAAGAAACTTTATATGATCCATACGATGACAGACGAAACGTATGCAGTAAACTGTACGATCGAAGACAAAGATGAAAACAGCAGAAAAGAGATGTTTCTTGTCGCATTCTTCAGCAGATGTTACTGGATGTTTGGAGCTGTGATGGGAGGTTTGATCGGGCAATTGATTCCATTTGAATTAACAGGGATTGATTTTTGTATGACTGCATTATTTATCATCATTTTTATCGATCAATGGGAAAAAGCGGACAAGCATTTTCCAGCGATTGCAGGAATCTTGATCGCGATCATCGCATTACTGATCTTTGGGCAGACCGCATTTATGCTGCCAGCCTTAGTGATCGTTTCTGGAGTTTTGATCTTCTGGAACAGTAAACAGCAGGAAAGTTAGACAGAAAGGGGAAGAAAAATGAATGCAAAAATGACAGTGATCGCAATCTTAGTTTCAGCCGTGATCACATTTGGACTTCGAGCCCTCCCTTTTCTTGTATTTCAGGAAGGAAAAGAACTTCCAGATAAGATCAAACGATTAGGAATGGTGTTACCATCTTCGATCATGGCAGTGCTGATCGTATATTGCCTAAAAGATGTCGAAGATGATTTTGTGGCAGACGGATTATGGAAATTAATTGCAGCACTGATCACAGCAGTTAGTTATAAGTGGAAACATAATACTTTGATCAGCATTTTACTTGGAACAGTGAGTTACATGCTGTTCTTATATTTCTTTGGATAAAATAAGATAGGACATAAATACAGGAGAGATATATGGCAAGAGAAATAGAAACAAAATGTATTCATTTAGAAGAAAAAGAAGACTCGATCCACCATTATGGTGCGATGACATACCCAATCTATCAGACAGCAACTTATGCACATCCAGGTGTTGGACAAAGTACAGGTTATGATTACAGCCGCTTACAGAATCCAACAAAAGAACATTTAGAGAAAACAGTTGCTTCTTTAGAAAATGGAATCGATGCATTAGCATTTTCATCTGGAATGGCAGCGATCACACTGATGATGGAATTATTTAAACCAGGAGATCATCTGATCGTTGATGCGGATTTATATGGTGGAAGTATCCGTTTATTTAATCACGTTTCAGAGAAAAATGGAATTGAATTCAGCAGCGTAGATTGTTACAAAGAAAATGTCGCAGGATATATCAGAGAAAATACAAAGGCAGTTTACATCGAAACACCGACAAATCCAATGATGAATGTTACAGATATCAAGGCATTAGCAGAAATCACAAAGGAACATAACCTTCTTCTGATCGTTGACAATACATTTTTATCCCCATATTTCCAGAATCCATTAGATCTTGGAGCTGATATCGTTGTACATAGCGGAACAAAATATCTTGGGGGCCACAATGATACACTGGCTGGTTTCTTAGTGACAAATAGAGAAGATATCAGTGAAAGATTCCGATTCCTGATCAAGACAACAGGAGCCGGATTAGCACCATTTGATTGTTTTCTGATCCAAAGAGGAATCAAGACATTAGGAGTCCGTATGGACCGTGCACAGGAAAATGCGATAGAGATCGCTAAATGGTTAAAGAAACAGGATATTGTAGGGAAAGTTATTTATCCAGGATTTGAAGAACATCCAGGATATGAGATCATGAAGAAACAGGCAAGAGGATTTGGAGCAATGCTTACCTTTGAACTTACGAAAAAAGAGTATGCATTTGAAATTCTTGAAAATGTTAAAATGATCAAATATGCAGAGAGCTTAGGAGGAGTTGAAACATTGATCACATATCCAGCAACACAGACACATGCAGATGTTCCAGAAGAGATCCGAGTAAAAAATGGAATCACAGACTGTGTGTTAAGAATGTCTGTTGGAATTGAGAATATCAAAGACTTATTAAACGAGCTGGAACAGGTATTTGCAAAAGTACGAGGTGAATAAGATGCCAGAGAGAAACTTAAATTTTGATGAGCATGTAGATCGAAGAAATACAGATTGTCTAAAATATGATTTTGCCAAACGCAAAGGACTGCCAAAAGATGTGCTTCCATTATGGGTTGCGGATATGGATTTTAAAACTTCTTCTTATATAGAAGATGCCTTGGTAGAACGTGCAAAACAAGCAATCTTTGGATACAGTGAGGTGCAGACTCCATATTTTAATGCAGTCAGCAATTGGATGAAGACACACCACAACTGGGAAGTCAAAGCATTTACAAAGCAGGGAGATCACGTGATCATTCAGTCTCCGGTTTATTATCCATTTTCTGAAGTGATCACAAATAATGAAAGAAATGTGGTAAGCAGTGATCTTTATTTTGGGGATGATAACCGCTATCATATGGATTACGAAGATTTTGAGAAAAAGATCATTGAAAATGATGCCAAACTATTCTTATTATGTAATCCGCATAATCCAGTCGGGCGTGTCTGGACAAAAGAAGAATTAGAGAAGGTTGGAGATATCTGTTTAAAACATAACGTACTTGTTGTCAGTGATGAGATTCATGCGGATTTTGTGTTTAAAGGAAAATATCAAGTCTTTGCAGCAATCAAAAAAGAATATGAAGATATCACGATGACATGCACCGCACCAAGCAAGACATTTAATCTTGCAGGACTGGCTCTATCAAATATCTTTATTCCAAATAGGAAATTAAAACATAGATTTAAAGCTGAACTAAGCGCAGCAGGAACAAATCTGCTGGGAGTTATGGGATTAGTTGCCTGCCAGACGGCTTATGAAAAAGGAGAAGAATGGTATTGTGCCATGAAATCCTATGTGAAGGCCAATATTGAATTTACAAAACAATATGTCCAGGAAAAACTACCGGGTGTGAAAATGATCGATTATGAAGGTACTTACCTTGTGTGGCTTGACTTCAGAGACACAGGACTTAATGTGGATGAGTTAGAAGATTTGATCATTCATAAGGCAAAACTATGGTTAGACAGTGGAAAGATCTTTGGAAAGAGCGGAGAAGGATTCCAGAGAATCAATGTGGCATGTCCAAGAAGTACAGTCAAAGAAGCTTTAGATCGAATCAGGGCAGCATTGCTGGAAATTTCATAAAATATTTATAGGAGAATCCTGCAAGGAAAAACCTATAATAAAAAAGACATAAAAAATGTTGACAACGACTATACATGGTTGTATAATCTAAAACATAGAAAACCTAGTAGAAATATAGGAAATCAGAAAGGAGCGAAAACATATGAGAATAACCGTAGTGACACAGAAGAAAGATGGCAAATGTTGTTGTTGCTGTCAGGAGACATATATGAATATGGGTTCATTTTCATATGAGTAAAGCTACGATTTAAGATATAGAACAAAGAAATATTATAGAATAGAAGTTAAAACAGCAAACATTATGGAGGTTTAAAATTATGAGTAAGATCACAGAAAGCGCATTAGAATTAATCGGAGGAACACCACTTCTTAAAGCAGATAGATATGCAGATAAAGCAGGAGTTAAGGATGCAACGATCCTTGCAAAACTTGAGTATTTAAATCCAGCAGGATCAGTAAAAGACCGTATCGCATTAGCAATGATCGAAGATGCAGAGAAGAAAGGTCAGTTAAAACCAGGATCAACGATCATCGAGCCAACAAGTGGTAACACAGGAATCGGTCTTGCAGCAGTTGCAACAGCAAAAGGATACAGAGCAATCCTTACACTTCCTGATACAATGAGTGTTGAAAGAAGAAACTTATTAAAAGCTTATGGTGCTGAATTAGTATTAACAGAAGGTGCCAAAGGAATGAAAGGTGCCATCGCGAAAGCCGATGAACTTGCAAAAGAGATTGATGGAGCAGTTATCTTAGGACAGTTCGTGAACCCAGCAAACCCAGCTGCACATAAAGCAACAACAGGACCAGAGATCTGGGATCAGACAGATGGTAAAGTAGACATCTTCGTAGCAGGTGTTGGTACAGGTGGAACATTAACAGGTGTGGGTGAATACTTGAAAGAACAGAACCCAGATGTTAAAATAGTGGCAGTTGAACCTGCAACATCTCCAGTATTATCAACAGGAAAAGCTGGAGCACATAAGATTCAGGGAATCGGTGCAGGATTCGTACCTGACACACTGAATACAAAGATTTATGATGAGATCATCACAATCGAGAATGAAGATGCATTTACAGAAGGAAGAGCATTCGCACACAGCGAAGGAATCTTAGTTGGTATTTCTTCAGGAGCAGCGCTAAAAGCAGCTACAATCCTTGCAGAAAGACAAGAAAACAAAGGAAAGACAATTGTAGCATTACTTCCAGATTCAGGAGACAGATACTTATCTACAGCATTATTCGCTGAAGACTAAGAATAAAGAGGAAAGAATATGGAAATCACGGTACAGCAAGTAGAATTACTGTCCGAGGATGATTATATCTATCTTGATGTACGAGGTGAGATCGCATACCAGCATGGACATATACCTAAGGCTTACAAATGGGCTGGTGATTTCTCCCGTATTGAGGAACTTCCAAAGGATAAGAGACTGATCGTATATTGCAACTATGGAGAGAAAAGTGCCCCGATTGCTGAGCAATTAAGACAGGAAGGGTATGAAGCTTTTAACTTATCCGGCGGTTACCGAGAATGGTTATTACATGTGACATCCCAAAAAGAACAGATGCAGGACGTTTCAAAGGACGGATGGCATCTGTTTTCGTCTACAGAAGAATTAACACCAGACGAGGTCAAACGATATGATCGTCAGATCATCCTGCCACAGGTAGGAAGTGACGGACAAAAGAAGTTAAAGAAATCAAAAGTTCTGATCATCGGAGCCGGAGGCCTTGGAGCACCAGCGGCTTTATATCTTGCAGGAGCAGGAGTTGGAACGATCGGAATTGTGGATGCAGATGATGTCAGTGTGTCTAATCTGCAGAGACAGATCATTCACACAACGAAAAGAAAAGGAACGAATAAGGCAGAGTCTGCCAAGAAATCAATGCTTGAATTAAACGAGCATATCAAGGTAAACACATATCCAGAGTATTTGTATGCGGATAACGCAGAAGAATTGTTCAAAGAATACGATTTTATCATTGATGCTGTGGATAACTTTGAGACAAAGTTTTTGATCAATGATACCTGTGTGTTGTTGAAGAAACCATTTTGTCATGCAGGAATCTTACAGTTTCAGGGACAGGTTATGACTTATGTTCCAGAAAATGATCAGCCATGTTACAGATGCATCTTTGAGGAGATTCCAGAGAGTGGAACTGTGCCAAACTGCAGTCAGGCAGGAATCATAGGCGCAGTTGCAGGGATCATTGGATGTATTCAGGCCCTAGAAGCGATCAAATATCTGTTAGGAATCGGGGAATTGCTGACGGGTAAAATGCTTGTGATGGATGGATTAACGATGAATACAAGGGTAGTAAAATTCCCATCAAAGAATAAGAACTGCCGTGTTTGCGGGGAACATGCGGATATTATGAGCGTAAAAGAAAACCGAATGGAATATGTCGGGGCAGCATGTGCGATAAAATAATAATATAAAAATATATGGGGGCAGAACTTAGATTCTGCCCTCTTATAAATTTATGTAAAAGGAGAACTATGAAATAAACGGGAGTTCTTCTTTTTTTGGCTAAAAAATTACCACATTTTAAAAAAGATTTTTTACCGTATTTCTTTTTGCATCATATAAAATGTACCGCATTAAAAAGTCCGTTGTTGATAAGTTGAGTTTAGCATTCCATGCTATACTAAATCCAAGTTAAACAACAGGAGGTGCAAAAAAGAAAGTCATTAAATTTGAAAGGACCAATAACATGAAACGTTCAAAAGATAAATTTTATATGAAACAGATTTTTGACTGTATTTCAGATGGAGAGATCATTGCAACTGGAAAGATTGCCAAAGAGATCGGATTATCTGAAAAGTCTGTCAGGAATCGGTTAAATGAATTGAGTGACTTCTTATTAGAAAATAATCTTGGAGAAATTCAGCGGAAACCACGAGTTGGAATCTGGCTGGAAGCAAATGAAAATCAAAAAGAAGAAATACAAAAAGCATTATCAGATGAAGATCTGCAAGTAGGAAATTATGATCCAAGAGATAGAGTAAATGAGACATTAAAGATATTTTTTAATCTGCGGCCATGGCAGACAATGACAACACAGAAATTGGCTGAGAAGTTATTCTTAAGTGTTCCAACAATGCTGAAAGTATTAAAGGAATGCGAAGAATGGCTGGAAGTATATCACATTTCCCTTGTGAATGAAAGAGGAAAGGGATATCGGCTCAAAAGTGAAGAAAATGAATACAGAGTTGCATTAAAGAATCTGATTATGATGAAGAAACCAGGAGAAGAGATCAAAGAGAATATAGATTATTTCTTTTCTAACATTGATGTTTCTGCGATCAGAAAATGTATTATTCAAACAGAAAACGAATGGGATTACCATTTCACAGATGAATCATTTTATGAGATCTTAATTTATTGTTGCATCGCGTATAAGAGAAAAGAGCTTGCATTACCATTAGTCAGCGATTATTTTCCAGAGGAATTAAAAATTCTTAAGAAATATAATGAATATGCATTTACGGTAGCAATCTTTGAAAAATTAGAAGAAGTATTTCATGTACATTTTTTGACAGAAGATGTTTTGTTTTTATCAATTCAGATTTTGTGTTCAAAGTTTATTGGAATATCAGATGTAGATGTGACATTAAGTCAGGTAAAGAAATATGACAATAAATTGGTTGATTTTGTAGATCGCATGTTAAAGGTAATCAGAGATATTTTAGATGTTGATCTCACTTCAGATGAGAAGGTAAAAGAAAGCCTGATCATTCATTTAAGACCAACAATTTTCAGACTTCGTTATGGAACGCCACAAAAAAATGCATTGATTGATTTTATAAAAAAAGAATATAAGAATGTATTTCGTGCAAGCTGGGCGATCAGTATTTTGTTTGAAGAATATTATGGACTTCAGATTACAGAAGATGAAATTGGATATATCGTGTTATATATTCAGGCAGCGATCGAAAGAAAAAAACATCAGTACCGCACGGTAATGGTTTCTAATTTTAACATGGGTCATACACAATTAGTAAAAGAAAAGATTAAGAAATCTGTGCCAGAAATTGATGAAATTAAATTTGTAAGTATTCATGACTTTAAGATTGCGGATTATGAAGATTATGACATTATCATTTCGACAGAAGAGAGAAAAGAAAAAGATAAGAGAATTGTAGTCATTCCAAATATCTTAAATGAAACAGGAATTTCCACTTTGAGGGCACATTTAGACAATATGAATTCTATGATGATAGAAAATGCAACACCATTTTCACCAGAATGTTTTATTTTATTTTCACCGGAATTTATATTTACTGATCTGGAAGTCAAAACAAAAGAAGAATGTTTAAAAATAATGAGCCAGGCAATGGAAGAAAAGCATGTTGTTACAGAAAATTTTTATGATTCAGTTATGGATCGTGAGAGTAAAACAACAACAACGATTGGAAATGGGGTCAGTCTTCCGCATGGTTCACCGACAGCGGTTAATGAATCAAAAGTTGGGATAGCAATCTTAAAAAATCCGATCATGTGGGACAATGAACAGGTTCAGGTCGTATTTTTACTGGCGTTCCGTTTAAGTACCAGAGATGAGATCAGCAGGATTCAGATGTTTTATAAAGAATATGTAACACTGATCGATTCAGAGGAAAAATTAGAGAAATTAAAGAGTATGAAATCAAACATTGAGTTATATAAGTATCTGATTCAATAAGTAAAAAGAAAAATTAAAAGGAGAATTAAAAATGGATATTAAAAGTGTATTAGATGAAAGAGTTATCGACTTAAATATGACAGCAAAGAATAAGAAAGAAGCGATCGAGCATCTTGCAGGAAAATTAAAAGATGCCGGATATATTGCGGATGTTGATTCTTATATAGAAGATATATATTTGAGAGAATCACAGGGACAGACAGGAATTGGACACTATGTGGCAATTCCTCATGGGAAAAGTGATTCTGTAACACAGGTAGGAATTGCGATTGGTAAAGTTCAGGATGAGATCGAATGGGAGACACTGGATGGAAATGGTGTAAAACTGATCTTTTTATTCGCAGTTGGAAATGATAATGAGAATGCAAAAACTCATTTAAGATTATTGGCTGAAGTAGCAAGAACCTTAGGTAATGACGATGCAGTAGAAGCTCTGCTGAATGCTAGCACAGTAGAAGATCTAAAAGCTGTATTTGCATAAATAAGTTTCCTAACACTCTATATAATTCTTAGGATCCCTGTTCCAATAGGAGCAGGGATCTTTTGCATTTCTATATGTTAAAAATAAATAAAAAATTACCACATTTAAATACTTCCGTTGTGGAATGTGAAACAAAAAACTACCCTAATTAAAATGCCCGTATTGAAAAAATGTCATAATTAAATGGAAAAAATGCCACATTAAAAAGCCCTCTCTTAATGAACACAGTAAGGAAAGCTGGTATATGATTAGAACATAAAGAAAGAGGTAATAAACAACCAAAAGAAAAATAAGAAAGGAGTTGTAAGTTATGAAAATCGTATCTGTATGTGCATGTACATCAGGAATCGCGCACACTTACATCGCAAAGGAAAAATTAATCCGTGCAGCTGAAAGCATGGGACACACAATCAAAGTGGAAACACAGGGAACAATCGGAACAGAGGATGAATTAACAGCAGAAGAAATCAAAGAAGCAGATGTTGTAATCCTTGCAGTCGATATTGCTATTACAGGAACAGAAAGATTTGAAGGAAAACCTACGATCAAAGTTCCTACAAATGTTTGTGTAAAAGCACCTAAGAAACTGATCGAAAAGATCGAAAATGAATTAGGTAAATAAAAGAGAAACAAAAAACTATACTTAAAGGAGAAGAGAACAATGAAAAAACTTGGAGCGGAATTAAAACGTCACGCATTGACGGCCATTTCCTACATGTTACCTTTAGTCGTAGCATCAGGATTACTGATCGCGATCGGTAACTTAATGGGAGGAGAAAACGTAACTGAATTATCTAAAATGACAATTCCTAGTGCAATGACAACACTTGGTGTATTAGGAATGGGATTATTGCCATCCTTCATCTCAGGATATATCGCTTACTCAATCGCTGACAGACCTGGTATTGCACCTGGTTTCTTAATGGGTCAGATCGCATCGTTCTTAGGAGCTGGATTCTTAGGTGGAATGGTTGGTGGTTATTTAGTAGGTTATATCGCATTATTCATTAAGAATAACCTGAAAGTACCTAAATGGGCAGAAGCATTAATGCCAATGATGATCGTACCAACATTATCAGCAATCATCGCTGGACTTATCATGTTCTTCGTAGTAGGAACACCAATCACAATGGCAACAAAAGCCTTAACAAACTTTATTACAGGACTTGACCAGTCTTCAAAAGCAGTTTATGGATTCATCATCGGAGCTCTTGGATGTATCGACTTCGGTGGACCAATCAGTAAAGTACCTAACTTAATCTGTGATGGATTACTGTTAGAGGGAATCACAGGACCAGAAGCGATCAAAGTATTAGCAGCTATGGTTCCACCACTTGGAATTACATTCTCATTAGTATTATCTAAATTACTAAATAAAAACATTTATACAGCACAGGAAAAAGAAAATATCAAAGTTGCATTCCCAATGGGTCTTTGCATGATCTCAGAAGGTGTTATCCCAATCGCAATGAATGATATCATCCGTACAGTTATCTGTACAGCAACAGGATGTGGTGTTACAGGAGCAATCAGTTTCAGCCTTGATGTAGGAAGCAAAGTACCATCAGGTGGTGTATTTGTAATCCCAGCAATGTCAAATCCAATCGCAGCACTTATCGCACTGTTAGCAGGAACAGCAGTTACAGGTGTATTACTTGTACTGATCAAGAAAAAGAAAACAGAAGAAGATGAGCCAATGGTTGACGAAAAAGAAGAAGATCTTGATTTATCAGGATTCACTATTTCATAGGATCAGAAAGGATAGATAAGTTATGTATGTATCAATGAAGGGAATGTTAAAACGTGCCAATGAAGGTAACTACGCAGTCATGGCAATCAACTGTTTTAACATTGAGACAGCGAGAGCGGTGATCAATGCAGCACAGTCTTTAAGAGCACCGATCATCATCAATATCGTACAGGAACATATGGTAAATCATTGTGACAGCAATCTGATCGCACCGATCGTTAAAAAACTGGCACAAAGAGCAAGTGTTGAAGTAGCTTTGAATTTCGACCATGGGGAAGAAATCGGATTGTTAAAGAAAGCGTTAGTTGATGGATATTCCAGTGTTATGGTAGATGCTTCCAGATATAACTTGGAAGGTAATATCCGAATGACAAGAGAGATCGTAGAATTTGCGCAACAGTTCGATGCAAGTGTCGAAGGAGAGATCGGATGTATGGGAGCCAGTGAAGGTGATAATTATACGGACGATGATATGAAAACCAATCCAGACGAAGCCTTACGATTTGCAAAAGAAACCGGAATTGATGCATTAGCAATTTCTTTTGGAAGTTCTCATGGAAACTATCCAGAAGGATATGTGCCAGAATTTGATTTTGAAAGATTGAAAGAAATCAAAGAAAAAACAAAGATGCCACTGGTGCTGCATGGGGGAAGCGGTTCTGGTGATGAAAATATTAAAAAATGTGTTGAATTTGGAATCAATAAGATCAATGTAGGATGTGACTTTATGAATGCCAATGTAGACAGCATTAAAAAACATCTTAAAAAAGATCCAGACATCAATTATTGGGTAATGATGCATCAGGTGGAGATCGATAGCCAGGAATTAGTGAAAAAATATATCCACCTGTCTGGATCAGAAGGAAAATCATTATAAGTTTAATTTAATCAGCATAACAAACGTCTGCCGCAGATTTTGCGGCAGACAGAATAAGATATCAACATTAAAAAGGAGAAATAGAACTATGTTAATGAACATGAAAGAACTTTTAAAAGTAGCAGACGAAAAAGGATTCGCAGTACCAGCATTCAATATTGGTAGTGATCAGTTATTAAAAGCTGTTATGCAGCAGGTAAAAGAAATGAAAAGCCCAGTTATCTTAGAAATGTCTCCAGATGAATTCAACTTCGTTGAAAACAGTTTAGTACAGAGCATGATCTATGAAGCATCTAAAACAGATGTACCAGTTGTTATTCATTTAGACCATGGTGACAAATATGAAACAGTTGTAAGAGCAATTCAGGCAGGATTCACATCTGTTATGATCGATGCATCTAAACTTCCATATGAAGAAAACATTGCGATCACTCAGAAAGTATGTGAAGTTGCACATCTTGCAAATGTATCTGTAGAAAGTGAACTTGGAACAATCGGAACAACAGGAAACTCTATCGAAGGTGGAACAACAGGAGTTATCTATACAGATCCAGATCAGGCAAAAGACTTTGTTGAAAAAACAGGAATTGACACATTAGCAGTAGCAATCGGAACAGCTCACGGAATCTATCCAAGCGATATGAAACCAGAACTTCGTCTTGATATCTTACAGACATTAAAAGATACTCTTGATATTCCATTAGTATTACATGGTGGATCAAGCAACAAAGATGAAGAAATCGCAAAAGCAGTTAAAATCGGTATTTCTAAGATCAACATTTCAAGTGATATCAAAGTTGCATTCTATGAAAAATGCAGAGAAGTATTAAATGCTCATCCAGAATACAGAGAGCCACTTGAAATCTACCCAGAACCAATCAAAGCTTGTAGAGAAGTTATCGCTCACAAAGTTAACTTATTTGATTCTGCAGACAAAGTTAAATACTACTACGAATAAGATATTCGCAAATAATAGCAACATAAAGAGGGGACAGCTTCGGTTGTCCCCCTTTTCGTTTATACAGGAGGGAAAGAAATTATGAAATATGCAGTAGGAATTGATGTTGGAGGAACAAATACAAGAGTTGCCCTGATCAATGAACAATATGAGATCAAAGAAAGAGTTCAGTTTGGATCAGATCCAAAAGATCCAATGAAAACATTAAACCAGATCAATGATGTGATCAAAGAATTTGGACAGGAAATTGAAGGAATCGGAATCTCATGCCCTGGACCATTAGATTTGATCAATGGAGTCATTTTAACACCGCCAAATCTTCCAGGATGGCATAATTTTGAACTGACAAAAGAATTAGAAAAGATCACAGGAGTTTCTGTCCAACTTGAAAATGATGCAAATCTTGCGGGACTTGCAGAAGCTGTGATCGGTGCAGGAAAAGGAAAGAAGATCATTGAATTTCTGACCATTTCAACAGGAGTCGGAGCAGGACTATGCATCGATGGAAAAATCTATCGTGGTGCAAAAGGATTTGCACAGGAAGTAGCAAACTGTATTTTATGGAAAAATGGACCATCACAGGGAGATTTAAAGAAAGGTTCGATAGAATCTATTGCCAGCGGAACAGCGATCACAAAACGTGCCAATGATGCAGGATTAAATGCAGCACATGCAGGTGAAGTCTATCAGCTTGCACAGGAAGGAAATGAAACGGCAGCAGCGATCATGGAAGATGCTTATGAATATCTGTCAAGTTTTATTGCAACACTTTATGGCATACTTGATCCAGAATTATTTGTCCTAAGCGGAAGTGTGGCACTAAAGATTCCGGGATTTATCGAAGAAATCGAAAAACGTGCTAAAGGAAAAGTGTATGATGCATTAAAAGGTAATGTGAAGATCGTGCCAGCAGCATTAGGAGAGGACTGTGGGCTGATTGGAGCTGCATGTCTGGCATTTAGTAAATAAAAACGCAACCCATAGGAAAACCCTTGAAAAATCCGCCATTTTACAGTAATATTATTCTTAGTATAGTTGTACATGAAAAATATGTACACAACCACAGAAAAGGAGACATTTTGCAATGGCAAAAGATAAGAAATTAGTAGAAGCGATCACTGCGATGGAAGACGATTTTGCACAGTGGTATACAGATGTTGTTAAGAAAGCAGAATTAGCAGATTATTCAAGCGTTCGTGGATGTATGATCTTACGTCCAAACGGATATGCGATCTGGGAGAATATCCAGAAAGTTTTAGATGCCAAATTTAAAGAAACAGGTGTGGAAAATGTTGCAATGCCAATGTTCATCCCAGAAAGCCTTTTAAACAAAGAAAAAGATCATGTAGAGGGATTTGCACCAGAAGTTGCATGGGTAACTCATGGTGGACAGAAAGAATTGCAAGAACGTCTTTGCGTAAGACCTACATCAGAGACATTATTCTGTGATTTCTATTCAAAGATCATCCAGTCTCACAGAGATCTGCCTAAATTATATAATCAGTGGGTTTCTGTCGTACGTTGGGAAAAGACAACAAGACCATTTTTAAGAACTTCTGAGTTTTTCTGGCAGGAAGGACATACAGCACATGCAACAGCAGAAGAAGCGGAAGCAAGAACTGTACAGATGTTAAATATGTATGCAGATTTCTGCGAACAGTACCTTGCAATTCCAGTTGTTAAGGGACAGAAGACAGAGAAAGAAAAATTCGCAGGGGCACATGCCACATATACAATTGAAGCATTAATGCACGATGGAAAAGCATTACAGTCTGGAACAAGCCATAATTTCGGTGATGGATTTGCGAAAGCATTTGGTATCCAATATACAGATAAAGACAATAAACTCCAGTATGTACACCAGACATCATGGGGAATGTCTACACGTATCATCGGAGCGATCATCATGGTTCATGGAGATGATTCAGGTCTTGTATTACCACCAAGAATCGCACCAGTACAGACAATGATCGTACCGATCATGCAGAAGAAAGAAGGAGTGCTTGAGAAAGCAGAAGAGATCAGAAAGAAACTTGCTTCTTCTTACAAAGTGAAAGTCGATGATTCTGATAAGAGCCCAGGATGGAAATTCAGTGAACAGGAAGTACGCGGAATTCCTACAAGAATTGAGATCGGACCAAAAGATATTGAGAAGAATCAGGCAGTGATCGTTCGCCGTGATACAAGAGAGAAGATCATCGTATCTTTAGATGAGATCGAGACAAAACTTGGTGAAGTATTAGAACAGATGCAGAGCGATATGCTTGAGAGAGCGAAGAAACATTTAGCTGAACATACCGTAGAAGCTAGGAATTGGGATGAATTCAAAGCTCACATTGAGAAACAGGATGGTTTCGTAAAAGCAATGTGGTGTGGAGAAACAGAATGTGAAGAAGCGATCAAAGACGAGACAACAGCTACAACAAGATGTATGCCATTTGAACAGGAACATTTAAGTGACGTATGCGTTCACTGTGGAAAACCTGCGAAGAAGATGGTTTACTTTGGAAAAGCTTACTAAGAGTATAATGAATACAATTGCCGGGAATTATGAAGATACATTTCCGGCAATTCTTCCGTTTATGATAAACAGAAAAGATGAGGTGAGAAGATGAAGATCAACATGCCAGCACAGGCAGCAAAAGTAATTAAGACATTAGAAGAACATGGATTTGAAGCCTATATAGTAGGTGGGTGTGTCAGAGATTCGATATTAGGAAGAACTCCGGGTGACTGGGATATTACAACATCAGCTTCACCTCAGGAAGTCAAAGAAATATTTGAACATACAGTAGATACAGGAATCGAACATGGAACAGTTACAGTATTGATGAATCATGAGCCATATGAGGTGACGACCTATCGTGTCGATGGAAAATACGAAGACCATAGAAGACCGAATGAAGTACATTTCACAAAATCCTTAAAAGAGGATTTATTAAGAAGAGATTTTACGATCAATGCCATGGCATACAATGACAGAGAAGGCATCATTGATATGTACGATGGAATGACAGATCTTAAGAACAAAATGATCCGTTGCGTTGGAGAGGCAACGAAGCGATTTGATGAAGATGCTTTAAGAATTCTAAGAGCCTTAAGATTTCAGGCACAGTTAGGATTTGAGATTGAAGAAAAAACCGAAGAAGCGATCAGGAATCAGGCAAGATTCCTAAAAGACATCAGTGCAGAACGAATTCAGGTAGAATTAGAAAAACTGATCACATCCGCATATCCAGAGGTTTTGGTAAATGCATATAAATTAGGTGTTACAAAGATTATTTTTCCTGAATTTGATATTATGATGGAGACACCACAGAATAATCCACATCATAAATATAGTGTCGGAATTCATACGATTGAAGCTATGAAAAATATCGAGGCAGAACATATTTACCGCTGGACAATGTTGCTGCATGATATTGGAAAACCAGAAGCAAGAGTGGAAGGACCGGATAAAGATCATTTTAAAATGCATCCAGTGATCGGAGAAGAAATAGCAAGAAAGATCCTTCGCAGATTAAAATTTGATAATCAGACGATCAAACAGGTCACAACTCTTGTTAGATGGCATGATCGCAGATTTGCATCGTTTGAAGAAGTAAATAAAAAAACGATAAGACGATGGGTCAGCAAACTTACACCAGAATTATTTGCAAGATTAATGGTGGTCCAGAGGGCAGATATTAATGCACAGAGCGATTATCACAAAGAACAAAAAGAACAGGTTTTAAATGAAACCAAGAGACTGTTTGAAGAAATCATTGAAGAGAAAAATTGCCTTTCTATCAAAGAATTAAAGATCAATGGAAAAGACCTGATGGATATGGGAGTTCCACAGGGAAAAGAAATAGGAGAAATTTTGTCATGGCTGCTAGATCAGGTATTAGAACAGCCTGTATTAAATGAACGTGAAACATTAACTGCGATGGTCAAGGAAAAGAGGGATGAGCAATGATCTTATTATGGATTCCAATTTTAATTTTTGTATACATCAAGATGATTGATCCGGGAAAAAAGCGTGAACATCCAGTGCTGAATGTGAAATACTATGCACATCGTGGATTTCATGGGGAAGAAGGCATTCCAGAAAATTCCATGGCTGCTTTTAAGAAAGCCAAGGAATTAGGTTATGGTATGGAACTGGATGTGCAGCTTACAAAAGATGGTGTTATGGTAATCCATCATGATTACGATCTTAAGAGAACATGTGGTGTGAATAAGAAGATTCAGGATCTTACTTACCGTGAGCTGTGCAGATACCGGCTGATGGGAACAAAAGAGAGAATTCCAAGGTTTATAGAAGTCTTGAGAGAGATTGATGGAAAAGTCCCATTACTTATAGAACTTAAAATGGAAACATGTAACCGCAAGTTGTGTAAGAAAGTAGCAAAGACATTGGACAGATACAGGGGATTATATTGTATCGAATGTTTTCATCCTTATGCTTTATATTGGTTTAAGAAGAATCGTCCAGAAGTGATCCGCGGGCAGTTAAGTGAGCAGTTCTTCAAAGAGAAAGAAGCAGGATCATTTTCACGTAAGATTGCTTATTTCATTATGAAGAATCTATTAACAAATTTTATTACAAAACCAGATTTTATAGCTTATCGTTATAAATATAAAGACTGCCTTCCATTAAAAATCTGCAGGAAATTTTATAAGATTCCAATCTATGGATGGACATTTCGTGATCAAAAAGCATATAAAGAGAATGAACCTTACTTTGAAGGATTTATTTTTGAGAAATTTGTGATATAATCAAGTGATAATAAAATAATTTATTTTAAATTTTTATACTTTTATTATGATAAAGGAGTTTAGATCAATGAAGAAGAATGTAGTAGTGATCTTTGGAGGAGATTCCTCTGAACATGATGTTTCATGTCTGTCAGCAACGACAGTCATCAAGAACATGGACACTGAAAAATATAACGTGATTTTAGTTGGAATCACAAAAGAAGGAAAATGGTTATTAGTAGACAGTGTAAAGGATATTGAAGACGGAAGCTGGAGAGAAGGAGAAGTCAAAGCATTTATTTCTCCAGATACAACAACTCGTTCTTTAGTCATCCTTGCAGAAGGTACATACAAACTTCAGAAAGTGGATGTGATCTTCCCAGTTCTTCATGGTATGAATGGTGAAGACGGAACAGTTCAGGGATTATTTGAACTGTCCAAGATCCCATATGTTGGATGTGGAGTTTTAGCATCTGCAGTTTCTATGGATAAAGTATACACGAAGATCATTGTAGACCATATTGGTATCGATCAGGCGAAGTTTGTTCATGTTAGAGAAAGTGATTTTGAACATTTAGATGAAGCAATGGATCGTGTGGAAAAAGAAATCCCATATCCAATCTTCGTAAAACCTTCTTGTGCAGGATCTTCCAAGGGAGTTTCCAAAGCAGAGAACAGAAAAGAATTAGAAGCAGCATTATACGAAGCGGTGAAACACGACCGCAATATTCTTTGTGAGGAGACAATTGTCGGAAGAGAAGTAGAATGTGCCGTGTTAGGTGATAGAACACAAGTAAAGAGTACCTGTGTTGGAGAAATCCTCGCAGCCCAAGAAGCAGCATTCTATGATTTCGATGCAAAATATAACAACGCAGAATCTAAGACGGTTGTAGATCCAGACATGCCAGAAGAATCTAAGCAGAAGATCAGAGAAGATGCTGAAGCAATCTTTAAAGCCGTTGACGGATTTGGATTATCAAGAGTTGATTTCTTCTTAGAAGAATCAGGAAGAGTTGTATTTAACGAGATCAATACATTGCCAGGATTCACAAGTATCAGTATGTATCCAATGTTATGGAAAGCATGCGGACTTGATATTCCTGAATTAATTGATATATTAATTGATCAGGCAATGACAAGATATCGTTAGGAGGAAATAGCTATGAATGCACCAATTGGGGTGTTTGATTCCGGAGTTGGTGGATTGACTGTCGCAAGAGAGATCATGCGTCAGCTTCCGGAAGAAAGTATGATATATTTTGGAGATACTGCACGTGTGCCTTATGGAACCAAATCCAAAGATACGATCGTGCGTTATTCCAGACAGATCGTCAATTTTCTGTTAAGTAAAGGTGTCAAAGCAGTGGTCATCGCCTGTAATACGGCGAGTGCCCTCGCTTTAGCTGATTTACAGGATTTATATAATGTGCCGATCATCGGTATGGTACAGCCAGGTGCTGTTGCAGCGATGAATGCGACAAAGAATAAGAATATTGGAATCATTGGGACGAATGCTACGATCAAGAGTGGACAGTATGGACAGTATTTAAGAAAATTAGATCCGTCTGTGACGGTAGTCACAAAAGCATGTCCATTATTTGTACCATTGGTAGAAGAAGGACTGATTGATGACCGTATCACAGAGGATATGGTATCACGATATTTAAGAGAATTTAAGCAGTATGACATCGATTCTCTGATCCTTGGATGTACGCATTATCCATTGCTTATTAATCCAATCCAGAGATTTGTGGGTGACAAGGTTACTTTAGTGAACCCTGCTTACGAAGTTGCAAAGACTTTAAAACAGATGCTTGCACAGAGAGATATGGCAGCTTCCGAGGATCATGTAGCACAGTATGAGTACTATGTCAGTGATATGGCAGACCAGTTTTTATCATTTGCCGACAAAGTACTGCCATGCCATGTGGATTATGTACAGCCGGTAGATATTGAGAATTATTAGGAAGTGAAAGATAAATGACGAAAGAAGTATTAATTAACATTTCAGGGCTTCAGATGGATGTTGATCCAGAAAATCCGATCGAGATGGTAACAACAGGAGCTTATTATTTAAAAAATGGCAAGCATTATATTTTATATGATGAGCTTTCAGAAGATAATGAAATTACAAAGAATGTCTTAAAGATCGGGCCAAACAGTGTAGAACTTACAAGAAAAGGTCCACAGGGATCTCATATGATCTTTGAGGAGGGAAAAGAAAATCTCTCTTACTATGATACACCATTTGGAAGTCTTTTGATGGGAGTCAATACAAGCAATATTGACTGGATGGAAGAAGAGGAACAGATGCGTTTGCAGGTAGATTATGACCTAAGTGTCAATTCTGACCACGTTTCAAAATGTAAGATTGATGTGAACATTCGACCAAATGGAGAATAAACATGAAGCAGAATGAAAAAGGGCTGATGCAGTGGGAGAAGGATTTTTTGATTTCGGTTACGATCCTGATCATTGCGACTATCATTGCGCATATTTTTTTCTATCAGACAGCTCACAATATTAATGTGCCAATGATTTATACATTGGCAACTTTTTTTATCTCAAGATATACAAAAGGGTATGGATGGGGGATTGTTTCCTCACTTTTAAGCGTTATTTTTATTAACTGGAGATTTACATTTCCATACTTTAAGATTAATTTTATGATCGATGGATATCCAATGACATTCCTTGGAATTTTAGTGATCGCGATCATAACCAATATGACGACAACAAGCTTAAACCGAGAGAAAGAAGCGGCTGTTAAGAGAGAGAAAGAACTTGCGAAATTAAATGAATATAACAAGCAGATCAATGAGCTTCAGATCGAGAAAGAGAAGGAGAAGATGCGCTCGAATTTATTAAGAGCGATCTCCCATGATCTAAGAACACCGCTGACCGGAATGATCGGGGCAAGTTCAACCTATCTGGAGGCAAAAGATCAGCTTGATGAAGAGGCAAAAGACCAGCTTGTCGTGGGAATTAAAGAAGATGCAAACTGGCTGTTAAACATGGTGGAAAATCTTCTTAGTATTACAAGGATTCAGAGCAATGGAAGTGATACACAACCGCATGTAAAAAAGGTGCCAGAGCCTCTCGAAGAAGTGGTGTCAGAAGCAATTCAGCGTTACCATAAGCGTTATCCAGACAGCGAATTAAAGGTGAAGATTCCAGAAGATTTTCTTATGGTACCAATGGATCCAACGTTGATTGAGCAGGTCATTATGAACCTTCTTGAAAATGCATGGGTACATGCAGGAACTCGTGGACCGATTGAACTGGACATCAAAGAAGAAGAAAAGAATGTTGTATTTTATGTTAGGGATCATGGAGTTGGAATTGAACCTGAACGTATTGCTCAGATTTTTGATGGATGTGCAGGAGCAATTGATCATGAAAGCCGCAAGGGAATGGGTATTGGATTAAGTATCTGCAAATCCATTGTTATGGCACATCAAGGTGATGTCTATGCAAGAAACTATGAGGATGGAGCAGAGTTTAGTTTTAGTCTGCCAATGGATGAGGAAGAATTGACGGAGGAAGAAAAACTATGACAGAGATTAAATTTACTGTTTTGATCGTCGAAGATGAAGAAAACATCGGCAATTTCATATCAACGATCTTAAAGACAAATGGCTACAAACCAATTATAGCAACCACAGGAACTCAGGCAATTCAGTGCGCAGAATCATACTGCCCAGATATTATTTTATTAGACCTTGGACTACCAGATATGGATGGAATTGATGTGATTTCTGAGATCAGAAAATGGGCTGTTACTCCGATCATCGTAATCTCAGCAAGAAACAGTGAATCTGAGAAAGTAAAAGCCCTGGATGCAGGGGCAGATGATTATATAACCAAGCCATTTGGCAATCAGGAACTGCTCGCAAGGATCCGTACTGCATTAAGACATAGAAGGCAGCCAATGGAAACAGAGACGAAAACACCGATGTATCATGCAGATCAGCTAAAAATTGATTTTGACAAGAGAAGGGTATTCCTTGGAGAGGAAGAAGTCAGACTTACACAGATTGAATATAAGCTGGTATCTCTTCTTGCAGAGAATGCAGGAAAGGTTATTACATATGAATCTATCATCAAGGATATATGGGGACCTCATGCAGATACAAATAATAGAATTCTTCGTGTAAATATGGCAAATATCCGCCGAAAGATTGAGGAAAATCCAGCGGTTCCAAAGTATGTTTTTACAGAAGTCGGAGTCGGATACCGCATGCTTGAGAACGAATTAAACAGTTAAAATTGTACTAAAAAAGATACATTTTCTGCACAAAAAATGTTAAAAAACTTATTGACAAATAAAAATGAGACGTTTATAATTCCAACCATAACAAAGGCGTTATGAAATGACACAGATCATTCTTCATAACGCCTTTTCTTTTTATCAAGAAGGATTTCTAAAATCCTTCAATCAATTCATTGAGTACAGACACGCGCGTTTCTTCCTGAATGAAAAGATGAAACTTTCGAAATGGGAGGACAAAGATATGACAAAAGAAATTATGAACGCAATGAACACCCAGATTTTTGGGGTCTGGTTCCTTATCGGAGCCGCATTGGTATTCTGGATGCAGGCCGGATTCGCTATGGTTGAAGCCGGATTTACAAGAGCTAAGAATGCCGGAAATATTATCATGAAAAACCTGATGGACTTCTGTATTGGTACTTGTGTATTTATTCTGATCGGTTTCAGTTTATTACTCGGGGAAGATATGATCGGATTGATCGGAAAACCTGGATTTGATATTTTTACATCTTATGCAAATTTTGACTGGTCTAGTTTCGTATTTAACTTAGTATTCTGTGCAACAACAGCAACGATCGTATCCGGAGCCATGGCAGAAAGAACAAAATTCTTATCATACTGTATTTATTCCGCAGTTATCTCCGCATTGATCTATCCGATCGAAGCACATTGGATCTGGGGTGGAGGATGGTTATCTCAGATGGGATTCCATGATTTCGCTGGATCTTGTGCAATTCATATGGTTGGTGGATTATCCGCACTGATCGGAGCAAAATTCTTAGGACCACGTATTGGTAAATTCACAAAAGACAAAGATGGAAATATTACAAAAGTAAATGCATTTCCAGGACATAATATTCCACTTGGAGCATTAGGAGTATTTATCCTTTGGCTTGGATGGTATGGATTCAATGGTGCAGCAGCAACATCTATTGAACAGTTAGGATCTATTTTCGTAACAACAACAATCTCACCAGCAGTTGCAACTGTTGTATGTATGATCTTTACATGGGTAAAATATGGAAAACCTGATGTATCAATGTCATTAAACGCATCTCTTGCAGGACTTGTAGCAATCACAGCACCATGTGATGTTACAGATGCATTTGGAGCGATCGTTATTGGAGCTGTTTCTGGATTACTTGTTTGTTTTGGAGTATGGTTTTTAGACTATAAATTAAGAATTGATGACCCAGTTGGAGCTGTAGCAGTACATTTCATGAATGGTTTATGGGGAACATTAGCAACAGGATTATTTGCAACAAAAACTGCACCAGGAAGTGAATTAAACGGACTCTTCTATGGTGGTGGATTTGGATTATTAAAGATTCAGATCATCGGTATCGTATGTGTCTGTGCTTGGACAGCCGTAACGATCAGTTTGACATTTACGATCATCAAAGCAACGATTGGTCTTCGTGTAACAGAAGAAGAAGAAATCATCGGTCTGGATGGACCAGAACATGGCTTAACATCAGCATATGCTGGATTCAGTATGATGGATATTTCTAACACAATGATCATGGAAGAAAATGCAAACACTGTTCTTGGACAGGAAGATTACGACAAAGCTTCTGAAGTTCAGAAAGCAGCAGCTGTACAGGTTAGCAAAGCTCCAGATCTTGTAACAGGAATGTATAAAGTTGTTATTATTGCAAAATTAACAAGATATGACAAGTTAAGAAAAGCAATGAACGATGTTGGAGTTACTGGTATGACGGTTACTCAGGTCATGGGTTGTGGTATCCAGAAAGGTGCTGGAGAACGATACAGAGGTGCTGAAGTCGATGCAACATTACTTCCAAAAGTTAAAGTTGAAGTCATCGTCGGAAATATCCCAGTTGACAACATCATCGAAGCTGCGAAGAAAGCCCTTTACACAGGACATATCGGAGATGGTAAGATCTTTGTATACAACGTAGACAAAGTTATCAAAATCCGTACAGGAGAAGAAAATCTTGCAGCATTAGCAGATGTTGAATAAGAAATAAATTTAAATTTTTGTAAGTTGGTCAACTGTAGATTTCGAGTATATGATAAAAAATAAATAAACGATTGGAAGCGTAGCTAGAGAATTTTACTCACGTTTTTTACAGATCGCTCATCCGCCGGCTTTCCTTGCGTAACTCGCCTTCAAAAGTATTGAAAACAGAACTCTTTGAGGCTCAAACAACGCACCAAGCCGGCTGCGAATCCGTAAAAAACATGGCAAAATTCTAATGCTGCGCTTCCGATCGTTTATTTATTTTTTATCATATACCAGAAGTCTAAAGTGTGGACAATTACAAGATTGAAAAATTCAAGTGGGGGTGTATGGAGAACAGCATTGATTGTAAAATAGGAAATTTTCAGACAGAAGGTGCTTGTAGATTTTAGCTAAACTTCTGTTAACGAATACAAAAATTATCAATCAATACCATACAACATACACACTGTATAGTGGTTTGAATCACGTAAATTATTTGAATATTATAAAAAGAGATCATGTGTCGGCAACCGTACGGACACGTCTGCACTTAGCGAGTGGATGGTCGTTAGACCATTCAGGAGCTTAGTACAGCTACGTGGGAGTCCGAACGCAAGTGGGTTGCAGACACATGATCTCTTTTTATAATATTCCACCAATAATTTCCGTCATTCAAATCACAATTGTCTTGATAAAAATACATAAATAAATCTTGCATTTTAAAACACCTTTTGTTACTATAAACGTGACAAAGGAGTCAAAGCATAAGTTAAAGTGTGCTTTGGCTCCTTTTTCTTTTATAGAAAAGACTATAAAAGAAAACATTCTCTCGAGAGATTTTCAAAGATGTCAGAACTAGCTACTCTGACGAGCATAGAAGCATATTTGAAAATGAGAATGGAGGAATATATTATGAACGCAGGAGATACAGCATTTATACTGCTATGTGCAGCATTTGTATTTATTATGACACCAGGCCTTGCATTTTTCTATGGAGGAATGGTACGAAGGAAAAACGTTGGAAACACGATGATGCAGTGTGTATTCATCATGGGAGTTTCCGTGATCATGTGGGTACTTGTTGGATATGCATTATCTTTCGGAGGAAACCACGCAGGGATCATTGGAGGAGCAAAATGGTTTGGTTTTAACGGAGTCGGAATGAAACCGGGACCTTACGCATCTACGATTCCAAACCTTGCATTTGCAGCATTTCAGATGATGTTTGCAATGATCACACCAGCGTTGATCACAGGATCTGTCGCAGGAAGAATGAAATTTAAGGCATTAGTTCTTTTTATTATCTTATGGTCATTGATCGTTTACTATCCAATGGCACATATGGTATGGGGTGAAGGAGGATTCTTAGCCAAGATCGGATCAGTTGATTTCGCAGGAGGAAATGTTGTTCATATCACATCAGGTGTGAGTGGACTGGTATTAGCTTTAACACTTGGAAAACGTCGTGGATATGACCAGGGAGTTTACCACGTACATAATACACCGTTTGTATTTTTAGGAGCTGCACTGTTATGGTTTGGATGGTATGGATTTAATGCAGGAAGTGCTCTTGCAGCAAATGGACTTGCAGCACATGCATTTATGACAACTTCAGTTTCAGCAGCCGCAGGACTTGTATCATGGATGCTGATCGAAGTATTTTCAGAAGGAAAAACAACTTTAGTTGGAGCTTCCACAGGATTAGTGATCGGATTAGTAGCGATCACACCAGGAGCTGGATTTGTCCCAATGTGGGCAGCAGTCATCTGCGGATTATTAGTCAGTCCAATCTGCTACTTTGGAGTTAAACTGATCAAAGGAAAATTAAAGATCGATGATGCATTAGATGCCTTTGGCTGCCATGGAATCGGTGGTATCTGGGGAGGTATCGCAACAGGATTATTCGGAATGACATCCATCAACGGAGTTGCCAAATGGAATGGACTTGTCTTTGGAGAGACAAGATTATTTGTGGCACAGATCATAGGAATTTTTGTATCTATCGCAGTTGCAGTTGTAGGAAGTTTGATCTGCATTGCGATCGTTCGTATCTTTACTCCACTTCGAGTGGAAGAAAGAGCCGAGAAAATCGGATTGGATGTATCAGAACATGGAGAAAATGCTTATCCAAGCTTTAACGGTTTAGATTAAAAAGAGGTGAAAATATATGCTGATCAAAATTAATGCGATCGTCCGCGAAGAAAAATTCGAAGACGTCAAAGAAGCTTTGAATAAAATCGGAGTTAACGGAATCACAGTATCACAGGTCATGGGATGTGGAGCTCAGAAAGGGTTTACGGAAGTTGTCCGTGGTACCAAAGTTGATATGTTGATGAGACCAAAAATTAAATTTGAGATTGTGGTATCCTCTGAAGAATGGGAGAGAAAAACAATTGAAGCCATTCAGAAAGCTGCATTTACAGGAGAAGTCGGTGACGGAAAGATCTTTAGTTACGAAGTAAGAAATGTAGTGAAGATCCGTACTGGGGAACGTGATGTAGATGCACTACAGGATTAGGTCTTAAAATATCTACTATCATATAGAAGAAACAGGTGATTTTTGTGGGAAAAAATAAAAATCATCTGTTTTTTTGTGTATAAGATCATAAATTTTAGCACAAGATACTCATTTCTTGTATTCTGATAAAATTCGTGATAAGATGATAGCCAATTAAAGAAATATTTTATTTTATAAGGAAACCACTATTATTATGGAAGAAAGAAGAAAAAGAAAGAATGAAATTAGTAACACTAGTATCAAATAATGTAGGAGTTGATACATATCTTGAATTAAGAAAAGCAGTCAACTTCAAACCATTATCAAGAACACAGGCGAAGAAAGCATTAGATAACAGTTTGTATATTGTCTGTGCATACATTGATGCAAAGATTGTAGGAATGGGACGACTCGTCGGTGACGGGGCTGTCATTTGCTATATTCAGGATCTGATGATCCATCCAGACTACCAGCATTATGGAATTGGAAGTGCGATCATTGAAGATCTGATCAAGTATGTAGAGGATCTTTGTGAAGAGGGAACAGAGATCATGCTTGATCTGATGTGTGCAGTTGGACGAGAGCCGTTTTATCATAAGCATGAATTTATTTCGCGTCCGACAGATAAATTAGGACCAGGAATGATTCGCTACATTAGAAAGTAGAGGAGAAAAGAATGGAAGATAAAAGATACGATCCATATACTGGATACGAGATCAAAGATGAGGATCAGAGACAAGAAGATCAGTCAAGATATGAAAACGAAAACATGAGATACAATCATTACAACACACAACAGGAAGCAAATGTTGATCAACAGGCACAAACAAGTGGAATTGCCCTTGCAGCAATGATCTTAGGAATCATTTCTGTTGTATGTATGGTCAGCTGTTGTTGCACACCGATTGCGATCATCACTGGAATCGCAGCGATCATTTGTTTTGCAGTGACTCCAAAAGTCAATGAGACAAGAGGAAAGAAAGCGAAAGCAGGACTGATCTGTGGAATCATAGGGATCATAGGTTCTATCATCTTGATCACAGTTTTTGTTGTGAATATTCTGCTCAGTGCAGATTTCCAAAATGAAATGAAAGAGTTTAATACACATTATGATACATATATCGATGAAAATGATGATTCTATATAAGATCATAAGAAGTATGCCCTGCTTTTTCAAAGAAGTTACACATTTTTACTGTCCGGCATGTGGCGGAACAAGAAGTGTGATCGCGCTACTTCATTTGGATATTGAGAGAGCATTTTTCTGTAATCCAACGGTTGTATATACCGGGATTATGTTTCTATGGTGCATGATAGGATGGATGATAAAGAAGCTGACAGGCAGAGAGATTGGGATCATGAAGCCAAGACTTTGGATGTTGATCTTAGGAATATGTATCTTCTTTGGATTTGCAGTGATCAGAAATATCATGGTATATCAGTTCGGATATGATTATCTGGGAGATCTCATTGATTACACAAAATTTAACTAAATATTTGTCAGGGATCAGAAGTGCCATCTTTTTTATAACATAAAAAGATGGCACTTTTTAATGCTGCCAAACTAAAAAGTCTATTCCTTGTATCTGCAAAAGAACATATCGTATAATAAGTATAAAGAAAGAGGTGGCATATGAAAGAATGGAAAGAATATTTAATTAAAGTCAATGGTTTTGAAATGAAAGCAGTTTACAATGAAGAAACGATTCGAGAAGTGTTTCTTCCATTATTAAAACATTTACATGAACTGCAGAAACAAAAAAATGAAAGACTTATAGTATTTATGGCAGCACCACCAGCGGTTGGGAAGACGACATTAAGCCAGTTCTTAGAATATTTATCCAAAGAAGAACAAGAACTGACAGAGATTCAGGCATTGGGACTTGATGGATTCCATTATCATTCTGATTATATTAATTCACACGACGTGGTAGTATTCGGAGAGACAGTACCAATGAAACAGGTTAAAGGATGTCCAGAAACATATGACACGGCAAAGGTAAGGAAGAAACTGGAAAAGATCAAAACAGAAGATATTTTATGGCCGATTTATGACAGGAATCTTCATGATGTAGTAGAAGATCAAATTAAAGTCACAAAAGATATCATTTTAATCGAAGGAAACTGGTTATTGTTAAAACAGGAACCTTGGAGATCTATGCAGCAATATGCAGATTATAAGATTTTGATTCTTGCAGAAGAAGAGATGTTAAAAGAACGTTTAGTTTCAAGAAAAGAAAAAGGTGGTTCTTCAAGAGAAGAAGCCGAAGCATGGTATCACAATAGTGACAGTAAAAATGTAACAAGAGTTTTAAGAGATTCCTTACAAGGAGATCTGTTATTAAAAGTAGAAGAAGATAATGATTATATCAAAATGTAGGAGGTATGATTGATCATGAAAGCAACAGCAGCAGTACTATCAGGAAAAATCAAGTTTACATAAAAGAAGTAGATCTTCCAGCGATCCGAGGAGGAGATCATAAACGAGTTCCGGATGATGTAAGCAAAGAACATCCAGTTATCACAGGACATGAATTTGGCGGATATATAGTGAAAGTTGGAGAAAAAAATGGATGTAAAAAATTATGTGATTGAAAAAGTGCCAGAAGATGCAGATGTCATCGTCACATATGAGAATCTGTTAGAAAGAGCACAGGGAGCAAATCTGGGAATTCGTATTGTAACAATTCAAAACTTTTTAAAAGATCAGAACATCGATGATTTATATGAAGAGATTGTGCAGAAAAATCAGAAATAATATATGCGTGGGTTGCAACTCAGAACTTGCAACCCACGTATAAATAGAGTATAATGAACTAGATGTGAAAAAGTTAACGAATTATATGGAGGACAAACTATGTTAGTATCAGCAAAAGAAATGTTAAACAAGGCGAAAGCCGGACATTACGCAGTTGGACAGTTCAACATCAACAACTTAGAATGGACAAAATCTATTTTATTAGCAGCAGAAGAGACAAGATCTCCAGTGATCCTTGGTGTTTCTGAAGGAGCAGGAAAATATATGACAGGATACAAAACTGTTGTAGGAATGGTTAACGGAATGTTAGAAGAATTAAACATTTCCGTACCAGTAGCTCTTCACTTAGACCACGGTTCTTATGAAGGATGCTACAAATGTATCGAAGCTGGATTCTCTTCTATCATGTTTGATGGATCTCACTATCCAATCGAAGAAAACATTGAAAAAACAAAAGAACTAGTAAAAGTTGCAAAAGGAAAAGGAATGTCTATCGAAGCTGAAGTTGGATCTATCGGTGGAGAAGAAGATGGAGTTATCGGTAGAGGTGAATGCGCAGATCCTAAAGAATGTAAATCAGTTGCAGATCTTGGAGTAACAATGCTTGCAGCAGGAATCGGAAACATCCACGGAAAATACCCAGAAAACTGGGAAGGATTAAGCTTCGAAACATTAGATGCAATTCAGCAGTTAACAGGAGATATGCCATTAGTATTACATGGTGGTACAGGAATCCCTGATGATATGATCAAAAAAGCAATCTCTCTTGGAGTAGCTAAGATCAACGTTAACACAGAATGCCAGATTGCATTTGCTGAAGCTACACGTAAATATATCGAAGATGGAAAAGACCTTGAAGGAAAAGGTTTCGACCCTCGTAAATTATTAGCACCAGGTGCTGAAGCTATTAAAGATATGGTAATTACAAAGATTAAATTATTCGGATCTGAAGGAAAAGCTGACGAATAAGATTTTCCATTTTTTGACGAAATTGAATATTGATGATGTAAATATCGATAAAGTAAGAACTCCACAGCGTAGGCTGTGGAGTTCTTTGTTAGTTGTTAGTTTTATTAGTTGAAATGTAGATTTTATAAATTTCTTCGACAGTTAGATTGATATTTTGTGTAACACATTCGTAAAGTGATTGAATGTCGGTAGGTTCTTCTTCCAGTTCGTCAGCAATTTGAATTAAAGATTTCGACTTCTGGATTGTCATAAATCCGGCAGGTGGTTTAATGAGGCAAATGATACTTATATTTTTACTTTTCTTTTCACAAGATGAGACAAATGTCTTTTTCAATATTGATTTGGAAAGCAAATTTTATTTTTATGTGCAGTGTGTTGTCATGTGTGTAATATCATTTTTTTATGCGGTCATTGTACAAATGGATCATGGATCTTTATCCTTTGATAAGGTTAAGATCATCTTTGGAATACTACAGATTATCAATCTTATTTTGAGAATGATCATGACATATGTACTGATCGAGAAAGAAGAATATCGCATGAAAATCTACAAAAGCAGTTCCTGGATGCTTATATTGTTTGTTCTTTGTACGGCTTTACAATAAAGAATAAAATATAATAAATTATAAGGAGAAGATGCGAATGAAACAAAATAAAAAAGCAACAACGCTGATAGGATATCTTTTAACGATATGTACAATGATAGCAGCGCTTTTGATTGGGTGGAATCATATGAATGAGATTGCACAAGGACCAAAAAGCAAAGAAGAAATCGGATATTATCAATGGGATAAAAAGCGGCTGCAAAATGGTATTTATCGATCCGGATCATGATATGATGCAGATCGTATTCTGGAAGGTCAAAGACAGAATAAAGATTACCAAATATTATACAGATTTTAATAATTATGATTTTACACTTACAGATTCTAAAACAAATAAAGAGAGAAAAATCTCTTCAAAAGAAGCAATGAGATATGCAAAATTGCAGCAGATCAAAAAAGAAGCAAAAAATGTAAAACAGAAATATAACATTAGTGGAGACAGCAAAGACAAAGTAGCCTATGTTGATTTTGACATCATGACAGTTGGTGGAAAAGAGTATGTGGGAAAAGAAGAAGAGTGGTAAGAAAAATTCTCAGAATGTCAAGGAAAGCTTGACATTCTTTTTTAATTCAACTATAGTAGTCCTAGATAGGAACACGAGGTGAAAGTGATGGATAATGTAGAGCGTCTGATGGAGTTTGGACTCACAAGACATGAAGCCAGTCTTTACATTTTACTGACACTGGAAGGAAGCCTTAATGGATATGAGGCAGCCAAGCAAAGCGGGATTTCAAGATCTAACGCATACAATGCACTGGCAGGTCTGGTAGACAAAGGTGCAGCCTATATACAAGAAGAAGATACAGTTCGTTATACACCGGTTGCGATCGAAGAATTCTGCAGCAATAAGATTAGACATCTGGAACAGAAGAAGACAGAGCTGAAGGAAGAACTTCCAGGCAAACGAAAGAACGAAGGCGGTTATCTGACGATCAAAGGCGAAGAACATATTTGCGATAAGATCATCGATATGCTGCTTCAGGCAGAAGAGCGAGCATATATCTCTGTATACAATGAGCGACTGGAGATGTTCCGGGAATACTTAGAGAAGATGGTAAGTGAAGGCAAGAAAGTTGTGATCATAACGAATGAACCATTCGAATTAAAAGGAGCAACTGTTTATCTGACGCAATGTAAGAAGGAACAGATCCGGCTGATCACAGATTCCAAAGATGTTTTAACAGGAGCGATCACGAACTGCTACGAGGCAACCAGTCTGTATTCCAGCAACAACAATCTGGTGGAAGTATTTAAAGATGCACTGGCTAATGAAATACAACTATTAAAAATGCAATAAATATACAAAAAGTATAAAAGAAAGGAACAAAACACCATGGCAAAAGTACCATTTGTAACAAAAGAACAGTTAGATGAGATCGTAAAGAAATACCCAACTCCATTTCATTTATATGATGAAAAAGGAATCCGTGAAACAGCAAGAGGATTATACAAAGCATTTTCATGGAATAAAGGATTTAAAGAATATTTTGCAGTAAAAGCAACACCAAACCCAACAATCTTAAAGATCTTAAGAGAAGAAGGATGCGGAACAGACTGCTCATCTTTAACAGAACTTATGATGTCAGATCGTTGTGGATTCGATGGAAGCGAAATCATGTTCTCTTCTAACGACACACCAGCAGAAGAATTCATCCTTGCAAAACAGTTAGGTGCAACGATCAACTTAGATGACATTACACATATCGAATTCTTAAAAGAATGTGCTGGAATCCCAGAAAAGATTTCCTGCCGTTATAATCCGGGTGGAGTTTTCGCATTAGGAACAGATATCATGGATAACCCTGGGGATGCAAAATACGGAATGACAACAGAACAGATTTTTGAAGCATTCAAACAGTTAAAAGAACTTGGTGTCAAAGAATTTGGAATCCACTCTTTCCTTGCAAGTAACACAGTTTCTAATGAATACTACCCAACGCTTGCTAAACAGTTATTTGAATTAGCAGTGAAATTAAAAGAAGAAGTTGGAGTTCATATCGGATTTATCAACTTATCTGGTGGAGTCGGAATCCCTTATCTTCCAGATCAGAAAGGAAATGATATCGCAGTCATTGGTGAAGGAGTACACAAAGTATATGATGAAATTCTAGTGCCAGCCGGAATGGGAGATGTGAAGATCTTTACAGAGCTTGGACGTTATATGCTTGCACCAAACGGAGTATTAGTAACAAAAGCAATTCACGAAAAACATACACATAAAGAATATATCGGTGTTGATGCGTGTGCAGTAAACTTAATGAGACCTGCAATGTATGGTGCATATCATCACATCACAGTTATGGGTAAAGAAAATGAACCAGCAGATCATGTATATGACATCACAGGATCACTTTGCGAGAATAACGACAAATTCGCGATCGACCGTAAATTACCTAAGATCGACATGGGAGACCTGTTAGTGCTCCACGATACAGGAGCACATGGATTTGCAATGGGATACAACTACAATGGTAAATTAAAATCTGCAGAGATCTTATTAAAAGAAGATGGAACAACAGAAATGATCCGTCGTGCAGAAACACCAGACGATTACTTTGCAACAATCAAAGGATTTAATTTCTAAGAGATTTTTTGGAAATGATCAGAAGATTGATCAAAGATGTTCCAAAGTAGGGCAAGTATAGGAAATTCTATACTTGCCTTTTTCATGCTTTACGAGTAAATTATATAAAAAGAGGAAATAAGTACAAAACACAGCATTTCAAAGACGAAAGGCATACACAGACAGGAGAAGATATATGAATTTATTTGACATCGTAGGACCAGTGATGGTCGGACCGTCGAGCTCTCACACAGCAGGTGCTGTAAGAATTGGACAGGTATCAAGACATCTGCTCGGAGAATCGGTAAAAGAAGCAAAAATACTATTACATGGTTCATTTCTAGCAACAGGAAAAGGACATGGTACAGATAAGGCATTAGTTGCAGGACTGCTTGGAATGACGGCCGATGATATCCGTATTCCGGATAGTTTTGAGATTGCAGAAGAATCTGGAATGAAATTTGAGATTGGAAAGATTCAGTTAAAAAATGCACATCCAAACAGTGTAAAATTATTATTAGTCGGGGAGTCAGGAAGAAATCTTGAGATCATAGCCTGTTCCTTAGGTGGCGGAAGAATCAAGATCTGTACGATTGACGGACTGGAAGCAAACTTTAGTGGGGAATATACAACGTTAGTTGTACACAATGATGATCAGCCGGGTCATGTAGCAGAAGTGACATCTATGCTCGCTCACAAATCTGTCAATATCGCAACGATGCAGCTATACAGAGATCATCGAGGCGGAAGTGCAGTTATGGTCATTGAATGCGACAAAGAAATACCAGAAGAAGGTCTGAACTTTTTGGAACGTCTGGAAGGAATTCAGAAAGTTACCTATCTTGCAAAGATGAAGGAGGACTAGAGTATGGGATTTACATCAGTAGAAGAAATTAAAACAAGAGCAAAAGCAGAGGATTGTCAGTTATGGGAAGCAATTTTACATGATGATATGACAGAACGACAAGTAGATCGCCTAGAGTCCATTGGCAAGATGAGTAGCATGTATCTGGCAATGAAAGAAGCCAATGAAAATTATGACAAAGATTTAAGATCCAGAAGCGGATTATCCGGCGGTGACGGTGAAAAAATGATGGAAGAAGTCAGAAAAATGCAGAACTTAACCGGTGAATTTGTCGGAACTGTTATGGCAAATGCCTTAAAAATGGGAGAATCCAATGCCTGTATGAAACGAATCGTAGCAGCACCAACAGCCGGAGCCTGCGGAGTACTGCCAGCGGTACTGATCACATACGAACAGTTTTATAAGATTCCAGAAGCGAAGATGTTAGAAGGAATGTATATTGCAGCTGGAGTTGGACAAGTTATTGCCGAACGTGCCTGCATTGCAGGAGCGCAAGGCGGATGTCAGGCTGAAATCGGTTCCGCTTCCTGTATGGCAGCGGCAGCGATCACTTATATCCGTGGTGGCAGCACAAAGCAGGTGTTTGATGCAGGTGCATTTGCATTAAAATCTCTGTTAGGACTGGTATGCGATCCACTAGGCGGACTGGTAGAAGTTCCATGTATCAAAAGAAATGTCATTGGATCCGTCAATGCGATCACAGCTTCGGATATGGCAATGGCGGAAATTGAAAGCAAAGTTCCATTAGATGAGGTTATTGATGCAATGGCGGAAGTCGGTGATCTATTACCATGTTCGTTAAAAGAAACGAGTCAGGCAGGACTTGCTCAGACGGAAACAGGGAAAAAATATATGCCAGAATCATAAGATATTCTAAATAAATTTATTAATGATCTATGCTATAAAGATAAAATATTTGTGAGTAAAGGAAGGAAACAAAAATGATAGAAGTATGTTGTGGAAGTTTCGAAGATGCCATGATGGCAAGTGAATGTGGAGTAAAAAGAGTAGAATTAAATAGTGCATTAAGTTTAGGAGGATTAACACCATCCTTAGGAAGTCTGATCATGATCAAACAATACAGTGATATCGAAGTCGTATCTATGGTAAGAGCCAGAGCCGGCGGATTTTGCTATACAAACTATCAATATGAACAGATGCTTGAAAATCTCAAATTATTATTGGCTTATGGAACAGATGGAGTTGCCTTTGGATTTTTAAATGAAGATCGTACAGTTGATAAAAATCGCTGTCAGGAATTTTTAGAAAATGTAAAAAATGAAGGACGTAAGGCAACGTTTCACAGAGCATTTGATTGCACAAGAGACCCATATGAAGCAATCGAAACATTGATCGATCTAGGCTTTGACCGTCTGTTAACAAGTGGACAGGAAGCAACAGCAGAAGAAGGAATTTCATTATTGGCAGATCTTCAAAAAAAATATGGAAATCAGATCGAGATCATTGCAGGCTGTGGAGTCAATGAAAACAATGCCGAAAAGATCATGAAAAAAACAGGAATCAAACAGTTACACAGCACATGCAGAGGCTGGGGAGTTGATGCGACAGGAATGGGAGAAAGAGTATCCTTCCAGGTATCCGATGAAGACGGAGATAGGTATCGTAGTGTATCTGTAGATAGAATTAAGAAATTTGTAGAAATCTGTGGATAAATTGTGATTGGGCGAAATGTTTAAGATACATTTAAACTTCATATCTTCTGTCTGAGAAAAACCCAGTTTACAGTCAGTAATATTCTCCATACACATCCGGTAGTGGTTTCGATGACGGAAATTAAAACTTGACAAATAAAATGATAGGACTATAATATATTTTAAATAAATACATTTCACCGAAATTCGTTGAAGAGAACAACGCTGTTTTTGAATCAAGTGTTTCAGAGAGTCTGCGGTTGGTGTGAGCAGATACATTTTCATGAACAGATATCATCTCTAAGATGCGGACTGAACATTACTTGACATTGATATTTCTAACCAGTAAGTCTCGCCGGAATCCTCCGTTAAAAGGAAAGCGTATGTTAGTACGTTAAGAGCTGTAATTTTATTGCAGAAATTGGGTGGTAACGCGGAATATTCGTCCCTTTTCAGATTTTTCTGAGAAGGGGCTTTTTTATTTCATAGGAAATTTCGATGAAATCCTCTATGAAATAAAAAAATTTCAGAAATAACGGATAAACGAAAGGCGGTGAGGAATATCAGGAGGTAATATACATATGAAACAACTACAAAAACTAAGCAAATTTTTATCAGATTACACATCAATCGTCGTAATCGCAATCGCAGTCATTACATTTTTCTTACCATCATTAATGGGGTGGGTAAATTTTCAGTTATTTACAGATCCAGTAGCAAATAAATTCACAAGCCAGTCTATTATTATCGGAATTATCATGTTCAGCATGGGATTGACACTGACAACAGAAGATTTCAAAATCCTTGCACAAAGACCATTTGACATCTGTATCGGAGCAATCGCTCAATATCTGATCATGCCATTTTTAGCATTTGGAATTACAAAAGTATTAAATCTTCCAGATGGAATCGGACTTGGACTAATCCTTGTAGGATGCTGTCCAGGAGGTGTATCATCCAACATTATGTCTTACCTTTGTGGTGGAGACGTTGCATTTTCTGTAGGAATGACAACAGTATCAACAATACTTTCACCAGTCATGACACCACTTATGGTATCATTCTTGGCAAGCGGAGCAAAAATCACAATCAACGGACTGCCAATGTTCGTATCTATTATTGAAACAGTTATTGTACCAGTAGCAATTGGTTTTGTATTAAACCATGCATTAGGAAAAAATGAAACATTCAAAGAAGTTCAGAAAGTCATGCCTGGTGTTGCAGTTTTAGGACTTGCATGTGTAGTTGGAGGGGTTATCTCATCACAGGGATCAAAATTCTTCCAGTCAGGAATTGTAATCTTTGTCGCAGTATTACTCCACAACAGTTTAGGATACTTCCTTGGATATTGTGCAGGACGATTAACTGGAATGAATACAGCAAAGAAAAGAACAATCTCTATCGAAGTTGGAATGCAGAATGCTGGACTTGCAACAAACTTAGCAACAACAACAGCACAGTTTGCATCAACACCAGAATCTGCGATCATTTGTGCAGTATCTTGCGTATGGCATTCAATCTCTGGAACATTATTAGCGGGAATGTTTGCGCAGTATGATAAGATGAAAGACAGAGATCATAAAACAGTGGAAGCATAAATTCTGATTTGCGATGGTAGGCTTTCGTATATGTGACGGAAATAAGATAACAAGAAATATTTATAAGAAACCGGTGGCAACACGCAGATTTTAAGAGCGTTTTTTACAAATCACTTATTCGCGTCTGTTCCTTTGATAACTCACTGGCTGCGAACTAAAATGTCCGCAGCTGCGTTCAGACAATCAACCACAGGACGCTGCGAATTTGTAAAAAACGCACTCAAAATCTACAGTTGGCCAATTATAAAATTAAAATTTGAATTCTAATATCCATTTTCCGAATTATTCATTTTTAAAAATAAACTATTTAGAATCTGAATACCTGCATACGCTTTAAGTATTTCCACAAATACAATCTATATGTTATGATATTAACAAAGATAAGAACAGATTCAATAATGTTATGTATTGGCACTTATGCAATATGAAAAAAATATAGAAAATTGTTTCAATACAATTGTATATTTAGGATGATTTTTATATAAAATAATAAGCCTAAATTATTCACGGCAATACCGTGAAAGTGGCTGAAAGCCACATAGTTTCTATATTTTAACTGAATATTGCTTTTTAGTTATTAAGTGAATAAAAAAAGAGCGTCCAATTGTGGTAAAATTAAGGTGTCTAATCAAAATAAATACCAACAAAGGAGACCTTTAGGAGTATTGTAAACACCTTAGCCTTAGAAAGCAATAGACAGATTAAAATAAACTTGAAAGATTTTGTACCACCAAGAAAAAAGAAAAAACTAAACGCAGTAAACGGATAGATCAGCAGCATACTGTATTTACTTGCGGCGGATGGAGGGACGAATATATTCAACATGTAGTAAGAAAAACTTGCGATCATAAAAAATTCCCCTCTCAAATAAAGTCAGATTATCCAGTAATTGATACATTTATTATACAATATATCAATGTATACAAAAAGATAAAAGATATAAATTTGAGAGGGAGATATACAATTTAACCAATTAAATCAAATGATAATGTTCAAATGCATTATAAAGCCCGTCATCATTTACAGAATCCGTAACATATTCCGCAATCTCTTTTAACTCATCACAGGCATTTCCCATAGCAATGCTATGACCAGCGGCTTTGAACATAGAGATATCGTTATTACTGTCTCCAAATGCATAGCAGTCATCTGTAGAGATATCGAGATGATCAGCTACATATTTAAGACCAGTTCCCTTATCATGATCTTTTAACAGGATCTCATACTGGGTATCGTCAATTCGAATATAATCCATTGTATCAGAAATGCTGTCAAGAGCAGCTACAAAACCAGAAGCGTTACTTCCAGGTCCTGTAAATACAATGGCTTTGTCAGGATCTTCAACATGATCCCATGTAAATTCATGTGCCATATAAGGGGCAAGTTCAAAAGCAGTGATCATAAATCCATAATGTGGATGAAAGTCAACATTATGATCACGGAAATAAGAACATTTTTCCCCTTCAAATGTTCCGTAGATATTGTTTTCTTCACAAATCCGTTTAATCTGTTCAACCACTGTATCAGGGATTATCTTGTGATAGATCGTTTCACCATCGAGAAGGATGTGAACTCCGTTAGAACAAAGATAACCATCGCATCCAATATCAAGGATTTCTTTTTCAAAATAAACAAGAGGCCGTCCGGTGTTGATCAGTACTTTATGACCATTTTTTTGTGCAGCATGGATTGCTGTGATTGCAGATTCTGGAACCAGACGCTGTTCTTTGCTGTACAAAGTCGCATCAACATCCAGAAAGATTAGTTTGTTGTTTTCACTCATATTATCATTCCCCATCTAAATATTTATAAAAATTAAGAGCCGGATACAAATGAAGATTGATGGTCCGGCTCTGTGCTGTAAGGATATAGTTGACTATTCTTCCACAGTTACAGTCTTCATAACTTGTGGTTCTAATGGTTTATCGGAATAATCTGTTGCAACTTCAGCGATCTTATTTACAACATCCATTCCTTCGATGATCTTACCGAATGCTGCGTACTGTCCATCTAAATGTGGAGCAGCTTTGTGCATGATAAAGAACTGTGATCCGGCAGAATCAGGCATCATAGAACGTGCCATGGAAAGAACACCTGGTGTGTGTTTTAAATTATTGATCACACCATTCTGGCTGAATTCTCCTTTAATAGTATGTCCAGGACCACCTGTACCTGTTCCTAATGGGCATCCACCCTGGATCATAAATCCGTTGATGACACGATGGAAAGTTAAACCATCATAGAAACCATCTTTTACAAGATTTACGAAATTTTCAACAGTGATCGGAGCAACGTCCGGATATAATTCTGCTTTCATTACATCACCATTTTCCATAGTGATCGTTACAATTGGATTTGCCATAATACAAAATTCCTTTCTATATTATTTAATACTTAGATCAGATCATATCTGACTATGGTTTGATTATAATGGATAACATAAGAAAAGTACAGATAGACGAGGTGAGAGATTGAAGATATTTTAGTGCAATGAAATGCAAAATCATCACAAAAGTTACAAAAAAGTTAAGATTATGAACAAAATTTAATAAAAAACCTTTTTTTTCTGCAAAATACGAGTATAATAACATACAAAATACATAAGATTTACATTTGGGAGGAAATTATGGATTTATATTTAGATTTTGATGATCATTCCAAACGACACAGAAGGGGGCGCCGTGGATATGGAAGAAGAAATCGTTCTAGAAAACCTTGGATCATAGGAATCATCATTGTGCTGGTTGTGATCATTGGTGTGTTTTTTGGTGGAAGAAAATATATGGCATATCGAAAGGCACAGCAGGAAAAAGCGAGACGGCTTGCAGAAGCAAGAAAGATCGTAACGGTTATGATACCAGAGGGATATTCCATTGATATGATGGCAAAACGACTGGAAGATCAGGGAGTATTTAAAGCAGATGAATTTATTGCAGCGGTAAAAGATACAAGCCAGTACAGCAACAAATTTATCAAAGACATCCCATCCAAGAAGGAAGTAAAATATCAATTAGAAGGATACCTTTATCCAGATACTTATAAGATTTATAAAAGTTCAAAGCCAAAAGATCTGATTCAGAAGATGCTTGATAATTTTGAAAAGAAATATTCTGTACTTGCCAAGGATTATAAGGGAAAACATTCTATGGCAGAGATCATGACGATCGCTTCCATGATCGAGCGCGAGGCGAAAGTAGAATCTGAACGTCCGGTGATCGCAGGAGTGATCGAGAATCGTCTTGCAAAGAAAATGCAACTTCAGATCGATCCAACCGTATTATATACAACAACAAATGGGTTATATAATGCGAAGAAGGTATATTATAAAGATTTGAAAGTGAAAACGGTTTATAATACTTATGTGATCAAAGGATTACCTGCTGGACCAATCTGTAATCCGTCAGATACAGCGATCAAGGCGGCAATGAATCCTAAGAAACATAAATATCTGTATTATCGCACAGATGGAAGCAAAAAAGGAACCCATGTTTTCACAAAAACATTTGATGAACATAAGAAGGCGAAGAGTACAAGTACAAAAGATAAAAATAGTACAAATAGCACAAATACAACAAATTCAAAATCTTGAGTATTTTACTAAGGATTTAAAAACATTGTTATTTTTGTGACGTACAAAAAAAAATACCTAAAAATACATAAAAATCTCTTTAAAAACTTGTGCAAATAATGTAGAATAAAGCTGTATACAAAAGTTATATGTATACAGCTTTGTTTATGTTTTAAGCAACTTGTGAAAGTTGTAGTGATATTTTCTACGCTCATATGCTAGGTGGACGTAGAGATTAACAATGTGTGAATATATTCACACGAGATTTTTTAGGAGGAAGAGAACATGGCAAGAAAAATGAAAACCATGGATGGTAACACAGCCGCTGCACACGTATCATATGCGTTTACAGAAACAGCAGCAATTTATCCTATTACACCATCCTCACCAATGGCAGAGTCAACTGACCAGTGGGCAACACAGGGAAAGAAAAATATTTTCGGACATCCTGTAAAATTAGTTGAAATGCAGTCTGAAGGAGGAGCAGCAGGAACAGTACATGGTTCTTTAGCAGCTGGTGCATTAACAACTACTTATACAGCATCTCAGGGTCTGTTATTAATGATCCCTAACATGTATAAGATCGCTGGTGAACAGATGCCTTGCGTATTTGATGTATCTGCTCGTGCACTTGCATCTCACGCACTGAACATCTTCGGTGACCATTCTGATGTTTACGCTTGTCGTCAGACAGGTTTCGCAATGCTTTGCAGCTCTAGTGTTCAGGAAGTTATGGACTTAGGAGCAGTAGCTCATTTAGCAACAATTAAAGGACGTGTTCCTGTATTACATTTCTTCGATGGATTTAGAACATCTCATGAAATTCAGAAGATCGAAATGTGGGATTATGATGATCTTGCAGAAATGGTTGACTATGATGCAATCGACAAATTCAGAGCTGAGTGCTTAAACCCAGAACATCCAGTTCTTCGTGGATCTGCTCAGAACCCTGACATCTTCTTCCAGGCAAGAGAAGCAGCTAACTCAACATACAATGCTTTCCCTGCAATCGTTGAAGAATATATGGATAAAGTTAACGCTAAGATCGGAACAAACTATAAATTATTCAACTACTATGGTGCTGAAGACGCTGAAAGCGTTATCATCGCTATGGGATCTGTTTGTGAAACAATCGACGAAACAATCGATTACTTAATGAAACAGGGTAAAAAAGTCGGTGTTGTTAAAGTTCGTCTTTACAGACCATTCGTTGCTGAAAAATTAGTTGAAGCAATCCCTGAAACAGCAAAAGTTATCAACGTATTAGACAGATCTAAAGAGCCTGGAGCAAGAGAACCATTATACCTTGATGTTGTTAACGCATTAAGAGGAACAAAATTCGAAAGCTGCACAATCAATGGTGGACGTTATGGATTAGGTTCTAAAGATACTACACCAGCTGATATCATCGCTACATTCGAAAACGTTGATAAAAACGAATTCACATTATCTATCGTGGATGATGTTACAAACTTATCTCTTGAAAGAGGAGAAACTCCAGTTACAGCTCCAGACAGCATCGTAGCTTGTAAATTCTGGGGACTTGGAGCCGACGGTACTGTTGGTGCTAACAAGAACTCTATCAAGATCATTGGTGACCATACAGACAAATATGCTCAGGCATACTTTGATTATGATTCTAAGAAATCCGGTGGTGTTACAATGTCCCACTTACGTTTCGGAGATGACCCAATCAAATCAACATACCTGATCAACAAAGCTGACTTTGTTGCTTGCCATTGTGCACCATATTTAACAAAATATAACATGGTTCAGGACTTAAAAGACGGTGGAACATTCCTGTTAAACTGCAGCTGGACTCCAGAAGAAGTTGGAGAACATCTTCCAGGACAGGTAAAAGCTTACTTAGCTAAACACAACATTAAGTTCTATATCATTGATGGTATCAAGATCGGTAAAGAAATCGGACTTGGTGGACGTATCAATACTGTATTACAGTCTGCATTCTTCAAATTATCAGGAATCATCCCTGAAGAAGATGCTATCAAATATATGAAAGACGCTGCAACAGCTTCTTACAGCAAGAAGGGTGAAGCTATCGTTAAGATGAACCACGATGCTATCGATGCTGGTGCAAAAGCTATCGTTGAAGTACCAGTTCCAGCTGAATGGGCTGACGCTGAAACAGAAAGCTTATTCGTTGAAGCTAAGGGAGATAACAAACCTCTTGTTGATTACATCAACAACGTACAGAACTACGTTAACGGACAGGAAGGTAATGCTCTTAAAGTTAGCGATTTAGTACCTTACGTAGATGGACATATGCCTTTAGGTGCATCTGCATATGAAAAACGTGGAGTAGCAGTAGACGTTCCTTCTTGGAATCCAGATAACTGTATCCAGTGTAACTTCTGTGCTTATGTATGTCCTCATGCAACAATCCGTCCAGTAGCTATGACAGAAGAAGAAGCTAAAGCAGCTCCAGCAGCTACTAAGACAGCTGATATGACTGGAATGCCAGGATACAAATTCGCTATGACAGTTACAGTTCTTGACTGTTTAGGATGCGGATCTTGTGTAAACATCTGTCCAGGTAAGAAGGGTGAAAAAGCTCTTACAATGCAGGGATTAGATTCTCAGAGAGATCAGCAGGAAGTTTATGACTATGGTCAGAAATTACCAGCAAAAGAAGAAGTACTTGCTAAATTCAAAGCTGATTCCGTTAAAGGAAGTCAGTTCAGACAGCCAATGCTTGAGTTCTCAGGAGCATGTGCTGGTTGTGGTGAAACACCTTATGCTAAACTGATCACTCAGTTATTCGGTGAAAGAATGTACATCGCAAACGCAACAGGATGTTCTTCTATCTGGGGTGGATCTGCACCTGCTACACCATACACAACAAACGCTAAAGGACAGGGACCAGCTTGGGCTAACTCACTGTTCGAAGATAACGCAGAGTTTGGTTTAGGTATGTTCACAGGACAGAACACATTAAGAGAACAGACAAAAGAAAAAGTTGTTGCATTAGCTGAATCTACAGATAACGCAGATGTTAAAGCAGCAGCAGCTGAATACTTAGACACATATACAGACGGAAGCAAGAACGGAGCAGCTACAGATAAATTAGTAGCAGCATTAGAAGCTTGTGGATGCGACGCTGCCAAAGAAATCCTTGCTAAGAAAGAATTCTTATCTAAGAAATCTCAGTGGATCTTCGGTGGTGACGGATGGGCATACGACATCGGATTCGGTGGTGTTGACCATGTATTAGCATCTGGAGAAGACGTAAACGTATTCGTATTCGATACAGAAGTTTACTCTAACACAGGTGGACAGGCATCTAAATCTACTAACTTAGGTGCAATCGCTCAGTTCCAGGCAGCTGGTAAAGGAACTAAGAAGAAAGACCTTGCAGCAATCGCAATGAGCTACGGATATGTATATGTAGCACAGATCGCTATGGGTGCTGATTACAACCAGACAGTTAAAGCAATCGCAGAAGCTGAAGCTTATCCAGGACCATCATTAGTTATTGGATACGCTCCATGTATCAACCACGGTATCAAGGGTGGAATGAAGATTGCTCAGACAGAAGAAAAGAAAGCTGTTACTTCTGGATACTGGAATCTGTTCAGATTCAACCCAACATTAGCTGCTGAAGGAAAGAATCCATTCCACTTAGATTCTAAAGCTCCTACAACAGAATACGAAGACTTCATCATGGGAGAAGTTCGTTACAATGCATTATCTCGTCAGAATCCTGAAAGAGCTAAAGCACTGTTCGCAGAAGCTAAAGCAAACGCAGAAGCTAAATACAACAGATTAAAAGATATGTCTGATAAATAGGAATTCCATCCAGAACCTTAGTGAATCCGAGCCACAGGCGAAAGATGAACTTAGTTGAGAGGATGTGTCCCTTAGATAATCTTAATCTAATAAATCAAATCCCTCTTTGTGAGAAATTGCAAAGAGGGATTTTTTTGATTTATAGGAAGGAAAGTATGCAGGACCATGATAAAACCAGGGGTAAAGTTTTTGTGTTTGTTCTATGTAGAGACATAAAAATAAGAGCCAGACTTTTTAAGCCCGACTCTATATTCATTTCTAAGAACACTGACGAAATGTCTTATCTGTAATAATCCTTGCAAAGATCAATCCAAGAGGCAACGCCATAATAATAAGAAAAGCTTCTGTAAACCAATAAGCACCAGTATTGATCGAGGTAATACCAATATTGTAAATTGCCAGATACAAATATAATCCAGGGACCATAATAACAATTGAAGGAACCGTCAGAGAGATTCGAGGATAACCAATCGAAGTCTTGATCATAGATGCCAGAAGTCCGGCAAGCAAAGCACCAAGGAATGCAGCCGCAGCTGGTGGAAAAGAAGCAAGATCCACAAGTTCCAGACGAGTAGTATTGGCAATCGCTCCGATCAAACCTGCGGTAGCGGCAAGTCGTAACGGGCTGTTAAACATCACAGAGAATCCTAACACTCCAAAAAAGCTTGCGATCAAACGGAAGATCAGATACTGAAATTTATTAAGACCAAGTGGAAGGAAATCCATTGGTTTCAAATGAAGTACCAAAGCAAGCATCCAGGCAGTTAAAGTTGCTACAGCGATAATGATGATCGCATAAGTTAAACGTTCCATTCCAGATCGCATATCTAGTTTCGCAAGGTCAATGCCACTTGTGATAAATGGGAATCCTGGAATAATAAAAAGCATGGAACAGATATATCCAGCTTGATGGTGTATCGAAACATCAAATCCAGATTTTAATGCCATGAATGAAATTGTGTATACAACACATGCCAAAGCAACGCTTGCAGCGGTGCATAGGAATAAAGTCAAATGATGCTGATTCATTTTCGCCCGAAGATAATTTCCGGCACCGGCACCTAAGAATGCACAAAACATCTCAGTCGGACCACCACCAAGCAAAAAGGTAAATGCGCAACATGCAACTGCCGCAGCTAATCCAAGAAATGGTGGGGAATAAAATCCATGGATTTCATGAATCTGATCAAGAAGGGTGTGAAGCTCATCTCCAGACATTTTCTTGCAGTTTGTAGCAAATTTGTTAACAAATAGTTCCATCCGATAAAGTTTTGATGTATTGACACCTGTATTAAACAGACATAAAGATTCTGTATAACAATCACCACCATCAATGCAGGTATATTCAATTGATAATAAACCAATATCGGCAGTACATGTAATTCCAAGCTCTCTGGCAAGTGTGTTCATAGAACTGCGTACTCTCCAGGCTCCGGTTCCACATGACAAAAGCATAATTCCGGTACGGCCGATGATCGAGGCTTTTTCACTTAATGAGGCTTCTGTGATCGGATGTCCGAGGCTTTTTCTCGTATAATCATGCCATGGTATCCGCATATGATTATGAAATTCTTCTTCCATATAATATTACACCTCCGAGTCCATAAGAATTTCCAACAATTTCTTTCCAGCAGTTCCGATAGGTCTGGTGGAATCGGTAATAAGGCAGATATCTCGAGGATTTGCATGTTCTTTCACAGATATTTCCACGACTTCTCCGCGCTTTATAGAATCCTTAGCAAGAGTTTCTGGACAAAAACCAATTCCAAGATCGTGCTGCACTAGTGATAAGATCTGGTTTGTCGTAGCAGTCTCCATATCTGGAGAAAATACCAATTGATTCTGGTAAAAATATTTTTCATAAAAGTTTCTGGTTGCAGTTCCTTCATTCAATGAAATAAATGGAAAATCCTGCAGATCACGAAGCCTTTTTGGAGAAAATCCAATATCCTTGTAAGAAGGACCACCAATCAAAATATCGCGAAAAGAACAAAGTTGTTGAGACTGTAGTGGATGTTCACAATATAATGGAGTTGTTACAATGCTGAAATCAACAAATCCCTTTCGTAAAGCTTTAATTGCCTGTGGTGTTGAATGGTTGGAAATTTTTAACTTAATATGTGGATAAAGTTTATGAAATTTCTCTAATTTTGGCAATAAAAGCAAGTGAAGAGCGGTTTCACTTACTCCTATCGTTACTGTTCCAGATTTTAAATTCTTTGTTCGATTCAATTCATCATTTCCAGAGGAAATCTGTTGAATTGCAATTGCTACATGTGCATAAAGCTGTTCTCCTTCTGGCGTAAGTTTGATTCCACGATGGGAACGAATAAATAAAGTACAGCCTAATTCACTTTCCATAATATTCATGCAGCGAGTGATATTCGGTTGGTTATTGTGTAAGATTTTTGCAGCTTTTGAAAAGCTTTTATATTTCGCAACAAAATAAAATATACGATAATAATCAAAAGGCATGATTTCAATCTCCTTGTTATATAAAATTTGTATGTTGATGATATGATATATATATTTTACATATCTTTCTTACTAAAGTATAATACAGTTGATGAAAAAGTCAAGAAAGGGATGATCAGCGTGGAAACAATTTTTCCAAGAGAAGAAAACGCAGAGCACATATTTGAAAAGATTTTGGAAAACGAAGATGCTTGCGAACGACTACGAGAGTTATTTTATGAAGAGTTTGCCAACAGTGGAAATCGTAATCTTTCGGAAAAACAATTTGTGAAAGCCCTGTTTGATGCATATCAAAACAGAGATTTGTCCGCTTTCTTGATGGAAATCTGCGGAAATAGTATGTTTGATCTGCTGAGAAATGCTTTTTTGATTCCAATAAGATTTAATGACAAAGGAGTGATAAATCCGGTAAGATTAACAGATTCAGAAGGAGAATTGATCAAACAGATAAAAGTAAACAAACAGATTTCATCAAAACAATACAAAATGTATAAGCAAATTTTAAATCAGGCAGATGATATTCCTGATTATGAGATTTGTCTTGCATATGGATTCCGTGAAAAACATGATTATAGACAAAGAAATGAGATCAATACCATGAAGATCGGAGAACATATTGGAATTCTTTTATTATTTAAACTTCCAAAAGAAGTAGAAGAAAATATTAAAGACAATGAAGTCTACAGCATTGTATGGGATTTTATGATGAGACTGGAAGAACAATTACCAAGAGCGTTCATGTATTATGGTATAATGGATGAAAACAAATTTGAACAACCAAGCAGCGAAATCGGTATTTTTCTTCCTTTCCGTCACTTTGAACACCAACTAGAGAAAAACATCGAACAGGCCAATGGTATTGGACTGGGATGCAGAGAACGAATCCTGTCAATGATCAAATAGAAAGGAACTATCTCATTCATAGTTACCAATAGTAGTAGTCATAAAAGACATCGCATGAAATTATCGTGCGGTGTCTTTTATGTTATTGGATAAAAATAATAAAGCATATTGACATTTTAAAAAAAGTGACATACAATATTATTGTATTAAGGAAGTAATACAATAATACAATGAGAAGGAAGGAGTAGTATGAGTTGGAAGATAGATGATGGACGGCCAATCTGGACACAGCTCAAGGAACAGATGATCAAGAGAATCGTATCAGGAATCTATTCAAGTGGAGAGAAACTGCCAAGTGTTAGGGATCTAGCAGGAGAAGCAGGGGTGAATCCCAATACGATGCAACGAGCATTATCAGCCCTTGATCAGGATGGTTTAACGATCACCAACCGAACAAGCGGACGATGTGTCACAGAAGATATAGCGAAGGTAGAAGAATGCCGAAAAGACATCGCACACAGAATCGTAAAACAATATATCAGGGATTTAGAGGAACTTGGATACAATAAGGAAGATGCAGTTGCATTGATCGGAAAGGAAGAGGAAGAATGAAGGATTTGAATTTAATAGAATTAACCAATTTAGAGAAAAGGTACGGAAAGAAAGAAGCCCTGAATGGGGTGAATTTAACAATAGGGCGAGGAAAGATCATCGGACTTCTAGGACCGAATGGATCTGGGAAGACAACACTGATCAAGTTATTAAATGGGTTGTTACAGCCAACGTCAGGTGAGATCAAAGTGAACGGCAAAGCACCAGGTGTGGATAGCAAGAAGATCATCAGTTATCTGCCAGATAAGATGTATTTTGCAGACTGGATGAAGATTTCAGATTTAATGAATTTCTTTGAAGATTTCTATGAAGATTTTGACCGTAAGAAAGCAGAGGCAATGTGTGAGACATTAAAGATCAATCCAGAAGCCAAGATCAAAAGCTTATCCAAAGGAAATAAAGAGAAAGTTCAGTTAGTTCTGGTAATGTGTAGAAAAGCAGAACTCTATTTACTGGATGAACCAATCGCAGGAGTTGATCCTGCAGCCAGGGATTTTATCTTAGATACGATCTTAAACAATTACAATGAGGAAGGAACAGTGATCATTTCCACACATCTGATCGCAGATATCGAGAAGATCATGGACGAGGTTATTTTTATCAAAGAAGGAAGCATCGTTACATACAAATCAGCCGATGACTTAAGAGAAGAAAGCGGCAAATCTATCGATGCCCTGTTTCGTGAGATATTTCATACGGATGTATACAGAGGAGGGGACGAAGTATGTTAGGCAAATTAATTAAGTATGATCTGAAAGCATTAGCAAAGATTTTAGCACCATTATGGGGTGTACTTTTAGTGATGGGAATCATCTTTGGAATTAGCATTCGTTCCAACCTTGAGGGAATTGGAAATACGATGATCGTATTCAGTCTTGTTGTTATTGTTGCAGTGATCGTTGCGATTTTTGTCGTGAACGTGATCATTGTGATCCAGCGGTTCTGGAAAGGATTGCTTCAAGAAGAAGGATATTTAATGTTTACATTGCCAGTTACAACAAGAAGCCTGATCTTATCGAAAGTGATCAGTGCATTGATCATCAGTTGTGGAACTGCTTTTGTGATCTCTTTATTAGGGGTAGAGATCATAGCGATCAGTCCAGTAAAACTTATGGATACCGCAACGTATTTTGGAAATTGGGTCATCAAAGTACACGCAGGACCATGGATCGGATATGGAGCAATCATAGCGGTGGTAAGTCTGCTAAGCAGTATTTATCATGTATACGCAGCAATGGTGATCGGACAGCTGAGCAACGGCAATTGATTCCTGTTTGCATTTGTGGCATATGCAGCATTATCAATCATTGTATCACTTATTGGAATTCCAACAATGGAAAGTTTAGGAAATATGGGTTCAAACCTGCAGAACGCATTTGGATTTGACAGTGATCTGTGGATCTATCTTGTAGAGAATATTGTGATCATTGTTATTTATCATATCATTACAGAAGTGATATTAACAAAGAAATTGAACTTAGAGTAGAAAAAGAGAAAATACAATGAGAAGATGGGAACATATGTTAAGAAAGTTGATCAAATATTAATATAATAATATAAAAAGGTGCTACCGATGACGGTTTAGCTGATTAATATAAGTTTTATAGACCGCTTACTTTCTCAGAGTAGGGCGGTCTTTTTCTGTCTTGGCATCAAGAAAAATAATAAATTGATACGTGAACAATCGGCGTCAGGGCAGAGGAAAAAGCAGGCTTCTTACACAGACTTCTTATATTTACGATGGAAAAGTAAAGAATCCAGCAGTGAAAGTATTAACACAGGCAACTTTTCAAGTCTTAGCAAGAAGAAAAAATATTATGTTCAGGTTCGTACTTATAAAACGGTATCAAAAGTAAACTATTATTCTAGCTGGAGTGGAAAGAAAACAGTTGTGACGAAATAAAAATAATGGATAACAACAAAGAACAGGTATGCATAAGAAATTTAATGAATTCCAAAACATACCTGTTCTTTATGAAGTCATTGTCATACAACTGTTCATCTTGTGATATACTAAATATAATAGAAAGAAAAGGAGGAACAACCTATGCGAATGTACGATCTCATATTAAAAAAACGACAGGGCAATGTCTTGACAAAAGATGAAATAGATTGGATGATCCGTGAATATACAGATGGGAGGATCCCAGATTATCAGATGTCTGCGATGATGATGGCGATTTGTTTTCAGGGGCTTGATAAGGAAGAAACTTATGAGCTTACGATGGCAATGGCACAAAGTGGTGAGATGTTAGATCTGTCAGGAATTAAAGGCATTAAGGTAGATAAACATAGTACTGGAGGAGTTGGAGATAAGACTTCTCTTGCATTGACTCCGATCGTTGCATCTCTTGGAATTCCTGTGGCGAAGATGTCTGGACGTGGACTTGGACATACGGGCGGCACGATTGATAAACTTGAAAGTATTCCAGGATTTTCAACGCAGTTGACAGATGAACAATTTGAAGAACAAGTAAACTCTATAGGTGTTTCCATTATGGGACAGACAAAGAATCTGGCACCTGCGGATAAGCTTTTGTATGCATTGAGAGATGTGACAGCGACAGTGGATCAGATTTCTTTGATTGCGAGCAGTATTATGAGTAAGAAACTGGCAGCTGGTGCAGATGCAATCTTGTTAGATGTGAAAACTGGCAGTGGGGCATTTATGAAAGAAAAATCAGAAGCTGTGAAATTAGCACAGGAGATGGTTGATATCGGGAAAAGTGCTGGAAGAAAGATGACAGCAGTGATCACGAATATGGATGAACCACTTGGAATGGCAGTTGGAAATATTCTGGAGGTTAAGGAAGCGATTGATACGCTGAAAGGAAATGGACCAGGAGATTTCACGGAACTGGTAGAAACACTAGCCTCTCATATGCTGATGCTTGGAGGTGTTGCAGAGAAATTTGATGACGCAGTATCCATGGTAAGAACTACGATCAGAGATGGAAAGGCACTTGCAAAATTTAAACAGTTTGTGGCTGCACAGGGCGGTGATACAAGATATATAGATCATCCAGAACTGTTTGAACAGGCACATGTAATAGAAGAAATACGCTCAGAACAAGAAGGATTTGTTGAACATATTAACGCACAGGAGATAGGAATCTGTTCATTGATCCTTGGTGGTGGAAGAGAGACGAAAGACAGTCAGATCGATCCGTCAGTTGGATTAGTATTTTCAAAGAAAGTTGCAGATCCAGTGAAGAAAGGAGATTTGCTGGCAACGATTTATGGAAATGAAGAGGAGAAAGTCAGACAGGCAGTGAAACATTTTAAAGAAAATTTCCATATAGCAAAGGATCAGCTAGAGAAACCACAGATGATCAAACAAGTATTATCTTAAATCAAATTGCATAAAATGATTAAAAAGGAAAATATCTGTGAACAAATGGAGACTTTGCATCATTTTATTTTGCATGTTATCAATCATACAGACAGGTTGTCTTAGAAAAAAAGAAAATGGAGAACAGGAGAAAGTCACGTATGTAGTATGCACAAGAAATGTAGTTCCGGAGGAACTTGGAAAGTTGATCGACCAGGAGAAGAAGAAAACTTTTCATTTTACATATACAACAGGAGACTTTACTTATTATGTCATAGGTTACGGAAGACAGCCAGGGAGTGGATATAAGATCAAAGTAAAAGAATTTACACAGGATCAGTCACATATTTATATTGATACAACGCTGATCGGGGTTACAAAAGAGCACCAGAGAAAGGGAATATCTTATCCATATATCATATTAAAAAGCCAATTTTACGAAAAAGATGTAATTTTTCACTAAAATTATAAAAAGTTTAGAATAGTTTTATTGATTTATAAAATCAGAAAACATATAATGGTGCTTATGAATCAAAGGAGGAGCTGACATTTGAATAATCAACAGAATAATAAAAATGATAAGAATGACAAAGATAACAAGAAGAGAAATGCCAAGTATTTAGCTGTTTTTCTTGTAGTTTCTATTCTTGGAACAATCTTTTTCAATTCCATCATAACAAAATGGAGAAATGGAACCGAGACAACGATTTCATACAATAAATTTGTCACAATGGTTGACAAGGATCAAGTAAAGAGTGTAAAAGTAACAGACACTCAGTTAAAAGTGACACCAAAGAAAGAGGGAAATCCTTTTTACAAAACAACTTACACAGTACAGAGAATCAGTGGTGATTATGAACTGGTTAATCGTCTGATCAAGAGTAAGATCGCATTTGAGCAGGAACCAGAAGATCCGATGGATACATTCTTATCCGTAGCGATCAGTTTGATCCCTACTTTACTGATCTTTGGATTCCTTGTTATGATGATGCGCAGAAGCAGCGGTATGATGGGAGTTGGAAAGTCCAATGCAAAAGTATATGTTGAGAAGAAGACGGGCGTGACATTTGCAGATGTTGCAGGTCAGGGTGAAGCGAAGGAAACACTGACAGAGATGGTTGATTTTCTCCATCACCCAGAACGGTATACAGAGATTGGTGCGAAGCTTCCAAAAGGTGCATTGCTTGTAGGACCTCCGGGAACTGGTAAGACATTGCTTGCCAAAGCTGTAGCTGGTGAGGCAGGAGTACCATTCTTTTCACTTTCCGGATCTGATTTCGTAGAGATGTTCGTCGGAGTTGGTGCATCAAGAGTCCGTGATTTATTTAAACAGGCACAGCAGATGGCACCATGTATCATTTTCATCGACGAGATCGATGCGATCGGTAAGAGCCGTGACAACGGTATGCATGGTGGAGGAAATGACGAACGTGAACAGACACTGAATGCCTTATTAGCAGAGATGGATGGTTTTGATACATCCAAAGGTATCATTATCCTTGCAGCTACAAACCGTCCAGAAGTTTTGGATAAAGCCCTTCTTCGTCCAGGACGTTTTGACCGTCGAGTTATCGTAGAACGTCCAGACTTAAAGGGAAGAATTGAGACATTAAAAGTACATGCCAAAGACGTTAAGATGGATGAGACTGTTGACTTTGAAGAAATCGCATTAGCAACAAGCGGAGCTGTAGGATCTGATCTTGCAAATATGATCAACGAAGCAGCCCTAGGAGCTGTCAAAGCCGGAAGAAAAGCTGTTTCACAGAAGGATTTATTTGAGGCGGTTGAAGTTGTCATCGCTGGTAAAGAGAAGAAAGATAGAATCCTTGGTGATGAAGAGAAACAGATCGTTGCATACCATGAGGTTGGACATGCATTGGTTATGGCATTACAGAAAGAATCAGAGCCAGTACAGAAGATCACGATCGTGCCTCGTACAATGGGAGCACTTGGATATACAATGCAGCGTCCAGAAGAAGAAAAATATCTGAATAAGAAAGACGAGATGTTAGCAGATCTTGTAGCATTTTTCGGTGGACGTGCTGCAGAAGAAGTGAAATTCAACACGATCACAACTGGAGCTTCCAATGATATCGAACGTGCAACAGCGATCGCGAGAGCAATGGTTACACAGTACGGTATGTCAGAAGAATTTGGTCTGATTGGACTGGAATCTATCACAAACCGATATCTTGACGGACGTGCCGTTATGAACTGTGCAGAGACAACAGCAGCCAAGGTTGACGAAGTTGTCATGAAGATGTTAAAAGAAGCTTACGCTAAAGCAGTCACATATATTCGTGAAAATATGGACATTCTTGACGAAGCAGCGCAGTTTTTGATCAAGCGTGAAACGATCACAGGAAAAGAATTTATGGAAATCTTCAATAAATACAAGAATCCGGAAAAAGAGTCTGAGAAAAATGTATCAGAGACAATGGAAAAAGATGTAGAAACTGAAAAAAATACTCAGGAAAATGTTGAAGTTTCTGAGACTAAGACAGACGAAGTGAATACATCAACATTTAACACAGGATATGCTCAATGGGTTGAAGATGATGACGATGAAGAATAATTCGTCAGAATTCATAGAAAACAAAATGCAAATACAATAAGAAAATGCGGAGACGATCAATAGAATGTCTCCGCATTTTTTCCATATAGCTGATATAAAAGGATGCCAAAGGTAAAGTTTTCAAGCTGCGCAGTCCATGCAATTAAAATTTTACATAGATTTAACACTACTCAACTTGAAAATAAGTTAAAATAAAACTGTTGTAAAAAATAAGTGAAAAAAATGTAAAACAACAAAAGGAGAAAGAAAAGTGAGCAGTACAAACATTTTAGGTCTGCTAGGAGGATTAGCATTATTCCTTTATGGTATGCAGATGATGAGTAATGGACTGGAATCCGTTGCTGGAAATAAAATGAAAGACATTTTGGAAAAACTGACATCTAACAGATTTTTAGGAATTATCGTAGGAGCTCTGATCACAGCTGTGATCCAGTCATCTTCAGCGACAACAGTTATGGTCGTAGGATTTGTAAATTCTGGAATGATGACATTAAATCAGGCAGTATGGATCATCATGGGAGCTAATATTGGTACAACAATTACAGGACAGTTAATTGCTTTAGACGTTGGGGCTTTAGCACCATTGATCGCGTTTATTGGTGTAGCACTTGTTGTATTTTCAAAGAATGAAAAAGTACAGTTTGTTGGGGAAATCATCGCAGGACTTGGTATCTTATTTGTCGGAATGAATATGATGGGAGATGCAATGGTACCACTTCGTGAGTATCCACCATTTATCAACCTTATGACAAGATTCTCAAATCCATTGATCGGAATCATTGCAGGTATGATCTTTACAGCAGTGATCCAGTCATCTTCTGCATCTGTAGGTATCTTACAGGCACTGGCATTAAGTGGAATTATCAGCTTCCATGATGCAGCATTTGTATTATTTGGACAGAATATTGGTACATGTATCACAGCAATATTAGCATCCATTGGAACAGAGAGAAGTGCAAAGAGAGCAACGATCATCCATTTAAGTTTCAATATCATTGGAACAGCAATCTTTACAGTGCTATGTCTGATCACACCAATCACAGATTATGTGGCAGCATTTAGTGGAAGCAGTATTACAAAACAGATTGCGAATATGCATACATTATTTAATATCAGTACAACAATCCTTCTGATTCCATTTGGAAATTATCTTGCAAAACTTGCAACAAAGATCCTTCCAGAGAAAGAGGAAGAAAAAGAACATCACAAACATTTAAAATACATCAAATCTGTTGATACAAGAGTTGATGCAACGTTCGGTACATCAGCGATCAACTTACAGAACCTAAGAAATGAGATTCAGAGAATGCTTGAGATGGCAAGAGTTAATGTAGATGAAAGTTTTGATGCATTTTTAGCAGGAAGCAGCAAATCGTTAGATGATGTAGATAAGAGAGAAGATTATATTGATTATCTGAATAAAGAAATTTCAAGAGCGGCAGCAAAAATGATGGCACATGAGGCGAATGTAAAAGCTTCAAAAAATATTGGATCTTATCTTGATATGACAAGCAATATTGAACGAATTGGAGATCATGCAGTTAATATTTGCGATTACACAAAGCTGATTGAAGAAAAACAGATCGTCTTTTCAGATTCAGCAAAACAACAGATGAAAGAAATGAAAATGATCTGTGAAAAGATGTTCCATAATATTTCCAAGAAACCGGATGATACACAGGCATGGCTTCAGAAAGTTCATGATTCAGAAAACTTTATTGATCAGAAGACAGAAGAGTTCTATGAAAGTCATTTGGAACGTATCAATAAAGGAGAATGTAACGACGAGGCATGTATTATTTTCTCAGAGATGTTAACAGACTTTGAACGTATCGGAGATCATGCATGGAATGTTGCGAAACAGATGGCTAAGATCATCGAACGAGGATAGAAAGCAAATTCATAAAAAAGGACCTTCTTATTAAATTAAGAAGGTTCTTTTTTTCATAGTAACTAGACTTGTTTCAAACAATACGTTATACTAAAAAGAGCGTTGAAAACAGGTGTGTAAAGGAGAAAAGAGTTATGGATTATATTTTAGCCCCATCAATTTTGTCAGCAGATTTTGCAAATCTTGGAGCTGATGTGAAAGAAGCTGTAGAAGCAGGTGCAAAATGGGTACACATTGATGTTATGGATGGAATGTTTGTACCTAATATTTCATTAGGATTTCCTGTGATCAAGTCTCTTCGCAAAGTTACAGATGCTGTATTTGATGTGCATTTAATGATTGAAGAGCCAGGGAGATATATTGATGAATTTGCAGCAGTTGGAGCAGATGTGATCACGCTTCATGCAGAAGCAACAAAACATCTTCACAGAGCAATTCAGCAGGTAAAAGCAAAAGGATTGAAGGTAGGAGTATCCTTAAATCCAGCAACACCATTATCTGCATTAGATTATGTATTAGAAGATATTGACATGGTCCTGATCATGACAGTTAACCCAGGTTATGGCGGACAGTCTTATATCAATAAAATGGATGATAAGATTAAAGAATTAAGAAAAATCATCACAGAAAAAGGTCTGGATATTGATATTGAAGTAGATGGTGGAATTTCAGCGAAGAATATTGCACATGTAAAAGAATGTGGAGCAAATGTTTTCGTTGCAGGATCAGCCGTATTTAACGGAGACATCGCATCCAGCACAAAAGAAATTTTAAAAGCTATGGAGGCACAATAAAAATGAGTGAATGTAGTCATGACTGCAGCAGTTGTAGTTCAAACTGTTCAAGCAGAACACAGGAGAAGACAGATTTTCTTGAACCATTATATAGAGAAAGTAAAGTAAAGAAAGTTATTGGTATCGTCAGTGGAAAAGGTGGCGTAGGTAAATCAATGACAACTTCTCTTTTAGGAGTAGCAGCAATGAGAAAGGGATTGCACACAGCAATTCTTGATGCAGACGTAACAGGACCATCAATCCCACAGGCATTTGGACTTCATGAAAGATTACTAGGTAATGCAGAAGGAATCATTCTTCCAGCAATGACTAATTTTGGAATTGAAGTTGTATCTCTGAATCTGATGTTAGAAGAAGAGACACAGCCAGTTATCTGGAGAGGACCCGTTGTAGCAGATGTTGTCAAACAGTTCTGGGGTAAGACATTATGGAAAGATATTGACGTTATGTTTGTAGACATGCCACCAGGAACAGGAGAAGTTCCGCTAACAGTGTTCCAGTCTATTCCATTAGATGGAATCGTTGTAGTTGCAACACCACAGGAGCTGGTAGGAATGATCGTAGAGAAAGCTGTGAATATGGCCAATATGATGAATGTACCAGTGTTGGGACTTGTTGAGAATATGAGTTACATCAAATGTCCAGATTGTGGCAAAGAGATCAAAGTATTTGGGGACAGCCATATTGAAGAGATTTCAGAGAAATTTGATATCCCAGTGCTAGGCAAACTGCCAATCGATCCAAAACTAACAGAAGCATGCGATGCAGGGCTGATCGAAGATGTAGAGAATATCTATCTTGATGGCGTCATGGACGTCATTTTATAAGAAGTATGTGAATACAGAGAAGGCATAGATTTATGTAATTTATGCCTTCTTTTTTGTATTGCTTCTATACTCTATTATATATAGAGTTCATAAGTACCTCAATATATTCGTAACAACTAACTTACAAATATTGTAAATATATTGTTCTTTTTTTAATGCAAAGGTTGACATTTTTACATATATGCAGTAAAGTATGAAACATAGATTTCGAAATTGTTACAAAAATGTTTCGAAGTTTAAGAAACTATTGAGCACAGAAAGAGGTTTATATGCTGAAAGTCATGAAGAAGAAATTGTTAGTAGTAATCACAATGCTGGTAGTAGCATCAGGATTTATCTTTACAGGATCAACTTCAACAGAAGCAAAAAGTAACAAAGTACAGTATTTAGGAAAATATAAATTAACAGCCTACTGCGGATGTAAGAAATGCAGTGGAAAATGGGGAACAAGAACAGCTTCCGGAAAGAAAGCAAAACAGGGAAGAACCATTGCTGTAGATAGAAGAAAGATTAAATTAGGAACAAAAGTAAAAATCAAAGGAAAAACATATGTAGCCGAAGACGTTGGTGGTGGAGTAAAAGGAAAACATATTGATGTATTCTTTAGTTCACATAAACAGACAATGAAGTTCGGTAAGAAAAAAGGTGTTAAAGTTTATAAGGTAAAATAATATACGAATGATAATAAAATATATAGCGTTAAAATATCAGCCAGCTTGGCAGGAAAGATAATTCCACACGAAGCTGGCTGATATTTTTATATTCGTTAACGGAAGATAAATTAAAACTTATAAACCCCATCATCTCTCAATTTTGCTAAAGCATCAATGACACTTTGCTTATCTTCAGGATATGTAACACCATACCACTGATCTTTCGATACAAGAACTTCTAAGGATGCTTTTCCACTATGAAGCAAATCGCTTGCGACACTAGGAATAAAATATTCACCCTTTAATGGATTTTCTTTGATCGCTTTATCAAGAAAAGCAGGAAATCCTTTTTCCAACTCATCCATGATCATAGGCTGGAATCCAAAGAAGTTCATAGATACTAAAGTATTAAATGGTAGTGATGTCCGAGTCGCTCCATCATCTTCTGTAAATTCTGCGTGATCCTCACGTTTTTCAATATGTGTTCGTTCTGTAATAGAAACTAACTGGTGGTTGTCATCGACTTCACAGACACCTCTTGATACATAACCATTCTCTGTCACAGTATTTCCAAGATGATATCCCACCATTGCAAATGGTGCTTTTCCGTCTTCCTCTTCGTGGCTTGTAAGGAAATCAGCCATTACTTTATATCCATCCACTCCATAATAGTCATCTGCATTGATCACGGCAAAAGGTTCATTGATAAATGGCTTCGCACATAAAACAGCATGTGCAGTTCCCCAAGGCTTTACACGTCCTTCTGGTACATTGTAACCTTTTGGTAATGCATCAACTTCCTGATATGCATAACATACTTCCATTCCTTCTGGAACTCGTGCTCCGATAGTTTCTTTAAAGTCTTTCTCAATTGCTTTCTTTATGACAAAGACAACCTTACCGAATCCTGCACGTTTTGCATCATAGATTGAATAATCAATGATCGCATGTCCCATCGGATCCATAGGGTCCATCTGTTTTAATCCTCCATAACGGCTTCCCATACCGGCAGCCAGAATTACTAATGCTGGTTTTTTCATGAAAAAACTCCCTTCTAATTTTTAAACTAAAATAAGTATAACGCAAGATGTAATAGATGGAAAGAGAAAGAAAAAATAATGAGATAGAATGGACAAATACATATTTCAGATATGCAGAATTTATTGTATAATTTTGTTATAAGATAATGCATGAAAAAAATTTTGGGTATAAAATAGGAGGACTTTTATGTTGTATATTGGTGTAGACCTCGGGACATCTGCAGTCAAATTATTATTAATGGATGAAAAAGGCGGAATCAAGAAAATCGTTTCCAAAGAATATGACTTGTATTTTCCACATCCAGGATGGTCCGAGCAGAAACCAGAAGACTGGTACACACAGTCAATGGAAGGAATCAAAGAACTGATCAGTGAATGCGATAAGTCACAGGTTTCAGGAATCAGTTTTGGAGGACAGATGCATGGACTCGTAGTCCTAGATGAAAATGATAATGTGATCCGTCCTGCGATCCTATGGAATGACGGACGTACACAGAAACAGACAGATTATTTAAATAATGAGATCGGAAAAGACAAATTATCCGAATGCACAGCCAATATTGCTTTCGCAGGATTTACAGCACCAAAAATCCTGTGGATGCGTGAAAATGAACCAGACAATTTTAATAAGATCCAAAAGATCATGTTGCCAAAAGACTATCTGGCATATAAATTATCTGGAACATTTTGTACGGACTATTCGGATGCATCAGGAATGTTATTATTAGATGTCAAAAATAAATGCTGGTCAAAACAGATGCTGGAAATCTGTGGAGTCAGTGAAGAACAACTTCCAAAATTATTTGAAAGTTATGAAGTAGTCGGAACGTTAAAAGAAGATATTGCAAATGAACTTGGGCTATCCAAAGAAGTCAAGATCATCGCAGGAGCTGGAGACAATGCGGCAGCAGCGGTAGGAACAGGAACCGTCGGAGATGGAATGTGCAACATTTCTCTTGGAACATCTGGAACGATCTTCATTTCCAGCAAGACATTTGGCGTAGATTCCAATAATGCCCTGCATTCCTTTGATCATGCAGACGGATATTATCACCTGATGGGATGTATGTTAAGCGCAGCGTCCTGCAACAAATGGTGGATGGATGAAATCTTAAAGACAAAAGAATACAGCAAAGAACAAGAAGGCATTACAAAGCTTGGAGAAAACCATGTATTCTATCTTCCATACCTTATGGGAGAAAGGTCCCCACACAACGATCCAAAAGCCAGAGCAACATTTATTGGAATGTCCATGGATACAACAAGAGAAGAAATGACACAGGCAGTGTTAGAAGGAGTTGCATTTGGATTGCGTGATTCTCTAGAAGTTGCAAGAAGCCTTGGAATCAAGATTGAACGTACAAAGATCTGTGGCGGCGGAGCCAAGAGTCCATTATGGAAGAAGATTATTGCGAATGTAATGAACCTGAAAGTTGACGTGATTGAAAGCGAAGAAGGTCCAGGATATGGAGGAGCAATGCTTGCAGCCGTTGGATGCGGAGAATACGAAAGCGTACAGGAAGCAGCTGACAAGCTTGTGAAAGTTGTGGATACGGTGGAACCTGACGAGGAGCTTGTTGCGAAGTATGAGGCAAAGTATCAGCAATTTAGAAAGATATATCCGGCACTTAAGGGTGTATTTCAGAAATTTGACTGATCATAAGGCAACAATTAACGAAATATAAATAATGAATCATAAGAAAGAACAGATATGCATAAGGATTTCAATAAATTCTAAAACATATCTGTTCTTTTTTAAATCTATCATTTTATTGTAAAATCTGATTTGCAATCATAACAATAATGACAAGTACAAAAAATCCTAAAATACATTTTGCAACGATCGCTTTATTCTGCCACCAAGGCAATTTAATTTCTTCATCAGTTGATGTGTCGTAGTCACTATCATACAATAATTCATTGATCAAAGCTTCAGCTTTCGCTTTCTGATCTTCCCGGACATAAATATCCGTTCCATAAACAGAATACCCCATCGCAATGTTCATATATTCTCCTGTTCCAGGCTGTTTGGAGATGCTTTCAATTCCATTTTGCTTTAAATGATCATGAATCACCTCGGCTTGAATCTGATCGGCTGCGTTAAATACTTTTGTAATCTTACCTGCCATAATTGTTACCTCCTTATTGTTTGAATGTTCAGTAACTTTGTATATTGATAATTATATATTAGTATTATACAAGAGGTTACTATTAAATGTCCATTAAGGAATTCACAAAAGCAGCAAAAATCTACGATTCTGGTAAATCAGGAATTTATGAAATGTGTAAATATGATTATCCAAAAGTTTTAAAAGAATTAAAAAACAAAAAATTCAATGATGTCCTTGACTGTGGCTGTGGAACAGGACCAATGATTGAAATCCTATGCGAAAAATATCCAGATAAACTATATACAGGATTAGATCTAACACCAGAAATGATCTACAAATAGTTTTCATCATTACCCTAATCCACAAGACTTTTTTGATAATGCGTATCGAGTATTAAGAAAAGGTGAAATTTTGATTTGCGATGGTAGTCTTTCGTATATGTGACTGAAATAAGATAACAAGAAAACCTTAATTCCTATCCAATACTATTCTCCATACACACAAAATTAAAATTTTTATTGACATTTTTTCTCGCATATATTATTATATAAACATAATAACAGTAATCATTACTAATTTATAAACAAGGAGGACAAATCTATGAAATACGTATGTGATGTATGTGGATGGGAATATGATGAAGAAAAAGGATATCCAGAAGGAGGAATCGCTCCAGGAACAAAATGGGAAGATGTCCCAGAAGATTTTGAATGTCCATTATGTTTTGTAGGGAAAGATCAGTTTTCAGAAGAATAGTTTTTATAGATATATTGTAATAGAAGGGGGAAGAAGTTATGGCTAAATTTTATCGTTCAGAAGACAGAACTGTATTATTAGAATTATTTGGAGCAGGAAGCTCCGTAGAGAATTTAAGAAGTTTAAAGGCAAATACAACCGATGCAGCAGTTGAAAAACATGTACCAGTCGTTACACAGGATGGAAATAAGATCACAGTAGCTGTATCTTCCGTAGAGCACCCAATGCTTCCAGAGCATTATATTATGGGTGTATATATTGAAACAAAGAATGGTGGGCAGTTGCATAAATTTGCACCAGGAGATAAACCAGAGGCAGTATTTACTTTAGCTGACGGGGATGAATTTGTAGCCGCATATGAATATTGTAATCTGCATGGATTATGGAAATCTAATGAATAGAAATCATAAATTTTGGGGAAATATAGAGTAATTTAAATGAACCATTAAGGAGGAAACAAGCATGGGAGTTAATAAATATGCAGGAACACAGACAGAGAAGAATTTATTAGAAGCATTTTCAGGAGAATCACAGGCAAGAAATAAGTATACTTATTTCGCATCTGTTGCAAAGAAAGAAGGATATGAGCAGATGTCTGCACTATTTCTTAAGACAGCGAATAACGAAAAAGAACATGCCAAGATGTGGTTTAAAGAATTAGCAGGAATCGGAGATACAAAAGAAAATCTTGCCTCAGCTGCAGAAGGGGAAAATTACGAGTGGACAGATATGTATGAAGGATTTGCAAAAACTGCAGAAGAAGAAGGATTCCCTGAATTAGCTGCCAAATTCAGAGCAGTTGGAGAGATTGAGAAACATCATGAAGAAAGATATCGTGCGCTTCTTAAGAATATTGAGACTTCACAGGTATTTGAAAAGAGTGAAGTAAAAGTATGGGAATGTCGCAATTGCGGACATATCGTAGTTGGAACGAAAGCTCCAGAAGTATGTCCTGTATGTGCACATCCACAGAGCTATTTTGAGGTACATGAAGAAAATTACTAAATTATGATTTGCGACGGTAGTCTTTCGTATATGTAACTGAAATATTTCTTGTTATCTTATTTCAGTCACATAAAACAGAAGTCTATCGAAACCACTATACAGTGTGTATGTTAAATGGTATGTTCTCAGAGATGTTTGCTGGATGGTTTCAGTATACAGGATCAAACTATAATGCATTTATCAAAGCAATGTTACATGGAAATATCAAAGGTAAATATCAGACATTACGGATTTGCATTTGAAGGGAAAAAGGTTCTAATAGGCAATTAAGGAAAATTCATTAAAAAGAATCTAAAATACCAGTCATGAAACAACTTCAACAGAAGTAATTTCAGGGCTGGTATTTGTTATATTCTTATCTTATTTTTAATGGATCATGAGGAACATCCAAAGAAACAAACAGATGGTCTCTTTTTATCGGATAACTTTTCCAGTATTCTTTCAATAATTCCAGAGCACGTTCTGAAAGGAGTGTCCACCGATCACAGCGATTTAGTTCAATCACAATTTTACAAATGTTCTGCTCGTACTTTGCGATAAATACTTGAATCAACGTATTTCTCGTGGTATATTTAAGTTTAATAACAAGGAGAGAAAGATGGAAAATTTAAAAAAAGAGATTGAACAATTAAAAAAAGAAAGAAATGCTGTTTTACTAGCACATTATTATGTAGACGATGCGGTTCAGGAGATTGCTGATTATGTTGGTGATTCTTACTACCTTGCAAAGGTTGCATTAAAAGAATCTAAAGATGTGATCTGTTTTGCAGGAGTAAATTTCATGGGTGAGAGTGCCAAGATCTTAAATCCAGACCGAACAGTTATCATGCCAGACCAGAAGGCAGATTGTCCAATGGCTCATATGGTTGATGTAGAGAAGATTGAAGAGATGCGTAAAAAATATGAGGATCTTGCTGTTGTCTGTTATATTAACTCTACAGCAGAGATCAAAGCACATTCTGATGTCTGTGTAACTTCATCCAATGCACTGAAAGTTGTAACAGCACTTCCACAGAAGAATATTTTCTTCGTACCAGATGAGAATCTTGGACGTTATATCGGAAGCAAACTTCCAGAGAAGAACTTCATTTACAATGATGGATTCTGCCATGTACATAGAAGTATCACAGCTGAGAATGTCAAGAAAGCCAAAGAAGTACATCCAGAAGCAGAAGTTTTAGTACATCCAGAATGTACACCAGACGTTGTTGCTTTAGGAGATTATGTAGGAAGTACATCAGGAATCATTGATTACGCAACAGCATCTGATAAGGACGTATTTATCATTTGTACAGAGATGGGTGTTTTATATGAATTAAAACAGAAGAATCCAGGAAAGACATTCTACTCTGTAGGACATCGTCAGTTCTGCCCAAATATGAAGCGTATCAGTTTAGAGAATGTAAGAGACACATTAAGAGACATGAAGAATCAGGTAGAATTACCAGAAGATCTGCGATTAAATGCTAAGAAAGCATTAGACGAGATGTTAAGAATCGCACAGTAAGACAAGAAAGGGACAAAGAGAATTATGAAAACAGCAGATGTGATCATTGTAGGAAGCGGTGCGGCAGGACTATTTAATGCATTATTTCTTCCACAGGATTACAAAGTAATCGTTATTACTAAGAAGACAGTTGAGGAGAGTGACTCCTTCTTAGCGCAGGGTGGAATCTCTGCATTGAAGAATCCAGAAGACTATGATTCTTATTTCGAAGACACTATGAAGGCCGGACATTATGAGAACGACAAAGGTGCCGTCGAGAAGATGATCAAAGAATCACCACAGATCATTCAGGATCTGAAAGATTTTGGTGTAAGATTTGACCTGAAAGATGGAGAGATCGAATTTACAAGAGAAGGTGGACATTCTACATTCCGCATACTTCATCACGAAGACCTGACAGGAAAAGAGATCACAAGCCATTTATACGAAGAGGCAAAGAAACGCGATAATATCACGATCATGGAAAACTGTATGATGATCGATATCATTGAGAAAGATGGAGAATGTAAAGGTATCGTATATAAAGATCAAGATGGTAATTTCGATACGATCGAAGCTCCAGATACAGTTCTTGCAACTGGAGGACTGGGAGGATTATTTAAACATTCCACAAACTTCAGACATCTGACAGCAGACAGTCTGGCTATTTGTCTGCGTCATAATGTGACACTGGAGAATATTAACTATATCCAGATCCATCCAACAACATTTTATTCAAAGAAGCCAGGAAGAAGATTCTTAATCTCTGAATCAGTCAGAGGAGAAGGGGCTTACCTGTTAAATAAAGATGGAGAACGTTTTACAGATGAATTACAGCCAAGAGATGTTGTAACAGGTGAGATCTGTAAACAGATGAAGAAAGACGGAAGCGATCATGTGTATCTTACAGTGACACATTTAGACGGAGAGAGGATCAAACATAGATTTCCTAATATCTACAAACAGTGTTTAGATGAAGGATATGATATGACGAAAGAACCAATTCCAGTAACACCAGCACAACATTATTTTATGGGTGGAATTAAGGTTAATTTAGACAGTAAGACATCTATGGATCATTTATATGCAGTTGGTGAGACAAGTTGTAATGGAGTTCATGGAAGAAACCGTCTGGCAAGTAACTCTTTACTGGAATCACTTGTATTTGCCAAGGCAGCAGCGAAAGACATCACAGAACATCCATCAAAAGCCGAGACAGTCGAAGTAGATTTAAGTCAGTATAAGAATGAAGAACAGCGTGAAAAAGAGAATGAACAGCTTGTTCTTGATGAAATCAAACGAAAGGACAGAAGTTTTTATGATCAGTGGTGTAACGATGAAAATTAACATCGATGAATATCTGATGAATGCATTAAAAGAAGATATCACACAGGAAGATGTCAGCACAAACGCAGTGATGCCAGAACCAAAACAGGGAGAAGTGAATTTAATCTGTAAGCAGGATGGGATCATCTGTGGATTAGAAGTATTTGAGAGAGTTTTTAAACTTTTAGATGATACTGTTGTTTTTGAGACAGAATTAAAAGACGGAGATCAAGTAACCAAAGGACAGCTGATGGGAGTTGTCAAAGGAGATATCCGTGCCCTTTTATCTGGAGAACGTGTTGCATTAAACTACTTACAGAGAATGAGTGGTATCGCAACAATGACAAGTGAATTAGCTAAAGAATTAGAAGGATATAAAACAAAGTTATTAGATACAAGAAAGACAACACCAAATATGCGTCCATTTGAAAAATACGCAGTCACAGTTGGTGGAGGACATAATCACCGCTATAACTTATCTGATGGAGTTATGCTGAAAGATAACCATATCGGAGCAGCAGGTGGAATCAAAGAAGCGGTTGCTATGGCGAAAGACTATGCACCATTTGTCAGAAAGATCGAAGTAGAGACAGAGAATCTTGACATGGTAAAAGAAGCCGTAGAAGCAGGAGCAGATATCATCATGTTAGATAACATGGATGATGACACAATGAAAGAAGCAGTCAAACTGATCGACGGAAGAGCCGAGACAGAGTGTTCCGGAAACGTTACAAAAGAACGTTTAAAGACGATCCGTGAGATTGGGGTTGACTATGTATCTTGTGGAGCGTTAACACATTCAGCGCCTATTATGGACATTTCATTGAAGAATTTACATCCGGTAGAATAAAAAGCCATACCTATAGGGACCAATAGTTTTCCTAAATTAATACAAGAAAACTATTACTTTGTGGATAAAACATTGATGATACAGGAATTTCTGGAAAGATGTTGCGATGAAATGGATGGAAAAAGCATAAATAATTTTTAAGAAGTAAAAATCTTATCAAACAACACATAAATTTCGCCAGTGACCTCCAGGAAAAAATAAATACCTCATGGAAACCGTATGAGCGCGTTTCCATGAGGTATTTATTTTTTTAGACTGTGATAAATCCAAGTCCTTCAAGTACAGAGAACACCAAAATAGCAACAATGCAAATAGGTGCGATATACTTAACCATAACAAGGAATAAAGGTTTTCTCTTAAATTCTCCAGAACTTTCAACTTCATCAATGATCTCTTTTGGTTTGATGATATAACCAACAAAGATACATGTTAAGAATGCAGCGATCGGCATTAATACACTATTACTGATAAAATCAAAGAAATCAAGGAAATCAAATCCAAGGATCGTAATATTGCTCCATGCTCCAAATCCTAAAGAAGATGGAACTGCTAGTAACAGAGCAACAATAAACATCGTAATGCAGGCAGTACCACGTTTCATATGGAACTTATCCATCAGTACTGCGACGAGTGTCTCAAGCAGCGAAATGGAAGAAGTAAGTGCTGCAAGTAACACTAAAATAAAGAATACAGCTGCGATAATGCTTGAAAATGCCATGCTGTTAAATACTTTAGGAAGCATAACGAACATTAAAGATGGTCCTTTCGCAAGCATAGAAGAATCTCCGTTAGAGAATATAAATACAGCTGGAACGATCATAAGTCCTGCAAGGAAAGCAACTCCGGTATCAAAGATCTCAACCTGTGTTACAGATTTTTCAAGATTGGATTTCTTTGGCATGTAAGAACCAAAGGTTACCATGATACCCATGGCAAGTGACATAGAGTAAAACAGCTGTCCAAGTGCCGCTAAGATCGTTGTTGGACTGAAATCTTTTAAGTTTGGTTTGATATAATATGCAACTCCGGTCATAGCACCTGGTCTTGTAATACAGAATACGGATACACCGATCAGTAAGACGATCAGTACCGGCATCATAATCGTGCTGACACGTTCAATACCACCTTTGACACCACCAGCAACAACTAAAGTAGTAACGATCAAAAATACAAGAACATAGATCATAGGCTCTGCAGATTTACTGATAAATCCTGTAAAAAATGTATCAGAAGCAGCATCGTGGATACCACCTTGAATAGAAACAAGTGCATATTTTGTTACCCATCCACCGATCACACAATAATAAGGGAAAATGATAAATGGGATCAGTGTTGTAAGATAACCGATAAATGTGTATTTCTTATTGAAATGTCCGAATGCACGGATCGCACTGGTTCCAGCTCTTCTTCCTAATGCAACTTCAGTGATCATTAATGAAAATCCAAACGTTAAAGTAAGGATTAAATAAGTCAATAAAAAAGTTCCTCCACCATATTTGGCAGCGAGGTATGGAAATCTCCAGATGTTTCCAAGACCTACGGCAGATCCGGCCGTTGCGAGGACGAATCCTAAGCGGCTGGAGAAGCCATTTCTTTCATTACTCATAATATAAAGTACCTTCTTTCATATATATATTCAGATACGAAAAATAGAATCTGACATGTGCCGGAGGTCTAAAATAAAAACAGTCTGGATGCTTAAAAGTATTAGATGACGTCCACATCTTCTCCGGCAAGGACGGCATTCATGTTACGTACGGAACACATCTTTCCGCACATTGTACAGGTATCCTCTCTTTCAGGAGTAGATTCTGCACGATATCTTCTTGCCTTTTCAGGGTCAAGAGCAAGTTCGAACTGTTTTTCCCAGTCAAGTTTCTGTCTGGCAGCTGCCATCTGGTTATCCCAGTCCATGGCACCTTTTACACCTTTGGCGATATCTGCTGCATGAGCTGCGATCTTAGAAGCCATGATTCCTTCTTTTACATCGTCAACATTAGGCAGACGTAAATGTTCTGCAGGAGTTACATAGCATAAAAAGCTTGCTCCAGATGCAGCGGCGATCGCACCACCGATTGCAGAAGTAATATGGTCATATCCAGGAGCGATATCTGTAACAAGAGGTCCGAGTACATAAAATGGAGCTCCATGACAGATCGTCTGCTGAATCTTCATATTCGCCTGAATCTGATCCATTGGCATATGTCCAGGACCTTCGATCATAACCTGAACATCCTTTTTCCATGCACGTGCAGTCAATTCACCAAGTGTTACCAGTTCCTCGATCTGTGAAATATCACTCGCATCAGCAAGGCATCCAGGACGGCATGCATCACCAAGGCTTAAAGTTACGTCATATTCATTACAGATATCGAGGATTTCGTCATAATATTCGAAGAATGGGTTTTCATTACCAGTTGCTTCCATCCATGCGAAGATTAAGGAACCACCACGGGAAACAATGTTCATCTTACGCTTCATCGCTTTGAAACGATCTGCAGTGTTACGATTGATTCCACAGTGGATCGTCATAAAATCAACGCCATCTTCGGCATGCATCTTGAAAACGTCGATCCATTCACGAGATGTGATGTCTTTGAGTGCTTTATTGTAATAAACGATCGCATCATAGATAGGAACTGTACCAAGAATCGCAGGACATTCATTGACAAGTTTTTTACGAAATACGTGAGTATGTCCAAAAGAAGAAAGATCCATGATCGCTTCAGCACCCATCTCAACAGCTTTATTTACTTTTTCCATCTCAACATCTAAGTTTAAACAGTCTCTGGATGTACCAAGGTTTACATTGATCTTTGTCTTTAAGGAATTTCCGATACCAAAAGGTTTTAAACACTTATGGTTCTTGTTGGCAGGAATAACGATCGTGCCAGCTGCAACTTCAGCCATAAGATCTTTCACATCAATTCCTTCATAAGTAGCAACAGCCTCCATTTCTTTTGTTATAATTCCCTGCCTTGCTGCATTCATCTGAGTTGTGTAATTCATAAAATGTATACCTCCAAAATATAAAATTTTGGGAGACTTTATTCGGTTTAAATTATAATTTTATCGTCAAAATCTAAAATAGATATGTTGAGATAAAAAAAGACAAACTAAAGGTACATTCTGATGCCCGTTTACAGTTCGTCTTGTATTCATAGCATCCAAATCCCTACGACGGCATTACCCGTATCAGGTCCATGGTCGAAACGTAAGTTTCCTCTCAGCTAAGGTATCACCTTTTAAGCTCCCATTTCAGTTACATCAACATTGTACCATCGAGGGCACGATATATCAACAAAAAAGGTTATTTTTTGTTCACACAAAATTCGAATTCTTTTCATAATTTCTTTGAGTAAATGTAACATTCTATTATGAAAACGTGATATAATATTTAACAAGTGTCACTTATTATAAAATTTAGGAGAGATAAAGTGATATTTTTTACTTGATGGGAGGACATAACATGCCAGGTATTATTTTAGAAGGCGGAACATTCCGTCCAATCTTCAGTGCCGGAGTGATGGATGCATTGTTAGATGAAGATATCATGTTTCCATATATGATCGGTGTATCAGCGGGGATTTGTGATGGATTTTCATATATTTCAAAACAAAAAGAACGTAATTTAAAGATTCTTATGAATCATAGAAATGATAAACGATATTTAGGAGCAGGAAATTTATTAAAAGATAAAAGTCTATTTGGACTTGATTTTGTATATGATACGATTCCGAATAAGTTATATCCATTTGACTGGAAGACATTTTATGAATACGAAGGAAGAATCCGAGTTGGAGTGACCAATGCATGGACAGGAAAAGTAGAATATAAAGATGGAATGAAATTAGACAAAAAGTGTATGATGCTTCGTGCAACATGTGCGATACCACTTGTATTTCCAGCGATTTATGTTGATGGAAAGCCATATTATGATGGAGGACTGGCAGATCCGATCCCGATCAGAAAGTCAATCAAAGATGGCAATGAGAAGAATCTGATCGTATTAACTAGACCTGAAGGATATAGAAAAGAACTAAGCAGAAGCCATAAGATCACAGCGAAACTACTGAAGAGAAAATATCCACATTTGCCGGAACTTTTAATGAAGAGACATATCGAATATAACAAAACAGTAAGATATTGTGAGAAACTCGAACAAGAAGGAAAAGCAGTAATCTTAAGGCCAGAATATCCAATTGAAAGTCTGGAAAAGGATATTGATGTATTGAAGCAGACATATGATATGGGATATCGCATGACGAAAGAAAAGATTGATAAGATCAGAGAGTTATTTTAAAGAAATCTTTTTAAATGTCCCACTGGACGGGAGGGGTCTGATAAGATATACTTTATAAGATTGAAACGAAGGAGGGCAGGATAGATATGTCATTGATAAAAGCATCAGGAAGAACATTTGTAGAAGAACTCGCAACGAATCCGCAGGTGAACCTTATGGTTGTGTGCGAGAGACTCGGTGCCCCTTTTAATGATGGAGAAGCAGAGATATCTCTGGCAGCTAAAGTTGCAGAGAAACTTTATGATAGACCACAGCTTGTGATGAAGATGCTGCAACAGGAAGCAATTGAATTTTTATTACAGTGCTGGGAGATGGAAGGAGAAAGCCTGATCGCGCAGATGTATTTAAGAGAACTGGAACAGTTGCATTTTCTTGGATTTCTCTCTTATGAAGATGATACGATCTATATTAATATGGAGGCAAAAGACAAATTTTTCTTTTCGCTTAAGAGTCATCGGACACAGGCTCAGATGGAAGAATACACAAGACTTGAGAATATTTTATTTGGAATGTTATTTTTATATGGTATTCTGGATATTTATGAATGTTGTGAGATCATCAGGGATAACATGATAGAAGATATGACATATGATGAGTTGGAAGAATTTGTGATGCACAGAGTTGTATTCTGGCAGTCTGGTATCTTATTGAGAAATCAGACGAATTTAAGACTGATCTATGCAAGCAGAGAGGTGGATGACAGGAATGATGTGTTTATCAAATGGACCATTAACAAAGATATTTCCTGGAAGATTTACAGTGAAGATCAGTACAAAGAATTAGCCTTGTCAAATGGAGTTGGAAATTGGAGTGGTATTCCAGAGTTATTTGATTTTGTCATGCAGAATATAGAGGATGATCAGTATCAGGCTATGATGATCGTAAAATCACTGGTTGTAAAGATTCAAAACGGAGTAACATATACGGAAATTACAGAGGCGTATACAGGCTTGTTAGAAGATAATGCAAGAGAAGAACAGAGAACCCTTTGTGACCTGATTCTTAAACTTTATAAGACAGTTCCTGTATATGCACTAAAAGGTCATACAAGAGAAGAACTGGAAGAGGAAGAAACAGGCCACAGATTTCAGGTGATCCCTGGGGGTAAAGAGTAAACAAGGAGGAAGCAGATGAGACAGTCAACAGTATTAGTAGTAGATGACGAAAAAGAAATTGCTGACTTTATTGAATTATATTTAAAGAATGAAGATTATAATGTATTTAAATTTTACAATGGAAAAGATGCACTTGCATGTGTAGAGCACGAGAATATTGATCTGGCGATCCTTGATGTGATGTTGCCGGATATTGATGGATTTGAAATCTTAAAACAGATCCGATTAAAGCACAATTTTCCAGTTATTATGCTGACTGCAAGAGTATCATCCATGGATAAGATCAATGGATTGACATTAGGAGCTGATGATTATATTGAGAAGCCATTTGAACCTCTTGAACTTATGGCGAGAGTAAAAGCACAGCTACGAAGATTTACAAGATATAACGATGGTTCTGGATCTGATCAGGAAGATACTTTGGAGATTTCAGGACTTATTCTGAATCGTGCGACACATCAGTGCACTTATGGAGAAGAAGAAATTACACTAACTCCATTGGAATTTTCTATACTTTGGATCCTGACTCAGAACAGAGGCAAAGTAATAAGCTCCGAGAATCTGTTTGAGCAGGTGTGGAAAGAAAAATATTTTAAGAACAATAACAACACAGTTATGGTACATATCAGACATCTCAGGGAGAAACTTGGAGATGTCATGGGACACAAAGAGCTGATCAAGACAGTTTGGGGAGTTGGATACAAAGTTGAGGAGTAAATACAGAAGTTTAAAGATAAGGATTATATTGCAGACACTGGGAATCAGCCTTATTGTTGCATTTATCGGATATTTTATACTTGATATTTTTGTAGATGGGGTGTTTCAGGATCCGTTTGCCAAAACGGTTGTTTATATATTTGAACGGCTTGGCATGGATGAGATAGAAGCAATCCGTATATATCGTCTGATCTTTATGCAGAATAAAACAATGATCATTGGTGCTGGATTTTTTCTGTTACTTTTGTTAAGCTTTTATCTGGGTATGTCAAAATTTACAACTTATCTAAAACAGGTTGAAAGCGGTATTCAGATGATCTTAAATGAGTCCAAAGATCATATTTTACTCCCTCCAGAATTGAATCCACTGGAGAATAAGTTAAATGAGATCAAAGGAACATTGAAAGAGCAGCGACGGATCGCAGAGGAAAGTGAGCAAAGGAAGAATGATATTATCGTATATCTTGCTCATGATCTTAAGACACCGCTGACTTCAATTATTGCATATTTATCCTTGCTCAATGAAGCACCGGATATGCCGGTGGAACAGAGAGCAAAATATACCGGAATTTCACTTGAGAAAGCGAAACGACTGGGCGAACTGATCAATGAATTTTTTGAGATTACAAGATATAATCTTCAGAATATCACATTGGATAAGAAGGAATTTTATCTTTATGTTCTACTTGAACAAGTGATGGATTCTTTTGCTGCGGTATTTAAGCAGAAAGGATTAGAGTGGAAGATAGAGGTAGATGATAAAATTTTAATTTATGGTGATCCGGACAGACTTGCCAGGGTTTTTGAGAATCTGCTTCGGAATGCAGTTTCATACTGCTATCCAAATTCTCTGATCGAGGTTTATGGGATGATCGATGGAGATGAGGCAGATGTTATTGTAAGGAATCAGGGCAAGACGATACCAGAACATCAATTAAACAACCTGTTTGAGAAATTTTACAGATTAGATGAAGCGAGATCATCCGAAACAGGTGGTGCAGGTCTTGGACTTGCTATTGCCAAAGAGATCATCGAGCTTCATGATGGAACTATTAAAGCAACCAGCCAGAATGAGTATACGACATTCACAATAAGGCTGCCAAGAAAGAAGGAGGAACAATGAAAAAAGTATATGTAATTGGACATCGCAATCCAGATACAGATTCTATCTGTTCTGCGATCGCATATGCAAATCTTAAAAATCAGGTGGAAGGGAATGGATACGAAGCATATCGTGCCGGAAATATCAATGGTGAAACAAGATATGTTCTCGATACATTTGGAATCAAAGATCCTAAATATGTTAGTGATGTAAGACCAAGACTTACAGATGTTAACCTAAATTCTGTTAAAGGGGCAAAACCAACAGATTCACTGAAATCTGTACGAGAGATGATGCAGACAGAGAAGATTGTATCTCTTCCAGTATTAGATGGAAAGAAAATGATCGGACTTGTATCTATCAGTGATGTTTTAAAAGCAGACATGGATGTTTATGATAATGAGATTCTTGCGAAATCAAAAACACCATACAAGAATGTAGTTGAAACATTAGATGGAACACTTCAGACAGGAGATATTGAAGGATATATCACAGAAGGTAAATTAACAGTATCTGCAGCAAGTGTTGACACAATGGAAGAGTTTGTAACAGCGAAAGATACAGTGATCGTTGCAAACCGTGAAGATGCACAGATCGGTGCACTTCAGACAGGAGTACAGTGTATCGTTGTATGTATGGGAACAGAAGTAAGTGATAAAGTATTAGAACTTGCCAAAGAAAAAAATTGCAGAATCATCACAACACCATACGATACATTTACAGCAAGCCGTTTAATCTGCCAGGCTATGCCAGTATCTTACATTATGGCAACAGATACGATTGTATCATTTAATGAAACAGATTATATCGATGATGTCAAAGAAGAGATGACAAAGAAACGTTTCCGTTATTTCCCTGTATTGAATTCAGATAATGAATTCGTAGGATTTATTTCCAGACGTCGTATTTTAGAATTCAGCAAGAAACAGGTAATCTTAGTTGACCACAACGAAGTATCCCAGGCTGTCGAAGGATTAGAAGAATGCGAGATCATGGAGATCATCGATCATCACAGAATCGGAAGTGTGGAAACAGTTTCACCTGTATACTTCAGAAACCAGCCAGTTGGATGTACAGGAACAATTATTGCTCAGATGTATCGTGAACAGGGAATCGAGATCACAAAAGAGATGGCTGGATTAATGTGTTCAGCAATCCTTTCTGATACATTAATGTTCCGTTCACCAACTTGCACACCAGTTGATGAGCAGATCGCAAGAGAGTTAGCTGCTATCGCAGGTGTTGATGTAGAAGAGCATGCAAAAGCTATGTTCCGTGCAGGAAGTGATTTAAGTGGTAAGACTCCAAACGAAATTTTCTATATGGATTACAAGAAATTCAACGCTGATACAATTAACTTCGGTGTTGGACAGATTACATCTATGGATCAGGGTGAATTAGATGATATCAAAGCACCAATCCTTGAGTATATGGATTCCGTAAAAGAAGAACAGGGACTTGACTATGTATTCTTTATGTTAACAAATATCTTAGAAGAGACAACACATCTATTAATCTGCGGACCAGATGCAGAAGGTGTGATCGAGCGTGGATTTGATGTAACACCAGAAGATAAGATTGCAGTATTACCAGGAGTTATGTCACGTAAGAAACAGATGATCCCTAACTTACTGAATGCATTTCAGCAGTAATTTACAAAAGATTAATTGAGCAGCTAAAGCTGTTGATATATGAAGAAAATTAAATTATAAAGTATGATAATTGTCAGATTTTTTTCAAAATCTGGCAATTATTTTTTGCAAAAAAATCAATATATTTTATCGTTTTGTACTATTTAAAACAATAAAAAATAAAACACAAACCACGTAAATTGGACGTTTGTTGGTAGAAAGATACAAAAAATAAGATAATAAATCGTAGAATTAGTACAAATTGATAAAAACGTTTGACGTTAACTTGGACTTCAAATAGATCCAATCAGAAATTATAATAAAAACAAGTCGAAGGGAAATGGGTGATAAGATGAACCGAAGAGAGAATAAAATATTCAGCGAGCTGATTTGGAATGATAAATCAACGGTAGCAGCATTTAAAGATAAATATAATGTTCAGGAGCGCTCTATAAGATTAGCAATTAAGAGTATCAATGATGATCTTATGGAAGCTGGATTACCAACAATCTTTGAGAATAGCGAAGGAGAACTGAGTATCGAAGATAAAGACCAAATCGCTGTGAAAGAGTTTGAAAAATTTATTCAAAATTATAATTTCTATTCTTACACCATGACAAAAAATGAGAGACATACAATTTTAGCCTTGATACTTTTAAACGGCAGAGAATACATCACAGTGGATATGCTTAAAAATGAAATTGGAGTCAGCAGAAATACAATTTTAAATGATCTTCAGGAGTTGAAAAGCTGGTTTGAAGACAGGGAAATGACTTTAAAAGCAAAACCACATGTTGGATATGTGATCGATGCAACAGAGACACAGATCCGTGAAAATATTCTGAAACTTATGGAAGTTAACAGTGAAGAATATTATCAAAACGGATATACGTTGAATGTATATTGGTGGTTGCTTTTAAAGCAACTCGATACAATGAACTCTTTTGAAAATCTTAAGAATATTCTGCTGGAAGAGGAAGAAGAGACAGGTGTTATCCTGGAAGACTATTCGTTTTATGAAGCAGGCATTGAATTGATGATCATTTTGAATCGATTAGATCAGGGTAAATATCTTATAAGTTTTAATGATGAATTAAAAGAAGAAATAGAGATCAGTTCAAAATATCCTTTCAGCAAATCTGTTTTAAATAAAATTGGAAGAAAATATGATGTAAAGATAACAGAAGAAGAAATTTTGATGTTCACAAAACATCTTAGAGGAAAAAGATATTTAAAAGGTGAGCGAAACAGTGCAACCTCATTAGATATCAATGTGATGATCGCAGAAGCAATTCATTTGATCTCAGGTCAGTTAGGAATCGATTTTTATCTGGATTTTGGACTGTATGATCTGATGGTTGCACATATGAAATCTGCAGTTTACAGAGTTATGAATGGAGAAGTTCTTGTAAATCCATTTAAAGATGAGATTATCAATGATTATCCTGAAATCCTTCAGATTGTACATAAAGAACTTGAAAATTTAGAGAACTTTATCGGAAAGAAATTTAGAGAAGATGAAGTGATGTTTCTTGTTTTGTATTTTGCATCAGTGATAGAAAAAGAAAAGATACAAAGTAATAAAAATAAGAAAATTCCGGTAGCACTTGTTTGTGCGACAGGAAGAGGAACTGTTCAGTTTATGTTGGCAAAACTTAAGATATTAGAAAATATCATAGATATTGTCAGTGTATCATCTCATCACAATATGAATGAGATCGAGCAGTCTGGCGCGAGGATGATAATTTCAACTATTCCATTACCGAATTCGAAACTGCCAAATGTGGCAGTGAGAAGCCCAATGCTTGATGATCAGGATATTCTTACAATACAGCAAAAAGTATTTGAATTGAAAGAAAAAGAGCAGGAAGAGATAGAAGAACAGGAAAACAGAGTGATAAAACAAAATCCTCAAAAAGATATTCAAGGAGCTTTTTACAATCTGTTATCCAAGGAACGCATTGAAATGGATTATCCGGCAAAAGACTGGGAAGATGCCATAAGATGTGCGGGAAAACTTCTTTATGATACAAACACAGTAACAGAACAATACGTTGAAGAAATGGTAAGCAGTGTAAAAAAACATGGACCATACATTGTTGTTTGTAAGGGAATGGCACTTCCTCATGCAGATTGCAGCAAAGGTGCGATCAAGGAGGCGGCTTCACTTGTCAGATTGAAGACACCGATTGAATTTGGAAGTGTTTATAATGACCCGGTCAGATACGTCATAGGAATGAGCATTAAAAGTGCAGAAAGTATCAATCAGGCCATTTATGATATGATGAAAATTTTTGGAGATGAAAACAACATGAATAAATTTGACTCGCTCCCAGATGAGCAGGCAGTTTTAGACATGATCAACAGTTTTCAGAAACAAAAAATATAAATAAAAAGGAGAGCTTAAAATGGACAAGATAATAAGTAACAAAGAAAAAAGTTATTTGGCAGTTACTTTATCAGGAGACAACGACAAGGAAGTAATTAAGCAGATGGCATCTGCACTGGAAGAAGAAGGGTATGTAAAAGATACTTTTGCAGATGCAATTGTAAAAAGAGAAAGTATTTATCCAACAGGACTTCCTGTAGGAGAGATCAATGTAGCAATTCCGCATACTGATCCAGAACATGTAAACAATGCAGCAGTTTGTCTGGGAATCTTAGACAAACCAGTAACATTTAATGTTATGGGAATGGAAGGAGAGACAACAGAAGTTTCATTATTATTTATGCTTTCCATCAAACATAAAGAAGATCAGATGGGAATGCTGCAGAAATTAATAAGTCTTTGTCAGGATCAGAATACATTGAAAGAAATTCTGGCAAAAGATCAGGACAAGATTAATGAGGTTATGACAGCTCTGGTAGAGAAATAATGACTTTATTGATAGAGAAAAATGAGAAAACGCATACATAGAAAGGAGAAATTAATATGAAAAGAATTATTATTGCGTGTGGATCAGGAGTAGCAACATCAACAGTGGCAAATCAGAAGGTATCAGCATATCTGGATGAACATGGATATTCAGGAAAATATCAGATCGAACAGTGTCAGGTATCAGAACTTGCTGAAAAAGGTAAGAGTGCTGACTTCGCGATCGCAACAACAGTAGTTGGAGCAAACATGCCTTGCCCAGTATTACCAGGACTTCCATTATTAACTGGTGTTGGAGCAGATAAATTATTCAGTGACGTTGAAGAACAGATGAATAAATAAGAAAAACTATCAGAAAAAGAGAGATAAGAAGGGAGAAAAATCATGCAGGCAGTTATTGATTTTTTCAGTTATATTAATGGCTTAGGCGCAAGCGTCATGATGCCAATCATTTTAACAATTTTCGGAGTTATTTTAGGGGCTAAATTTGGTAAAGCTTTAAGAGGTGGTCTTACAGTAGGTGTAGGTTTCATCGGATTAAACCTTGCAGTAGGATTGATCGGTACATATCTTGCACCAGCTGTACAGCAGATGGCAACAAGATTCCATTTATCACTTACAACAGTAGACGTAGGATGGCCAGCTGCAGCAGCTATCGCTATGGGAACAACAGTAGGTCTGTTGATCATCCCAATCGGATTGATTATTAACATTATCATGTTACTTACAAACACAACACAGACAATCGACGTTGATATCTGGAACTACTGGCATTTCGCTTTTACAGGTTCTTTAGTAGCAATCGTTACAGATAACCTTACATATGGAATCATTGCAGCGATCATCAACATCATTATCGTATTTGTAATTGCTGACTACACAGCACCAAAAGCAGAAGAAGTATTAGGAATGCCTGGAGTATCTATTCCTCACGGATTCTCAGCAGCTTATGTACCATTTGCAATCGTGATCAACTGGGTTATGGACAGAATTCCAGGTGTAAACAAAATTGACATCAACATTGAAAAATTACAGAAGAAATTTGGTGTATTCGGAGAACCAATCTTAATTGGTACAGTATTAGGTATTGTAATCGGAGCTTTAGCAGGATATGATCTTAAAAATATTTTAACAAGTGGTATATATTTAGGAGCAGCTTTAGTACTGATTCCAAAAATGGCATCATTACTTATGGAAGGACTTATGCCTATTTCAGAAGCAGCACAGGCATTCATTTCTAAGAGATTTTCTGACAGAGGAAAAATCTACATTGGACTTGATTCAGCTGTAGGTGTAGGACATCCTATCACATTAACAGTAGCATTAATCCTTGTACCAGTAGCAGTATTCTTAGCAGTAATCCTTCCAGGAAACACAGTATTACCAATGGCTGACTTATCTTGCATCCCATATATGTTAGTACTGATCGTTCCATTAGTTGGTGGTAACGGATTCCGTGCGATCATCACAGGTATCATTGTATTAGCAGGTGGTTTATATATTTCAACTGACCTTGCAGCAGTTACAACATCTGTAGCTCATACAGTAGATGCCGCTACATACAATGGTGTAACACAGATTTCTTCTATCTGTGATGGAGCTAACCCTTTAACATGGGTAATCTACAGAGCAGGTAACTTAAGTATCGTTGCATTAGCAGTTGTTGGTGTTATCGCACTTGCATTAGCTTTCTTAAACAGAAAACGTATTATCAAAGCAGCACATGCTGAACAAAACTAAGATATAAAACAGCAGAAAGAGGTAAATGTATTTATGAAAAGTTATATATATAAAAAATCGCATTATCTCATTCAGCATACCATACCAGGAATATTCACACTTCTGATCGGGCTTTATTGCCTGATCAGACAGGTGATGACCGGATTTGATGGTTTGCTGATGTTTGTATTAATTATTTGCGTATATAATGTTTGGAATGAGTTTGTATCCTTGAGTAATCCGTACGAATTTGATCTTGGCGAAGAAACTATAACTTTTCGTGGATACAACAAGGAACATACATATAAGATCAGTGAAATGACAGCTTTCTCTATGAGAATGGTAGCAGGAAACACAAAGATCTATATGAACATCGACAAAGGTGGACTATTAAAAGGCAGATACTGGCTTAGAGTATCTGAATTTGATGATGATAAAGATATTATAGATTATTTTTATGATTTGGATGAACGAGTAAATCCACACTCTGTTATCACAAAAGCAAGAAAAGCAGGCAGAGCGAGATTGGCTCAGAAAGCGAAACGAGTTTAGGAGGAATTAAGATAGATGTTGGTAACATTAAAAGAATTACTTGACCAGGCAAAGGTTGAACATAAAGCAGTTGGTGCTTTTAACGGAACAACATTAGAAGCGATCAGAGGAATCATACAGGCAGCAGAGGAATTAAATGCACCTGTTATTTTACAGCATGCACAGAGTCATGATGATCTGATCGATTTAGAAGAAATTGGACCTGTTATGAAATATTATGCCGAGAGAGCGAAAGTTCCTGTGGCATTACATTTAGATCATGGTTCAAGTTTTGAAAGATGCGTACAGGCATTAAGACTGGGATTTACTTCTGTAATGTATGATGCATCAGCAAAATCTTTCGAAGAAAACGCAGCAGAAACAGCAGAGATCGTTAAGATCGCACATGCAGTAGGAGCAAGCGTAGAAGCTGAACTCGGTCATATCTTTACATCAAAAGTCGTACAGGGTGAAGGTGCAGGAGCTGATAGTACAGATGATTATGAAGATTTAGATAACATCTATACAGATCCTGAAGTTGCAAAGAAATTTGTAGAAATGACAAATGTAGATTGCCTTGCCGTTGCATTTGGAACAACACATGGTGTATATCTTACAGAGCCTAAATTAGATCTTCCAAGAGTCGCAAGACTTCGTGAAGCAACAAATATTCCACTTGTTATGCATGGTGGTTCTGGTGTATCAGATGAAGACTATGCAGTAGCAATTGAAAATGGTATTTGTAAAGTGAACTATTATACATACATGAATACAGCAGGTGGAAAAGCATCAAAAGAATACTGGGCTGACGACAGCAAACCATTATTCTATGATTCTATGTCATTAGTTGCGACAGAAGCAATCAAAGAAGATGTAAAACGTGCGATCAAAGTATTCCAGAAAATCAAATAGTTCAAAGAAAGAAGGCGTAAAAATGGCAGTTTATAAAGAAACGATCTTATTAAAATCACATGGTAAAACTCCAACATATGTAAATATCACACCACAGGTTCGAGAAGCAATCGAAAAAAGTGGAATCCAGAATGGAATCTGTACAGTCATTTCTCCACATACAACATGTTCTGTATTTTTTGAAGAATTTGTACATGATTATAATGAAGCAGGAGATGAGTTCTTACAGGAAGATTTGAACGATGTGTTAAAGAAGATTATTCCTGATCATGTAAGTGCAGATCAGTATAATTATCCAGGAGAAGAACATTATAAGGCTGTAGAATCATGGCCAGATGCAGATACATATCTTCCAAACGGAGATAGAACAGCTTTATTTAATGGTGATGCCCACTTAAGATCAACACTGATCGGTTCCAGTGCAACATTAGAAGTTGACGAAGGAAAATTAGGAGTTGGAGCTACAGGATATGTATATTTTGTAGACTTTGACAGAACAAGAGAAAGAACAAGAAAATGTAAGATCATCGTAATCGGAGAATAGGGGGAAAAAGATAAAATGGCAAAAGCAGAATCTCCATTTTTAATTGTTAATCCTAAATCTTATTTATATGGTGAAAAAAGCTTAGAATTAGCAAAAGCAGCAGACAAGACAGCAAAAGAAACAGGACTTCAGATTTATTTTACATGCCCATATGCAGATATCAGACTGATCAAAGAAAATACAGAAAACCTGATTGTATGTGCACAGTCTATGGATTCATTAACACCAGGACGAGGAATGGGACATGTACTTCCAGAATCTTTAAAAGAAGCAGGAGCAGAAGCTGTATTCTTAAATCATGCAGAAAACCAGAAAACAGTATCTGAATTATATGCAACGATCAAAAGAGCAAAAGAACTTGGAATGATCACGATCGTTTGTGCAGATTCAACAGTAGAAGCAAAAGCAGTTGCATGTATGGATCCAGATATCGTATTAGCAGAGCCAACAGATCTGATCGGTACAGGTAAGGTAGCAGACGATTCTTATACAATTGAAACAGTCAAAGGACTTCACGAAGTCAATCCAGATGTTTTAGTTATGATCGCATCAGGAGTCAGCACAGCAGAAGACTGCTACAATGTTGTAAAACTTGGAGCAGACGGAACAGGAGCAACTTCTGGAATCTTAAACGCACCATCTCCAGCACAGAGAATACAGGAAATGGCAGAGGCTATTGTTAAAGCGAAGAATGAGAAATTTTAATTTTGTAATTGGCCAACTGTAGATTTTGAGTATATGATAAAAAATAAATAAACGATCGGAAGAGCAGCTAGAGAATTTTACTCACGTTTTTTGCGAATTCGCAAAAAACGTGGCAAAATTCTAATGCTGCTCTTCCGATCGTTTATTTATTTTTGTCACATATACGAAAGCCTACAATCATAAATCACAATTTTAATGCCTTCCCAAAATCATCAGTTTCTTTCATACATTCAATAAAACTTTCTTTCGTAACCCCAGCATTCTTAGGTCGAAATTCCCATTCTGTTGTAGTCATGACTTTCTCTGCCATAGCATCGAAATCGTCTTCTGTGATCTCAATATCTTCAAAACATACAGGCAATCCCATACTTTTATTAAACTTCGCAATACGTTCTCTTTCTTCATAAGCTTTTTCAAATGTAAGCAGACAAAGAACTCCAAGTGATACGATCTCACCATGTAAATGTTTTTCACCGCCTTTTGTTACAGTTGATCCGTAATATACGCAGTGTGCAAGACTTGAATTATAGTAGTATTTTGGTGCAGCACTTACCATATTAGATACTAAACCTGTGCTGATAATGATATCTAAAGCAACCTGTTCTAATTCGTAAGATACTTTATTTGCTTTCAGATCATCTAAAGCTTTTTTTCCATACTCAACTAAAGGAGTAGTACAGATTTTACTTAACTGAACACCCATCATTGGAGTATGAGATAATTCATCTTCTTTTGATGCAAAAACAGCTTCGCATTCTTTGCTTAGCGCGTCTCCAATACCAGCCCATAACAGTTCTTCTGGGGAGTCTGCGATAATAGACGATTCGATAAATGTATGGTTTGCATTCTTTGGATAATAATATTCTCTAAATGATCCATCAGGATTATAAATAACAGAAATTGCTGTAACAGATGCACAGTTAGAAGCCACTGTTGGAAAGCAAAATAGAGGTTTATCCATTTCATTTGCAACATATTTACAAGTATCGCAGGCACGACCCCCACCGACTGCAAAGATCATATCAGCCTTCTTGACAACATCCATATCGATTAGTGCATTACCATTCTCATATGTGGAATCACCGCCATACCAGATAAAATCAAGAATCTCTACATCAGAACCCTTAATTCCCTCCAAAATCTTATCCTTTGCTTTAGACATGGCAATCTTTCCACCAATCACAACCGCTGTCTTTCCATAAAATCTGGTTGTATGAGGAATTTCCTTATAACATCCTTCTCCGATTGTATAGCTTGGTAAATTTACACTGTAATAATTCATTATGTTTCGTGGCCTTCCTTTCATTTATATTGTCTTTATTATAGTCTTCTGTTTTTAGAAAAGCAAAAGAATTGCTGTTCTTTTTCTGATTCATGAAGAAGTTTAAACATGGATGAATCGAAGTTGATTTCTATGCAACTTAATAATCTTTATGAAATCATAGAGTAAAATTTTCTCGGTCTGCTAAAATACAATTAATAATATAAGCAATTCCGTCACGAGTATTAGCACGAGTCTGATAGACACAGATATTGCGAATCATATCGCAGGCATTTTCCATAGCTACAGAATGGATACCAGGAATGGATAGCATAGAATAATCGTTTTCACTGTCACCGATCGCAACGATCTCATCAGGAGTTAATCCGTCTCTTTTTGCATAGTCTAACAAGGTACTTCCTTTCTGGGCATGTATAGAAGTAATTTCGATATCTGTCGGAACAGTTGAAACAACAGCAAGTCCAGGAATTTTTTCAAGTTCGACTCTCAATTTCTTTAATGCTTCATGGTCTGTGGAGTTTGATGAGATCTTTAAAATTCGATGATCGCTGTTTAATAAAGCTTCTTGTCCATCAACAAAGATAACATTGTCTACAAGTTCACGGAAATCATCAAGGGTATATTTCATATCAGGATGATTGATCTGAATTGCAGGGATAAATACATCTCTTGTGTAGATTTTACGTTCTTCTAATGGAAGCAGAGAAATACGTCCTTCGGTTGTATACAAAGATGGTTCCATAGAGTATTTATTAAATGCATCAAAAATCTTGTGGATTGTTTCTTTGTCAATTTCGTGTTCAAATAAAAGATTTCCATCTTTATCAAATGCACAGGAACCATTGCTGCAGATCAAGTCGCATTTTAATCCGGCAGCTTCAATGAGAGCACGAGCATTTGGATATTCACGGCCTGTATTGATAATAAAATTGATACCATTTTCTTGTGCTTTTTTGATCGCTTCGATATTTATTGGGGTAATCTGTCGATAGCTGTTAAGAAGAGTACCATCCATATCGGATGAAATTAATTTAATCATGTGATAGCCTCCTAATATTGGGTAAAAATTTTGTATGGTTTTATAGTATCATAACTAGAACTTATATAGCATTTAAATTTTGTAAAATATAAATGAGAGATAAAATTACTGCTGTGAAAGAACCTGCTCGAATACGATCGCAGCACCATCATCATCATTGCTTGCAGTGTGATGGAGACAGATATCTTTGATGATATCAGCAGAATTTCCCATTGCAATGCTTTCTATATAAGGTAGTCCAAGCATGGAATAGTCATTTTCACTGTAGCCAATGATCATGGTATTTCTAAGAGAAATATCATAAAGAGATGTATAGAAATTGACTGCAGCACCTTTTAAAGCATTGACTGCAGTGACATCCAGACGATATGGGCTATGGGATGATACTGCAAAGTCAGGAACCTGAGTGTGAAGAGTATTTGTAAGGGTGTTCAATTTCTCAACATCTGGTGATTGTGTGGAGATCTTAATGATCTGAGGATTTTCATCAAGAAGAAGTCTGCTGTTATCATAAAAATGTGCATGAATGATACGATTTTGAATATAAGTATCAGATTCAATCTTCAAAGAAGGAAATTCTTTTTTAATAGAAGGAATCACTTCATTTTTAAGATAATTTTTATATCCAGTCTTGGAACCAAGAATACATAATCCATTCGCACTGTGGATTTCATAAAATGTACGGCAAGATCCAAAGATACGAAGCATTTCTGGAATTCGCTCAGAAGGAATGTAAGAAGCATGCAATTGTTTTCCATAGGAATCAAAGATACAGGAACCTCCGAAACAAGCGATATCACATTGAAGATCGTATGTTTCAAGAATCTGCTGGGTGTCAAAATAATTCATCTCCGTGTTGATCAAAAGACGAACACCCTTTCTTTGAAGTTGTTTGATCGCACGGATTGTGCGTTTGGTTATTTGCTGGTCACTGTTAAGCAGTGTTCCGTCAAGATCAGAAACGATCAATTGAATCATCTTGCTGTCCTCCTTTATTTTAATATTTAAAATCATCGTATCATAAAAAAGGACAAAAATATAGTAAAAAACAGGGTTGAGGCTAAAAGTTGATTTGTGTATAATAAGGAAATAGCATGAAAACTAAATATATAATATTGAACAGAAATATTGTATAAATATTCTCAGAGGTAACTACGAATGAAGGATTATGTTGCATTTGATCTTGAGACCACTGGTTTGTCATTGGAGAGAGATCAGATCATTGAAATAGGGGCTGTTAAGGTCAGAGATGGGAAGATCAGTGGAAAATATAACTGTATCATTCATCCAGAGATCGAGGTCAGTGATTTTATTATCAATTTAACAGGAATCGACAGGAATATGCTGAAGAAAGGAATTTCACTGAAAGAAGGTGTTGAGGGATTTTTGGAATTTAGCAGGAATTTTCCGGTTCTTGGTCATAATGTAATGTTTGATTACAAATTTATGAAGAAGGCAGCAGCTTCATTTAAGCATAACTTTGAGAGAGAGGGAGTTGACACGCTGAAAGTGGCCAGAAAACTGTTAGGTGAGCTTGAGAACAAGAAACTGGAAACACTGTGTGCACATTACCATTATGTGAATCAGGCAGCACACAGGGCTTATGATGATGCACTGGCAACGGCAGTTGTATTTGAGCAGATGAAGAAAGAATTTCCAGAAGAGAAAGATATATTTATGCCAAGACAGCTTCAATACAAGGTCAAGAAAGAACGACCTGCCACAGCAAAACAAAAGAAATATTTAGCGCAGTTGATAGCATATCATGCGATAGTGGAGAAGATTGATGTTGATCAGATGACACAAAGAGAAGCATCAAAGAAGATTGATCATATTATATTTAATTATGGAGTGATGAAGAAATGAAGAAGAAAAGATTTTTTGTATCTGTAGTTGCGATTCTTCTGATCATCGTTATGGTTGGAACAATGGTAGCCGGATACCTGATGATGTAACTGTAGAATTTTTGAGAGGAAGTAAGACATAATGAAGAAAAAGATAATTATTGCAATTGCTGTGATCGTTATTTTGGCAGCGGGCGGATTTTTCTATATGAATCATAAGGTAAACAGTGCAGTAAAAGATGGAAAAATCTTAAATGGTGTTACATGCGATGGAATGTCTGTTGGAGGAATGACGAAAGCTGAGGCAAAGAAATTAATTGAATCCCATATGAAAGAGATTCACAAAGAGAATATCACGTTATATGTAGACGAGGAGAAGACAGATGTGAAAATCGAATCATTAGGAGCTATGGCAGATGCCGATAAGACAGTGGAAGAGGCATATGCACTTGGAAGAACAGGAACAATCTTTGAGCAGTACTCAGATTCCAAGAAAAAAGAACATAAACTTAGAGTATATCGTCAATATGACAAAGCCAAGTTTAAGAAGAATGTCAAGAAGGCAACAAAAAAGATTATCACAGAGCCAAGAAATGCGAGTGTTAAACATAAGAATGGAAAGTTTGTCGTAGTGAAAGAAAAGACAGGCTATACACTGAATATGGATGAAACATTTGCAAATTTTAAGAAATCTGTAGAATCTGGTAAATCAAAAGCCAAATTAGATGTTGTTAAGCAAAAAGCAAAATACACATCAAAAGATATGGCACAGATCAAAGATGTATTAGGCACGTACACAACAGAATATGGAGGTTCTCCATATGGACGTAAAGTGAATGTTGCGAATGGTGCATCAAAGATTAACGGAAGCATTGTGTATCCTGGAGAAACATTATCTGTATATAAGACTGTATCACCATTTACAAAAGAAAATGGATATGCACTTGCTGGTTCTTACGAGAATGGACAGACAGTTCAGACATATGGTGGTGGAATCTGTCAGGTTTCTACAACATTATATAATGCGGTAATCCGTGCAGAATTAAAGATCGTAGAGAGATTTCCACATTCCATGACTGTTCATTATGTACCAAGATCAGCAGATGCTGCGATCGCAGGAACACATAAAGATATGAAATTCAAGAATACATTTGATACACCAATTTATATTGAAGGTAAAGCTAATGGATCAACGATCACATTCACAATATATGGAAAGAAGAAAGATCCAAAGCGTACAGTTGAATTTTTATCTGAGACAACGAATATCAAAGAAAGTACAGAAAGTACAGTAGAAGATGCGACACTTCCAGCAGGACAGAAGGTTGTGCAAAGTTATGGACATACAGGATACAGTGCAAGATTATGGAAGATCGTAAAGGTCAATGGAAAACAGGTATCAAAGAAAGTGTTCAATACATCCACATATATGTCAACACCAACAGTGTATCGTGTTGGAACAAAAAAAGCAGAAAAAATAGAAGAGAAAAACGACAAGAAAGATAAGAAGAACGATTCAAAGAGTAAAACGACAACTGCTGCAAAATCAACGACAGCACAGAAAACAACAACGAAAAAATCTTCTACTGCAAAATCTGGAGAAAGTACAGGAAACTAAATATGAAGATAGGAAAATTATCAGAATCTGCATTGCAGAAAGTAGTATTTGAACAATTGCATACAAGAAGAGAAGAAGTTCTTGTCGGACCAGGGATCGGAGAAGATTGTGCAGCATTAAAACTTCAGGAAGGAGAAGTTTTTGTTACATCAACAGATCCGATCACAGGAGCGGTGAAAGAGATTGGGAATCTAGCAGTTCATGTAACTGCCAATGATCTTGTATCTGCAGGAGCAGAGACGATCGGTCTTATGGTGACAGCACTTCTACCTCCGATGATCAAAGAAGTACAGATTAAGAAGATGATGCAGCAGATCAATACAGAATGTGAAAAGTTAAATATTATGGTACTTGGAGGTCATACAGAGATCACAGCTGCGGTAACACAGCCTGTATTATCTGTGACAGGAATCGGAAAGGTCAGAGAAGATGAACTGATCTTATCGGGAGGTGCAAAACCAGGTCAGGATATTGTTGTGACAAAATATCTTGGAATGGAAGGAACAGGGATCATTGCAAATGAAAAAGAAGATGAATTAAAAGAATGGTTTTCTGATACATTCATTGAAGATGCAAAAGCATTTTTGAATGATATTTCTGTGGTGCCAGAGGGACTGATCGCACGAAAATATGCATCTTGCATGCATGATATCACAGAAGGCGGCATATATGGTGCACTATGGGAGATATCTAAGGCATCTGGTGTCGGAGTCGAAGTTTGTATTGAAGATATTCCATTAAGACAGCATACAATCGAATTTTGTGAAAGATACGATCTGAATCCGTACCAGTTGATCTCAAGTGGTTCTATGCTGATCACAACAGATCATGGAAGAACATTAGTAAATGAATTGGAACAGGCAGGTATCAAAGCAACGATTATTGGTCATACAACAGATTCCAGAGATAAAGTGATCTATCGCCAGGGAAAGGCAGCCAACTTAGAAGCACCTAGACAGGACGAGTTATACAAAATATATTCTGAGAATAATAGAAATTAAAAGATTGGAGAGTTAATAATGCTTCATATAGTATTACATGAGCCGGAAATGCCGGCAAACACTGGAAATATCGGAAGAACCTGCGTGGCATGCGGTGCAGTCCTGCACTTGATCGAGCCACTTGGCTTCCGTTTAAATGAAAAGATGATCAAGAGAGCAGGTCTTGATTATTGGGACAAATTAGATGTCCGCACATATATTAATTTTGAAGATTTCCTGGAAAAGAATGATAATCCAAAGATTTATATGGCAACAACAAAAGCTAAACATGTGTATTCAGCACCCGCATATGAAGAAGATGAAGATGTATACATCATGTTCGGAAAAGAGAGTGCAGGAATTCCAGAAGAGATTCTATTAGACTATGAAGAAACCTCAATCAGAATTCCAATGCTGCCACATATCAGATCATTAAATCTGTCCAATTCAGTTGCAATTGTAGCCTATGAAGTGCTGAGACATCAAGGATTTGAAGCATTCCAGATGGAAGGACAGCTGCATCATTATCATTGGTAGAATTTTAAGTTGTGGTTGGAGAATGGTATTGGTTATAAATTAGAATTTTTTAAGACAGATGATATTTCTTTGATCTTCTGTTTTATGTGACAAAAATAAGATAAGAATCAATATTTAAAACAACTGGTGGCAACGATTAGCAGATTTTAAGTGCGTTTTTTACAAATTCGCAGCGCCCTGTGGTTGATTGTTTGAACGTAGCTGCGGACATTTTGGTTCGCAGCCAGTGAGTTATCAAAGGAACAGGCGCGGATCGGCGATTTGTAAAAAATGCTCTTAAAATCTGCGTGTTGCCACCAGTTGTTTTAAATATTGATTCTTATCTTATTTTTGTCACATATACGAAAGCCTATCAAATCAGAATTTAGTATACTCGAATCACAGTAGAAATTTCACGAGTATGATCCATTCCCTTAATCTCAACTAAAGCATCTGCAAAATTCTGCTCAAGAACGAGATCTGTGATTACAACTAATTCAGCTTGATCTTCAATCTTATTCTTCTGAATAACCTGTGCAATACTTACATTGTTCTTACCTAATGTAGATGCAATCTGAGCAAGTACACCTGGTTTGTCATCTACAAGAAGTCTCATGAAATATTTACTTTCAATTTCTGTGATCTTCTTGATCGGAAGATTCTTGTAGCATGTACAATGAATTCTTCCGTTGCAGTAAAACTGGATATTGCGTGCAACATCAATGATATCTCCCATGACAGCACTTGCTGTAGGAAGTTCTCCAGCACCTCTTCCGTAGAACATTGCGTCATCTACGGCATCTCCATGTACGAATACGGCATTGAAAGAGTCATTAACTGTTGCTAATGGATGATCGCTAGGGATCAGCATTGGGTGAACACGAACTTCGATTCCAGTATCTGTATTCTTAGCTACACCAAGAAGTTTGATTGTGCATCCCATTGCTTCAGCATATTTGATATCTTTTGCTGTAATGTTAGTAATACCTTCTGTGTATACATCGTTAAAGGTAACGCGGGAGTTGAATGCGATAGATGCCATGATCGCCATCTTACGTCCTGCGTCATATCCTTCAATATCAGCTGTTGGATCAGCTTCAGCATAACCAAGTTCTGTTGCCAGAGCTAATGCTTCGTCAAATTCCATTCCTTCATGAGTCATTTTTGTAAGGATAAAGTTTGTTGTTCCATTTACAATACCCATGACTTCTGAAATATAGTTGCCAGCAAGACACTGTTTTAAAGGACGAATAATTGGAATTCCTCCGGCTACAGATGCTTCAAATAATAAGTCACATCCATTCTCTGTTGCGATATCCAATAATTCGCCACCATGAACTGCCATTAAATCTTTATTGGCTGTGACTACATTCTTGCCTGCTTGTAAGGCCTGTGTGATATAGGTACGAGCTGGTTCGATTCCACCCATGACTTCTACGACGATCTGAATGTCATCGTCAGTAATAATATCTTCCCACTGATCAGTCAGATGTTCTGGATTAATACCCTCTCTTTTTTTATTCTTATCTCTTACTAGAACTTTGCTTACAGAAAGATTAGCACCGATCTTATGAGGTAATTCGTCTTTCTGGCGTTCGATCAGTTTGTACACTCCGGTTCCTACTGTTCCAGAACCTAAAAGGGCTATTTTGATATTCTTAAACTCTTCCATGATACACTTCCTTTTCTGATTTGTTTTTGTGATTATTTTATCTAAATTTGATCTTTTTGATCGAATAAATTTGTATAAGTAATTTTTAGTATATCATAATTCACTTGATTATCCTATATTTTTTTGTTTATTGGTTAGGAAAAACTACCATATTTCTCAGAAAATCTGTTTTGAAAAAATAGTTGAAAATTTTTTTCAAAATAGTTGATTTCCTTATAGATCTGTATTATATTAAAGACATAAACAATTAAGCAAACGTTTAATTGAAGGAGGAATTTTTATGAATAAAACGGAGAAATATAACATTCAATCCATAGATATTCATGGTCATGGTTGTGATGTTACAGAATTAAAACATGTTCTCCCGCCAGAAGAATTTGCAATAGAAACGGCTAGTTTATTTGGGCTTTTAAGTGACAGCACAAGACTTCGTATTTTATATCTTTTATATCATCGCGAGGTATGTGTCAGAAATATTGCTGAAGCGATTGAGATGAGTCCGCCAGCTGTTTCACATCATCTGCGTTCATTAAAGCAGTTGGGTGTTATCACAAGTCGAAGAATCGGGAAAGAAGTACATTATACAATTGCTGATACGGCAGACGGGGCGTTAGTTTCTGATCTGTTGAAGACAGTATTTGAAAGGAAGGGAATGTATGAAGAGGACATATGAGTTTGAAAATCTTGGTTGTGCTCATTGTGCTGGCAAGATGGAAGAAAAGATCGGGAAACTTCCAGAAGTTGAAAGTGTAAATCTCTCATTTCCAATGAAGAAGATGTATGTTGAAACTTCCAGTGAAGATCTTCTTCCAGTGATCCAGAAGATTTGTACGGATATTGAACCAGACGTTATTGTAACGGAAGTTTTAAAGAAATCTTCTAAGAAAAGAAAAGATGAAGAAGTTCATGAAGAGCACTGTGGATGTGGTTGCGAAAGTCAACATGAAGGTCATGAACATCACCATCACCAACATCACCATGATCATGAACATCACCATCATCATGACAAAGATCACTGTGATTGCGGCTGTTGTGATGACGATGATGATGACGAGGGGACAATTGCTGCAGCAACAAAACGCCAGGGAAATGGAAAGGCAACGGTATTTATTGTTGAGAAACTTGGCTGTGCACATTGTGCAGGTAAAATGGAAGAACAGATTTCACATTTGCCAGGAGTTGAGGCAGTAAACCTGACATTTGCAACGAAACAGTTACGTGTATGGTCTGATGATGCAAAGGCATTACTTCCACAGATTCAGGAGATCTGTACATCCATTGAACCAGATGTTAAAGTTGTTATTCGTGAGGACACAGTACGTGCACAAAAGGAAGCAAAAAAAGCGAAAAATAACTCTGAAGATAATAGAGAATACTTGGAACTTGGAATAGGAATTGTTTTATTTATTGCTGGAAAAATCTTTGAATCGTCTAAGCCAGTATACAGTACAGCATGTTTTTTATTGGCATATTTAATCCTAGGTATTAAAATCGTATGGACAGCGTTAAGAAACATTTCAAAAGGGCAAGTTTTTGACGAAAACTTTTTGATGAGTATCGCAACGATCGGGGCGTTCGGTATTGGAGAGTATGCCGAAGCGGTAGGAGTTATGTTATTTTACCGGATTGGAGAATTATTCGAAGAGAAAGCAGTAGAGAGAAGCCGCTCACAGATCATGGATGTGATCGATATGCGTCCTGAAGTCGTAAATCTTGTGAATGAACACGGAGATGTTTCAGTGATCGATGCAGAAGAAGCAGAGATAGGAGATATTCTATTAGTACGTCCGGGAGATCGTATTCCTTTGGACGGAGTGATCACCGATGGTGAAACAATGATTGATACATCACCTGTAACAGGAGAACCAGTGCCGATATCTGGTTTTGAAGGAACGGAAGTAACTTCTGGATGTCTAAATACTTCTGGAGTTATCAAGATCAGAGTTGAAAAAGTGTTGGAAGAATCTATGGTTACAAGAATCATGGATTCAGTTGAAAATGCAGCAGCCAGCAAGCCGAAAATGGATCGCTTTATTACACGTTTTTCCCGTGTATATACACCATTTGTCGTATTTATGGCATTGGCGACAGCAATCATTCCTTCTATCATAACAGGTAACTGGACACACTGGGTGTATACAGCACTCACATTTCTTGTGATCAGTTGTCCATGTGCACTTGTTTTAAGTGTACCGCTTGCATTCTTCTCAGGAATTGGAGCAGGATCTAAGATCGGTATCTTATTTAAAGGAGGAGCGGCTTTAGAAACATTGAAAGATATTACTTCTGTGGTTATGGATAAAACAGGAACGATCACAAAAGGAAACTTTAAGGTACAAGATGTTGTTACTTTTGGAGATGTTACAAGAAATGAATTGTTATCCTTGGCTGCTTCCTGTGAAGAATCTTCAACTCATCCAATCGCAAAGAGTATTATGGAAGCTGCAAAAGAAGAAAATATATCTTATAAAACAGCAGAAAGCGCAAAAGAAATTGCAGGACATGGTTCTGTGATCAAACTTGATGGATCTGAAGTCTTAGCAGGTAATAAAAAATTAATGAATCAGTATCACATTGCAGGAGAATATAAAGAAACAACATCTTATGGAACAGAAGTATTTCTGGCAAAAGACGGAGTGCTGATCGGAGCTGTTGTGATCGCTGATACACTAAAAGATGATGCAAAATCCGCAATTGCATCTTTAAAAGCACAGAAACTCCACACGGTTATGCTGACTGGAGATTCTGAATCAGCTGCAAATGCAATTGCAGAGGAAACGGGAATTGATGAAGTTTACTCCAAACTTTTACCAGATGAAAAGCTTTTAAAACTTCAGGAACAGAGAACAAAACATGGAGCTGTTATGTTTGTTGGAGATGGCATCAATGATGCTCCAGTCCTTGCAGGAGCAGATTGTGGAGTAGCTATGGGAAGTGGAGCTGATGCAGCAATTGAAGCTGCTGATGTTGTATTTATGACATCAAGTGTAGAAGCAATTCCACAGGCGATTGCCATTGGCAAGAAAGCAAGTCGTATTGCATGGCAGAATGTCGTATTTGCACTAGTTGTGAAAGCTCTTGTCATGATACTTGGACTACTTGGATTTGCTAATATGTGGATGGCAGTATTTGCGGATACCGGAGTAGCAATGCTTTGTGTATTGAATTCGATCAGAGCTTTAAAAATACAATCTTAAGAAATGAAATAAAATCAATCAAAAATAATAATCCAGTAAGACAGGATAACAAAATGTCTTACTGGATTAATTTTATATTATGGAATAATATTTTTGCTGTGATACCCCAGATTATGTGATTTTCATATTCATAAAACAATACTTCATATTTACCTTTTGCCCAAGGATAATTTCGGCCTCCAGGAATTTTGTCAAATGGAAAATCATGTTCTGGCTGCATTTGTACATTATTATAATATCGTTTTGGTAGTGTATTTTGAAAGAATTCTAAAGGCACCATAAATATATCTGAAACTTCATCAATACTGTACTGCCCATTATAATTTCTTAACTCTCCAAGATATACATCAATACGCATACCAGCAGGAGAAAGAAAATAATCTAAAGAACCATAGACTTGAATGTCAGATTCAGAAACCAGAAGTTCTTCACATGTTTCACGAACGGCTGTCTGTAAGGAAGTTTCCAGAGATTCTCTCTTGCCGCCTGGAAAACAGATCTCTCCGGGCTGGTGTGAGAGATTATTTGAACGGATCTCGAACAGGATATGATATTTACCGTCTTTTTTGATCAGAGGGATCAAGACAACGGATACTTTTTCTTTTTCTTGCTCGATTCTTTTAGGAATTCGAGTGTTTAAATGATCGAACATAAAAACCTCCTAGAATCTAAAATCACGTTTTCCTTCATGAATATTTTTAATATATTTTATTATATGGAAATGAGGGAAAAAGTCAATTAAAGAAAAAAGCAGACAAATAAGCTTGTCTTTCAATGGGATTCATTGTATATTTTTATTATAAAGAAAATGTCATTACCAGACTATAAAATGGGAGAGATACAAGATGGAGATATTACAAGTCAATGAAGATCAGCAGAAGAAATTGGCAACAGTTTTGAAGAATTTTCGGATTCAATTGTTCGAATATATTGTAGATGAAGATAAGCTTGTAGTTTATGATGATAAGTTTCATATTAAGAGAACAGTAACAGATTATATGGAGTACATCGACCATAAGAGTAAGATTCATCCAGATGACCGAGAAAAAGTAAAACAGTTATATATGGAAGTGAAAGAAGACCCAGTCGAGATTCGTGAGATTGAAAAAGATGGGACAATCTCTCATACATTATTAGAATTAACAAAGTTTGTAGATGAAGCAACAGGCAAGACAATCCTGGTAGGAAACGCAAAGGATATTACAGAACAGAAAGAACATGAGAAGATGCTTAAAGAACAAGCAATGAAAGATCCTCTGACAGGTATTTATAATCAGATATATGGAAAGATGCTGATCAATAGGTATTTAAATAGTAAGAATCCATTTGAAGCGTGCGGGATGATCTTATTAGATATCGACTATTTTAAAGCAGTGAATGATCATTATGGGCATTTGTTTGGAGATAAAATCATACTTAGTTTAACTGATCTGTTAAAGAAATTATTTAGTGATAAAAACAGTGTGCTTGTAAGAGCAGGTGGTGACGAATTTGTTATATTTATTGCAAATATTTCAAATATTGAACTTGTAAGAAAGAATGTTCAACTGATGCAGAACATTAGAAATATAAGCTTTGAGGATAATGATTGTAGGTTTACATGCAGTGCAGGTGTTTGTTATCTTCCAGAGAATATATCAGGATATAGTTATGATCAGTTATTTGAGAATGCAGATATAGCTTTATATAAGGCAAAAGAACGAGGAAGGAATTGTTATGTCTATTGTGATAGCCTGCAGCATTTTACTATGATGTCGACAGAACATGAAGAATATGAAGAAGAATTGGATGCAAGATATTTTCAAAATGATATCGTAGCAACAGCATTTGAAATCTTTGAGAAGACCAGCAATTTCGATGCGGCAGTGAATCTATTGATGAGAGTGATCGGAACAAGGGTTGGACTTGATCGTATTACAGTTATACGGGCTGATATTAAGAATCAGGAAGTTTATTCAGATTATCAATGGAATAAGAAAGGAATACCAAAAGTATTAAAAGAAATTAATAAGTTTGATAAGAAAGATTTTCTTACATTATTTAATAATTATGGAGAGAATGGGATCATTGTTCTTCAATATGATGATATGGAAGAATATTCACCGGGGGCACAGAAACTTTTGATGCAGGGAGATGCAAAGACCGTAATATATGCCGCAATGTATTGTGAAGGACGTTATACAGGAGCTATTTCCTATGTTGTGTGCAAGGAAAAGAGAAACTGGTCCAATGAGATGTTAAAGCAGATATCAGAAGTGACCAAGATCATTTCTACTCATTTTGCCAAGAATGAGATTATGAATCATGCATATCAAGGTGCTGTTACCAGAATGGAACATGACACTTTGACGGGATTGATCTCTTTTGAAAGATTTCATGAAGAAATCGAACGTATCATTCTTTCAAATAAGACCAATAATTATCTTATGATCTATACAGATTTCGAGAATTTTAAATACTTTAATTATAAATACGGATATACAGTTGGAGATCAGCTACTTAAGGATTTTTGTAGTTCGATCATCAGTAAGATAGTAGATAAGCATAACCTTTATTTTACAAGAGTTGTATCGGATCAGTTTTTGATGTTTCGTCCAGCCAGATATGAAAAAGATGAATATGAGAAACTTATTGAAGAAATTGAACAGAAGAATATAGATTTTATGCTCAGGCAGAAAGAACGTTTTCCACAATCTAATGTTACATTAAGAACTGGTGTATACTATGTGACACCAGAATGCATGAGTGCATCATATGCAATTGATGTAGCAAACTATGCAAGGCAGAAGGTAGATAACGACAGTAAATGCAGTGTTAGATTTTATGATGATGAGATGCAGAAACGAAGAACGCTGGAGAATCAGATCGTTAATGAGATGAAAGAAGCAATAGAACAACATCAGTTTAAGGTATACTTCCAACCGAAATATTCGATTAAGAATCGTGAGATCACAGGAGCAGAAGCTCTGATCCGCTGGGAAAGGGAGAATGGAGAAGTGTTAAGTCCAGATTCTTTTATTTCAGTATACGAGAATAATGGTAAGATCGTAGAACTTGATTTTTATGTATTTGAAACAGTTGTCAAATATCTTGCGAAGAATCAGAAAGAAGGCAGAAATCAGGTACCGATCTCAATCAATGCATCAAGCTTGCATGCTATGGATTCGCAGACGATTACGCTTTATATGGATATACTTAAGAAGTATGACGTTGATCCATCATTGGTAGAGATTGAACTTACAGAGACGGCAGTTGTTTCAGAATATGAAAGTGTCAGAGAATTATTTGATGAATTCCAATTGCATGGTATTAAGACAGCAATGGATGATTTTGGAAGTGGGTATTCTATTTTAAATACGATCGTAGATATTCCGGTTGATGTCATTAAGATCGATCGTGGCTTTATCACAAGCTGTCTGGAATCAGACAGGGGAATTTATTTCTTGAAACATTTGATTGATATGATAAGGAACCTCGGCTATCAGATAATCTGCGAAGGTGTGGAGACAGACCAGCAGATTGAGATCTTAAAACAGATCGGATGTGATGAGATACAGGGATATTGGTATTCAAAACCATTGAAAGAAGAAGATTATGATAAACTTTTGCAAACGGAAAATATTTCCAAGGGGGGGGCAATACCTCCAAACAGACAAAAAATCCTAAGAGATACCTTAGATAATGAAAAACGAAAGCGAGGAATAACAATATGAGCGGCAGAGAAGGCCAGGAATTAGAGGGAATCACACTGTTAGGAAACCAGAAAACAAAATATCCGGATGATTATGCACCAGAAGTATTAGAAACATTTGAGAACAAACATCCAGATAATGATTATTTTGTAAAATTTAATGCACCAGAGTTTACAAGTCTGTGTCCGATCACAGGGCAGCCGGATTTTGCAACAATTTACATCTCTTATGTACCAGGGGAACGCATGGTAGAGAGTAAATCACTGAAATTGTATTTATATAGTTTCAGAAATCATGGAGATTTTCATGAAGACTGCATGAATATCATCATGAAGGATCTGATCAAACTGATGGATCCAAAATATATTGAAGTATGGGGAAAATTTACACCGAGAGGAGGTATTTCTATCGATCCATACTGCAACTATGGAAAACCAGGAACAAAATGGGAGGAAGTTGCATGGAACAGATTATCTAACCATGATCTGTATCCGGAGAAGATCGATAATCGCTAGGAACATGTAAACGAACTAACGGTCAAGATCAAGGAGGAAAAGTTATGAGGAAGAAAATTTTAAAGGGAGTGTTTTGCAGCGCACTTTCGATTGTAATGGCAACAGGTGGAGTGTTTGTCAGTGCGGCACCAAAACAGGCGGAAGTGACAACAAAAATCCAGTCAGTCCAGAATTCAAAGATTGTAAATTTACAGCAGACAAAAACTAGTGAAAATACAAAAAGCAAAGCACAGGCGAGAACAGCAGTTCAACTGAATAATGTGACAGTGCCAACAATATGGAACACATCAGTAAAATCAGCAGTTAAAAGTGTAACTTTGGAGAATGGGAATGATATAGGAACGATCACTATTAAAAATGCAGGTACACTTGTTGCAGCATTTGGAGTTGATTTTGTAGTACGTGATGCTAACTATCAATATATTATGGGATCAACAAATGGGTTATTATATAATGCAAATATGAAACCAGGAACATATCATTTATATACGAAGGATGTAGTAAAAGGAACAGCAAACATTTCTTTGTCCTTATATCCAAATCAGAATAATCGTACATTAGGCTCTAAGGTAATCATGATTGGTGGAACAGGAAAAAACAGCTACCAGTATTTTAAAGTGAGTAAAAGAGGTATAGCGATTATAGGACTACAGGGTGTATGGGTAAATCCAACTAATTTCGGTAAAACATATGGTATTACAAACTATGTTCAGAAAAAATCAGGTTCATCATGGAAAACTGTATCATCCTCACAGTACACAACAGAAAGCAGAAATTATAATTCAGTTTATGGACTTCCAGCAGGAAGCTATCGTGTTGTACTGAAATCTACATATCAAAGTGGTGTTATTGGGGCAGCATATAGACAGGTTGCAGCAAATTCTTCTTATGGAACATCAAAGAAGAAAGCTAAAACAATTAGTCGAAAGAAATACAAAAAACAGACATTTTTAACAACAGACAGTGTAAAGAAAGAACATTGGTACAAGATTAAGGTAAGTAAGAAACGTACAACTTATATTGATGTAACGAGTCTTGGAAGTTCAGGAACAATTTATTGTACTGTATCAGGAAAAGCGAGATTTAAAACAAAAAATATAAAGAATGGAACACGTTATTACCTTAAAGCACCAAAAGGAACTTATTATATCAGAGTAAAGAGATACAGCAAGAGTACAACAGGAGCATATCAGGTAAAATATGTGAAATAATAATTCCTTCACATTTGTTTATAATTTCTTTAGAAATGTTTAGAAACAGAATATTGAATGAAGAGAGAATACTGGTATAATAAAGACATAGTTTTTCATATATATTTTTTAATCCTCTCTTTTTGAAAATAGATACCGCATCAGCGAATTGCTGGTGCGGTATTTTTGGTTTTTTGTATTATAATAGTATATAAAACTGAAAAATTAGGAATTAAACTATTGAAAATAAAATGTTAATAGAATACAATACATGTAAGAAGTATAAAAATCATAAACCAATTAAACATGTAGATGAAATGTTAAAGTTTATGAGGATTTTTGCAGAAGATGAAAGATTTCTGCAGTTGGATATAAAGAAAGATGAGAAAGGAGAAGTTACGATGTGTACAATATTAGATAATGCGATTAACAAAGGAATCGAGCGTGGAATTACACAAGGAATCAGTATGGGTGAAGATGCAACACTAAAATTAGTAAAAATACTAATAGCAGGAAATAAAATAAATGAAATAGAGAAAATATACAATGATAAAGAATATAGAAACAAGCTTATGAAAGAATATAATATTTACAAATAAACGAACGAAAAATAAATTGTTCTTCAAAAAATAATGAAAAACCCATTGACGAGCAACAACACACATGCTATGATAATCACGCTAGACTTTAGCGTTGGAAGAAGGTCTTTTTTTTATGCCTTATTTTAATGAACAACAAACAAAATGGAGGTGGAAGTTGTGCGCACAAGAGTAACATTAGAATGTACAGAATGTAAACAGCGTAATTACAACATGACAAAGGATAAGAAAACTCATCCTGAACGCATGGAAACAAAAAAATACTGCAAATTCTGTAAAACTCACACATTACACAAAGAAACAAAATAATTTCCGGTAATTCCCTTTGAGAGAAAAGGAAGTGAAAACATGGAGAAAACTAACAAAGCAAAGAAACCAAGTTGGTTTAAAGAGTTAAAAGCTGAATTTAACAGAATTATCTGGCCAACGAAAGAAAGAATTGCAAAAGAAACAGCAGTTGTAGTGATCTGTGCTATTATTATCGGAATCATTGTTGCAGTTCTTGATGTTGGAATCCAGTATGGAATTCAGGCATTGGTTGGATAGAAGTAAGGAGATTTTATGGCAGAGGCAAATTGGTATGTTGTTCACACCTACTCAGGTTATGAAAACAAAGTAAAAGTGGATATTGAGAAAACCATCGAGAACCGTAAGCTTCAGGATGAGATCTTAGAAGTCCGCGTACCACTCGAAGATGTGGTAGAGATGAGAAATGGTGTGAAGAAACAAGTTTCAAGAAAAATGTTCCCAGGTTATGTTCTGATCCATATGATCATGAACGACGACACATGGTATGTGGTTCGTAACACAAGAGGTGTTACAGGATTCGTAGGACCTGGATCAAAACCAGTACCGCTGACTCCTGCAGAGATGAAACCATTAGGAATCCAGATTGGAGGAGAACAGCAAGAAACACCAGCAAGAGAGAAAGTCGAACTTGATATCGAAGTTGGTGATATGATCGTTGTAACTTCCGGTGCTTGGGAAGGAACAACAAGTGCGGTTACTGCAATCAATGAAAGCAAGCAGACAGTTACTATTGAAGTAGAGATGTTCGGAAGAGCAACTTCAGTAGAAATTGATTTCTTAGATATTAAGAAAGCGTAACGAAGAATAAGAACAGAATCTTATTTGAAACAAAGTGGGAGGGCTATCCCGTAATTACCACAATAATCAGGAGGTTAACGATTATGGCAAAGAAAGTAGAAGGTTATATCAAACTTCAGATTCCAGCAGGAAAGGCAACACCAGCACCACCCGTTGGACCAGCACTTGGACAGCACGGAGTAAACATTGTACAGTTTACAAAAGAATTTAACGCAAGAACAGCTGATCAGGGAGACATGATCATCCCTGTAGTAATCACTGTATATCAGGATAGAAGCTTCAGCTTCATCACAAAGACTCCACCAGCAGCAGTTTTATTAAAGAAAGCTTGTAAAATCCAGTCTGGATCAGGAGAACCTAACAGAACTAAAGTAGCTACTATTTCTAAAGCAGATCTTCAGCAGATCGCTGAAACAAAGATGAAAGACTTAAACGCAGCTTCTATCGAAGCAGCAATGAGCATGATCGCCGGTACTGCAAGAAGTATGGGAATCACAGTAGAAGAGTAGTCACAAATTTGAAACGAAAGTGGGAGGGTGAACTCCCGATATTACCACAGGAGGTATTTTTAGAATGAAAAAAGGTAAGAGATACGCAGAGCTTACAAAATTAGTGGACAGAGCAAACAATTATGATCCACAGGAAGCAGTTGCTTTAGTAAAAAAATTAGCAAACGCTAAATTCGACGAAACAATCGAAGCACATATCCGTCTTGGTGTAGATGGACGTCAGGCAGACCAGCAGATCCGTGGAGCAGTTGTACTTCCACACGGAACTGGTAAAGAAGTTAAAGTTCTTGTATTCGCTAAAGATGCAAAAGCTGAAGAAGCGAAAGCAGCAGGAGCAGAATTTGTAGGAGCAGAAGAATTAATTCCTAAGATCCAGAAAGAAAACTGGTATGACTTCGACGTAGTAGTAGCTACTCCAGACATGATGGGTGTAGTAGGTCGTTTAGGACGTGACTTAGGACCTAAAGGTTTAATGCCTAACCCTAAAGCCGGAACTGTAACAATGGACGTTGCTAATGCAATCAAAGAAATCAAAGCAGGTAAAATCGAATATAGATTAGATAAAGCCAACATCATTCATGTACCAGTTGGAAAAGCTTCTTTCACAGAAGAACAGTTAGCGGACAACTTCCAGACGTTAATCGATGCAATCGTAAAAGCAAAACCTGCAGCAGCAAAAGGTCAGTATTTTAGAAATGTAACAATCACTTCTACAATGGGACCTGGAGTAAAAGTTGATACAACAAAATTTGCTTAATATTTAGCTGTAATTAATGAAAAGGGGCCAGTCTCATGTAGTCTGGTCCCATATTTATGCAGATTCTATATGGTGCTAAGACAGAAATTGCATAAAAATAAAAACATAACAAAAAAAGCAAAAAAACATTTGACATATGATCAGATGTATTGTAATATATATAAAGTATTACTGCCGAAGACAGCAGGTGCCGCAAGGCGCAACGTAGAACAACCTGCCGAGGAGAGTATTAGTGAATATGCTAATTAACACTCTATGTCTGTGCAGATATAGAGTTTTCTTTTTATATGTGCGGTGGTACACAAAATAAATCAAGGAGGTGCACCATTTCAATGGCAAAAGTTGAGTTAAAACAACCAATCGTAGACGAAATTAAAGAATTGCTTACAGACGCTCAGTCAGCAGTATTAGTTTCTTACCGTGGAATTACTGTAGAACAGGATACAGCAATGCGTAAAGAATTAAGAGAAGCTGGCGTAGAATACAAAGTATATAAGAATACTATGATTCGTTTTGCAATCCAGGGAACAGAATTTGAAGCATTAGCTGATGATTTAACAGGACCTACAGCAATCGCTGTTTCTAAGACAGATGCTACAGCTCCTGCAAGAATCCTTGCAAAACACGTTAAGAACGTTGAAGTATTAGAAATGAAATCTGGTGTTGTAGAAGGAACATTCTATGACAAAGATGGTATCCAGGTTATCGCAAGCATCCCATCAAGAGACGAATTACTTGCGAAATTCCTTGGAAGCATTCAGTCCCCAATTACAAACTTTGCTCGTGTTATTAAGCAGATCGCTGAAAAAGACGGAGAAGGGGCTGCAGCTGAGTAAGATCAGTTATCAGTAAAATTTAAAATATTAGGAGGAAATTATAATGACAACTCAGGAAATTATTGAAGTTATCAAAGGTTTATCAGTATTAGAATTAAATGATTTAGTAAAAGCTTGTGAAGAAGAATTTGGAGTATCCGCAGCAGCAGGTGTTGTAGTAGCAGCAGCTGGAGCTGAAGGTGGAGCAGAAGAAAAAGACGAATTCGACGTAGAATTAACAGAAGTTGGTGGAGCTAAAGTTAAAGTCATCAAAGCTGTTCGTGAAGTAACAGGATTAGGATTAAAAGAAGCTAAAGAATTAGTTGACGGAGCTCCTAAAGTAATCAAAGAAGGTGCATCTAAAGCAGAAGCTGAAGACATCAAAGCTAAATTAGAAGAACAGGGAGCTAAAGTAACTCTTAAATAATTAAGAGATTTACTCCAGTAGATTTTCTATAAAGTAAACAAAACTGTCACATTGGTGAAAACTGGTGTGGCAGTTTTTTGTATTATAAAGACTTTGATGATAGAATAGAAAAGAAGATAATTGAAAGGAGTATTCAACGATTATGAAATTAGTGATTATTGAACCATTAGGTGTAGAAGAAGATAAGTTGATGGAAATCGCACACAAAGCATTGCCAGATTCCGTTGAGATCATATCTTACCAGACCAAAGTAACTGACACAGAAAGCTTAATTGAACGAGGAAAAGATGCAGACATTATCATGGTTGCAAACCTGCCATTAAATGCAGACGTGATTAAAGGATGTAAGAATCTTAAGATGCTTGCAGTAGCATTTACAGGAATCGATCATATTGCAATGGATGCCTGCAAAGAACAGGGAATTATGGTGTGCAATTGTGCAGGATACTCAAATGCAGCAGTCTCAGATCTTGTTTTTGGACTTCTGATCTCATTGTATCGCAATATTATTTCCTGCAACGAGGTTGTTAGAAAAGAAGGAACTAAAGATGGTCTCGTTGGATTTGAACTAGAAGGAAAGAAATTTGGAGTGGTAGGAACAGGAGCAATCGGAACCAGGGTAGCAAATATCGCACAGGCTTTTGGCTGCGAAGTTTATGCATATTCAAGAACAGTCAAAGACCTTACAGGAGTGCAGTATGTGGATTTAGAAGAGCTTTTATCTACTTGTGATATTATTTCACTGCATGTACCATTAAACGCCTCAACAAAAGGTCTGATCAGTGAGAAAGAGATCGCACTCATGAAGCCAAATGCAGTTCTCATAAATACATCAAGAGGACCAGTTGTTGACAGTAAAGCATTAGCAGATGCATTAAATGAAGGAAAGATTGCAGGAGCAGCAGTTGACGTTTTTGAAAATGAACCTCCAGTAGCAAAAGATCATCCTCTCTTACACGCAAAGAATCTGATCGCAACACCACATGTAGCATTTGCAACAAAAGAAGCATTAGTAAAACGTGCGATCATTGATTTTGACAATGTAAAATACTGGATGGAAGGAAATCCAGTGAATGTAATGAACTAAAATTTTAATTTGTAGTTGGCCAACTGTAGAATTCGAGTATATGATAAAAAATAAATAAGCAACCGCATCGCTTTCGGTTGCTTATCTTATTTTTGTCACATATACGAAAGACTATCAAATCAGCATTTAAACTGTAGCATGTGTAGAGCTATTTGAAGATCCTTCATGACTCTTCTGGAACAGTTTCTTAAAGCAAGAGATTGCGACCATAAGTCCAAGTGCCATAAGAAGTAAAGCTACGATCAACTGTAATCCATCGATCATAAATACGAATCCACCTGTTACAAAGATCTTAGTAAAGATTCCGATAACAGATTGTACAAGAGCTGTAAATGTTACGACTAACATGATGCACATAGGTGCGTATAACATCCATCCTTTTCTTCCTGTTGTTAATAAGAAGACAGATAATGCGATCAGTACTAAGGATGCTAATAACTGGTTTGCTGCTCCGAATAATGGCCAGATGTTGTTGTATCCACCTAAGCATAATAAGAATCCGAAGAATAATGTGATAACAGTTGCAAAATATTTATTTGTAAATAATTTTCTTACACCTGTAAGATCAGATCCGTCAGCAGATTCTCCCATGAATAATTCCTGGAATGACATACGACCGATTCTTGCTACAGAGTCAAGAGATGTTAATGCTAATGCAGAAACACACATTGTCATAAAGCATGTAGCAACATGTTTAGGAATTCCAAGTAATGTTAAGAATCCAGCGACATTTCCTGAGAAGATCTGGAATGGTGTTCCTTCAGGCATTTTACCACCAACAGCTGCTGCACCGACAACAACTAAGGCGATGACACCTAATAAAGATTCAACCATCATAGATCCATATCCAACGCAAAGCATATCTTTTTCATTGCTGACTGTCTTAGATGATGTTCCTGAAGATACCAGACTGTGGAATCCAGAAACAGCACCACAGGCGATCGTAATAAATAATGTAGGGAATAAGCTCTTTCCACCAACATTAAATCCGTTGAATGCAGGTAAGTTCATTGCTGGATGTGCAACGAATACACCAAGGACAGCACCGATGATCATTCCGACTAATAGGAAAGTACTTAAATAGTCACGAGGCTGCATCATTAACCACATTGGCATAACGGATGCAAGGAATAAGTAAACCATGACTACACCAATCCATGCATTCTTGCTGAAATACAATGGGAAAGCGATACCAACAGCTAACATAACGAGCAGTAATACGATTCCTGCAACGAATTCTACTTTCTGATTAGGTTTAAAATATTTTGTAAATAATCCAAAAACAACGGCTCCTAAGATAAATAACATAGAGATAGAAGCAGCTGCAGCGTTCGGTGAGCTTTTAGCACCGGTTACAGTAAATCCGTTAAATGTTCCGGCAACCATATCTGTGAAAGCTGCGATTACAAGTAAAGTAAATAACCAAGAAAACAGAAGGAATAATTTTCTTCCTGTTTTACCGATGTATTTTTCAATCAGGACACCCATGGATTTTCCTTCATTCTTTACAGAAGCATAAAGAGATGTAAAATCCTGAACGGCTCCGAAGAAGATACCACCAATTAACAACCAGAGAAGAACTGGCAGCCATCCAAACATTGCGGCGATGATTGGTCCGGTTACAGGACCTGCACCTGCGATGGATGAAAACTGATGGGAAAATACAACAGCTTTAGGTGTTGGAATGTAATCTTCACCATCCTCATGTGTGTAAGCTGGGGTTTTCGCATTAGGATCGATTCCCCAAGTTTTGGCGAGCCAACGTCCGTATAGAGCATAACCAGCAACTAATACGACGATTGCGATTGCTACGATTGTTAAGCTATTCATTCTTAATCACTCCTCTTAAAATTTTTATTATAAAGTATGATGTATTCAAAACACAGGATACAATAAAAACTAGTAAAAAAAATAAAATTACAGGATGTGTATCCATGGGGTTATGGTCATTTATAATAAAATTATTTAAAAATAAAAAAGTCTCCTGAAATGTTTTATCAACATTCCAGAAGACGAATATTCTCCGCGGTACCACTTCTTTTTATTACTCAAATCGTAATCCCTTAATCACATCATTTAATGTGTTCCTCGATAACGGAAGGAATCCGGTCGCACTTACTAATGAAAATTCACATTCAGCTGACTGCTCGCAGGGGATACTGATATAAGTTCTTTATTGTCTCGCAGCTTCCGACAACTCTCTTGAAAAGAATTCAAATATCAATGTGTCCTGCTCATTGCATTCTGTATTTCGTTGCACTTATAATAGACCTGTAAAAAAAGATTGTCAAGAAAAAATGATGTTCTATTTTTTGTACAATTATGCCATCAAAGCTTTACTTACTTCTTTAAGATTCATACCATTAGATCCTTTGATCAGTACGACATCATTCTTTTTTAAGTAAGTTTCAAGGAAAGCAATCAGCTCGTCGTTGGAAGAAAATGTACGTGTATGAAGGGAAGGATTTTCTTTCCATGCTTCTTCAATATAATTCTTGGAAAGTTCACCTGTGATAAAGAGGTCTGTTACTTTCGTTGTAGCGATAAAACGACCAACTTCTTTATGATATTCTGGTGAATCCGGTCCAAGTTCCAGCATATCAGATAAGACAGCGATCTTACGTCCTCTTGTCTTAAAATCAGATAAAATGCTCAGGCTTGCTTTCATGGAATCAGGACTTGCGTTATATGCATCGTCAATCAGAGTATAGTCATTTACGTGGACAATATTCTGTCTCTGACCAGAAAATGTGGATAATTGTGTCTTGATCGCATCCATTGGAACATCATAGCGAAGACCGATCGCAATTGCAGCCAGGGCATTGGATACGTTATGTTTTCCAAGAACATTTAATGTGATATTTTCTTTCATATTACCGTAGTGGAATTCAAATAAAGTTTGTCCATTCTTTTCACGGATCTTTTCTGCACGATATGTACAATCATCTGCAAAACCATAAAATTCATATGGTTTTTTTACATAGTCAATATGTTTGCGGATCATGTCATTGTCCCCATTTAAGAAAAGAACACCATCTTCTGGAAGTCCATTCTGAATATCTAATTTTTCGATGCAGATATTATCTCTGGAACCCATCATTTCAATATGAGAAACGCCAACATTTGTGACAACACCAACGTTTGGATGAATAATGTTGCCAAGAGTTGTGATCTGGCCTTTTTCACTCATTCCCATCTCAAGAACACCAATCTCATCTTCTGATGTCAGATGATCTAAAGTTAAAGGCACACCAACCTGACTATTTTGATTACCGATTGTTTCGAATACTTTATATTTTCCTTTTAAAACGTGAGCGATCATCTCACGGGTTGTTGTCTTTCCAACACTTCCAGTTACACCAATGATTGGAAGTGACATTTTATTTCGATAATAAGAAGCAATCTGCTGCATTGCTGTTAAAGTATCAGGAACTTTAATATAAGGGGCATCCCCTTCGGCTTCATTATGTTCCTGTGTTAAACAAGCACCGCCTTCTTTTAATGCATTTGGAATAAAGATGTGTGCGTCAACGCGTTCACCGATGATCGGTACAAATAAAGTGTTTGGACCTACCTCCATAGAATTTGTACTTAAATGGTCAATCTTCATGGAAGGATCACCGCATAAAAGTGTTCCGCCAGTTGCGTCTAAAATGTCTTGAATTGTTATATTTTCCATAGAAAACCTCGTTTCTTTCGCTTTTATATTTCAGCAAGATCAGGTATCATAAAAAATCATGCTGTTATCTACAGATTATAGCACAAAATACGATAGTATGATAAAATGATAGCCAGAAAATACAAAAAACATAAAATATCCATAAGATGTACAAAACTGACATATGAATATAGAAGATATTAGAAAAGAGGTGTTTCATGAGTTTTACACATTTACATGTCCATACAGAATACAGTCTTCTGGATGGTTCGAGTAAAATAAAAGAACTTGTTCATCAGGCGAAAGAGCTTGGAATGGACAGTATTGCGATTACCGATCACGGAGCTATGTATGGAGTGATCGATTTTTATAAGGCAGCGAAAGCAGAAGGGATCAAACCAATCATCGGATGTGAGATTTATGTAACAACTGGTTCAAGATTTGATAAGGAAGCAAGTCAGGGAGATAAAAGATATTACCATTTGGTCCTCCTTGCCAAGAATGATACAGGATATCACAATTTGATGAAGATCGTTTCCAGAGGATTTACTGAAGGGTTTTATTATAAACCGCGAGTAGATTATGAAGTTTTGGAAAAATACAGCGAAGGTCTGATCGCATTAAGTGCATGTCTTGCTGGGGAAGTTGCAACATATATTCGTGAAAATAACTATGAAAAAGCGAAAGATACAGCACTGAAATTGCAGGATTTATTTGGAAAAGATAACTTTTTCTTAGAATTACAGGATCATGGAATTCCAGATCAGACAAAGATAAATACGGCACTTCTTAAGATGTCGAAAGAGACAGGGATCGATCTGGTTGCCACAAATGATATTCATTATACATTTAAGGAAGATGCAGAGGCACACGATATCCTGCTTTGCATCCAGACAGGGAAGAAAGTACAAGACGAAGACCGTATGCGTTATGAGGGCGGACAGTATTATTTAAAATCACCAGAAGAAATGCAAAGACTGTTCCCATATGCGAGAGAGGCAATTGAGAATACAGGAAAGATTGCAGAACGCTGTAACGTAGAAATCGTATTTGGAGAACAGAAAGTACCAGAATATGATGTTCCAGAGGGATATACGGCAGTCACTTATCTGCATCATTTATGTGAGGAAGGATTAAAACGTCGATATCCAGAAGTTACAGATGAATTGAGAGAACGATTAGCTTATGAATTAAAAACGATTGAAAATATGGGATATGTTGATTATTTTCTGATCGTATGGGACTTTATTCATTATGCAAAAGAACATGGGATCGCTGTTGGACCGGGGCGTGGTTCTGCTGCCGGAAGTATTGTCTCTTATTGTCTTGAGATCACTGACATCGATCCGATCAGGTACCAGCTTCTGTTTGAGCGTTTCCTGAATCCAGAGCGTGTATCCATGCCTGATATCGACGTGGATTTCTGCTATGAAAGAAGACAGGAAGTAATCGATTATGTCGTAAGAAAATACGGCAAAGATCAGGTTGTACAGATCATTACATTTGGAACAATGGCAGCAAGAGCTGTGATCCGAGATGTTGGAAGAGTCTTGGATATTCCATATGCAAGAGTTGACAGCATTTCCAAGATGGTGCCGAATGAAAATAATATTACGATCGACAAAGCATTAAAGATCAGTAAAGATTTAAGAACAGCTTATGAACAGGATGAAGAGACACATTATTTGATCGATATGTCAAAGAGACTGGAAGGTTTACCAAGGCATGCTTCCATGCATGCAGCTGGAGTTGTGATCGGTAAGACAGCAATCGATGAATATGTACCTTTAGCGACAGGTGCAGATAATGCAGCGGTTACACAATTTACCATGACAACGATCGAGGAACTTGGACTACTAAAAATGGACTTCTTAGGATTACGTACATTAACAGTAATTCAGGATGCAGAGAAAATGGTGCGCAGAAAAGTGCCAGAATTCGATATTACAAAAATTGATCCGACAGATAAAGAAGTTTATGAGATGATCGGAAATGGCCATACAGAAGGGGTGTTCCAGCTGGAAAGTTCAGGAATGAAATCTTTTATGAAGGAATTAAAACCAGCGAATATGGAAGATATTATCGCAGGGATTTCCTTGTATCGTCCGGGACCAATGGACTTTATTCCGAGATATATCGAAGGAAAAAATCATCAGGAAAGTATTCATTATGAGTGTGAACAGATGGAAGAAATCCTTGAACCAACCTATGGATGTATTGTTTATCAGGAACAGGTTATGCAGATCGTTATGAAACTTGCCGGATATACTCTTGGACGAAGTGATCTTGTGCGTCGTGCCATGTCTAAGAAAAAAGGCGATGTTATGATCAAGGAGCGTCAGAACTTTGTTTATGGAAATGAAGAAGAAGGAATTCCAGGATGTATCAATAATGGAATCGATGAAAAGACAGCTAACCAGATCTGGGATGAGATGCTAGACTTTGCAAAATATGCATTTAATAAATCTCACGCTGCTGCTTATGCGGTGGTTGCTTATCGTACAGCATATTTAAGATGTCATTATCCAGTAGAATTTATGGCAGCATTGTTAACATCAGTGCTTGGAAACACAAATAAGATTTCAGAGTATAGTTATGCATGCAAGAAGCTTGGAATTAAGATTCTGCCCCCGGATATCAACTACGGAGAAGGGGCATTCTCAGTTGATGGAGGCAATATCCGATATGGACTGACAGCGATCAAGAGCCTTGGAAAACCGGTGATCGAAGCAATCATCAAAGAACGAAAAGCAAATGGTCTATATAGAGATTTCAAAGATCTTGTAGAACGTCTTTCAAGCAAAGAGATCAATAAGAGAACAGTAGAGAATCTGATTAAATCTGGAGCACTTGACTGTTTTGGAGTTACAAGAAAACAGCAGATGATCGTCTATGCCAGTGTGATCGACAGCATTCAGAAAGAACGTAAAAATGAGATTGCAGGACAGATGAGCCTTATGGATCTTCTTGGAGAAGAAGATCAGCAATCTTTTAAGATCACGTATCCCGATGTTGGGGAATACGAAAAGGAACAGAAACTTGCGATGGAAAAAGAAGTTCTTGGAATCTATGTCAGCGGCCATCCGCTAGAAGATGATATGGAACGGTTAGAGAGAAGTGTTACAGCACACACTTCAGATTTTGTGATTGATGAGGAAACAGGAAAGACAAAGATCCGTGATCAGGAAAGCTGTATCATTGGCGGGCTGATCAGTGAGATGAATGTAAAACTCACAAAGAAAAATCAGAACATGGCATTTATCACACTGGAAGATTTAAGAGGAACTGTGGAAGTTGTTGTATTTCCAAGACAGTATGCAGCATATCAGTCTCTTTTAAGAGAAGATGCGAAAGTATTTATTAAAGGGAAAACACAGATTTCAGAAGAAGAAAGTAAATTGATATGTGATCAGATCATAAGCTTTGATGATCAAAGACAAGAGTTATGGGTACAATTTGCAGATAAAGAAACATTTTTTACAGATGAAAATGATTTAAAAGCAATTCTGACTTCATATCCTGGAAAAAATCCAGTTATTATATATTGTAAGGCGGAGCGCGCTGTTAATCGACTTGGAAGCAGTTTTATGGTTTCAGATGATGAAAATCTGATTTTTGACCTTGAAAAACGTTATGGCAAAGAAAATATTCGCATCAGATCGTTAGGAATATAACAAAGACTATTGAAAAATTTCTTTAAATGGATTAGAATAAAAGCCAAGTTAAGAATTGTATGGATTAATAATTGGAGGATATTGCAAATGGGAAAACCAAAAATTAAAACAATTGGAGTTTTAACAAGTGGTGGAGACGCACCTGCTATGAACGCAGCAGTACGTGCCGTAGCCAGAATTGGTAAAGAAAGAGGATTAAACGTTAAGGGAATCCGCAAAGGTTATAATGGATTATTAAATGAAGACATCATTGACCTAACACCAAAAGAAACAGCGGATACTATTTTCCGTGGTGGTACAATCCTTTTCACAGCAAGATGTGAAGAATTCAAGACAGAAGAAGGACAGAAACGTGGAGCTGAGATTTGTAAAGCACACGGAATCGAAGGATTAGTAGTTATCGGTGGAGATGGTTCTTTCCAGGGAGCTAGAAAGTTAGCAGCACTTGGAATCAACACAATCGCTGTTCCTGGAACAATCGACTTAGATATCGCTTGTACAGAATATACAATCGGTTTCGATACAGCTGTTAACACAGCAATGGAAGCAATCGATAAGATCCGTGATACATCAACATCTCATGAAAGATGTAGTATCGTAGAGGTTATGGGACGTGGAGCTGGATATATCGCATTATGGTGTGGTATGGCAACAGGAGCAGAAGATATTCTGATCCCAGAAAGCTTTGATGGAAACCTTCCTAAAGTAGAACAGCAGATCATTGAACATTTACTTCGTAACAGAGCAAAAGGTAAAACACATCATATGGTAATCAATGCCGAAGGTGTTGGACATTCTTACAGTATGGCGAAGAGAATCGAATCCGCAACAGGTATCGAAACACGTGCAACAATCCTTGGACATATGCAGCGTGGTGGTAGCCCAACAGCGAAAGATCGTGTATACGCTTCTATGATGGGTGCTTACGCAGTAGATTTATTATGTGCAGGAAAGACAAATCGTGTTGTAGGATATCAGAACGGAAGATTTATGGATATGGACATTGAAGAAGGACTTGCAATGCATAAAGATATCGATGATTATCAGCTTCAGATCGCACATTTATTAGGAAAATAAATAGAACTTAATCTTAGAGCAATCCTTATTTATCTAGGATTGCTCTATTTTTTCTCTATAAATATTTAAAAATTATCTGGAGATGATCTTATATAAACAAGATGACAGGAGTATTTTATGAATGAATTACGGCCGATACAGATCATATTGCTTGGCTTTTTTATTACAATATTTGCAGGTTCCATTTTGCTGACATTGCCGATTGCAGCTAAAAGCGGGCAGGCAACCTCATATATAGATGCGTTATTTACAGCGACAACTTCGGTATGTGTAACAGGGCTGGTCGTTGAAACCACAATGACACATTGGAGTCTGTTTGGGCAGGTTGTGATTCTTTTACTAGTCCAGATCGGAGGACTTGGAGTAGTAACGATCACAACTGGGATGTTCTATGTGCTAGGAAGAAGGATCACACTTGGAAACAGGATGCTGATTCAGGAATCTTTGGGGCTTAATACATTGACAGGGCTAGTGCCATTGGTTAAGAAAATCATTCTTGGAACGGCGATTGTAGAAGGGGCCGGTGCAGTGCTTTATGCAACACAGTTTATACCGGAATTCGGAGTTGGTTATGGAATCTGGGCAGCAGTTTTTAATTCCATTTCCGCATTTTGTAATGCAGGAATGGATATCGTAAAAGAGGATAGTTTTCGAAGTTATGTGACGAATCCGGTTATTAATTTTACAACAATGGCATTGATCGTTCTTGGAGGACTTGGATTTATTGTATGGAAAGATCTTTGGCAGAGTATGAAAAAGCTTATAAAAGAGAAGATTCCAGTAAAAAGAATTGTGCAACAGTTGAAATTTCAAACAAAGATCGTGTTATCAATATCAACATTCCTTATTTTATTTGGAACAGTCTTGATCTTTTTGTTTGAATATCATAATCCAGCAACGATGGGAAATCTGTCATTACCAGGTAAAGTCATGGCATCACTGTTTCAGGCAGTGACGACACGTACTGCGGGGTTTGAGACAGTTGCACAGGGAGCACTAACAGATGCCTCTTCTTTAGTTTCGATGTTTTTGATGATCATTGGAGGATCACCGGCTGGAACTGCGGGAGGTGTTAAGACAGTGACCTTTGCGATTCTTATATTCTGTGTGATCTCAGCAGCTAAGCAAGAAGAGTCGATCAGTCTGTTTAAACGAAGAGTGCCAGGTAATCTTTTGTCAAAAGCACTAGCGATCATTGTGATCAATTTAATGGTATTAATGACTTCTGTGTTATTACTCTTAGTATTTGACCATGGAAATTTTATGGAGTCTTGTTATGAGTGTGTTTCAGCACTCGGAACGGTTGGGCTTACAAAGGGATTAACACCGAATTTGACAATCGCAGGGAAAGTGATTATCATCATTACCATGTATCTTGGACGTGTAGGACCGATCTCTATGGCAATCGGTTTTTCACAGAAGAATAGGAAAAAGCAGGTCATGTATCCAGAACAGGATCTGATCTTATAGAAAGAATATTATTTCACAGCGGAGGAATAGAATGAAGAAATCAGTTGCAGTTTTGGGACTCGGGAAGTTTGGAAGCAGTGTTGCAAGAGCACTGACCAAAGGTGGAGCAGAAGTGTTGGCAGTAGATAAGAATGAAGATCTTGTCAGAGAGATTGCAGATGAAGTGACATGTACAGTTTGTGTGGACGTATCAGATAAAGAGATGATGAATAATATTGGACTGGAGGGAATGGATGCTGTTGTGATCGCAACAGCAGAACATCTTGATGCCAGTGTTATGGCTTTGATGATCGTAAAGGAAATCGGAGTTCCCTATGTCCTTGTAAAGGCAGATGGGACTTTAAAAGGAGAAATCTTAAAGAGAGTAGGAGCCGATGAAGTTGTCTATCCAGAAGAAGAGATGGGGGCAAGAATCGCCAACAATCTTCTTGGTGGAAGTATGACAGATTTATTTGATCTTTCAGCCGATACAAGTATTGTGAAAGTACCAGCCAGAAAAGAATGGATCAATAAATCATTAGCAGATATTAATTTTCGTGGAAAATATAATGTCAATGTTATTGCAATTGAAGGAAATGCAGGTGTTGACGGAGCACCAGATCCAACACAGCCAATCAATGAACAAGATAATCTTGTACTGATCGGTAAGAAACGTGATCTGGCAAGATTCAGAAAATAGATGGGAGGTGTATGAGAAATGATCACGACCATTCAGAATAAACAGATCAAGCAGATCATGAAATTAAAGAAGAATGCAAGAGAACGAAGAAAACAGCAGTTATTCCTTGTAGAAGGAATCCGTATGTTTACAGAGATTCCAGAACAATATTTATACAAAGTATATGCATCAGAAGATTTCTATAAGGAACATCAGGCTGTTTTTGAAGGAATGGAGGTTGAGCTTGTTTCAGATCAGGTAATGAAAGAAATTTCAGACACTATGACACCACAGGGAGTGTTAGCTTTAGTCCGAATGCTTGAATATTCACTTGAAGATCTGTTGCAGCAGGAAAATCCATTATTGCTGGTTCTTGAGAATCTGCAAGACCCAGGAAATCTTGGAACTATCCTTCGTACAGGAGAGGGAGCCGGAATCAATGGAATCATTATGAGTCGTGAAACAGTAGATATTTATAATCCGAAAGTAACACGTTCTACGATGGGATCGATCTTCAGAGTCCCATTTGTCTATGTAGATGATCTTTTTGAAGTGATAAAGATGATGAAAGACAGGAATATCACAACGTATGCAGCACATTTAAATGGCACAGACTATACGAGAGAATCGTATACATCAGGAACGGCATTTTTGATAGGCAATGAAGGAAATGGATTAACAGATGAACTGACAGACAATGCACAGAAGAAGATTAAGATTCCAATGTGCGGCAGGGTAGAATCATTAAATGCAGCTATGGCATCTGGACTCTTGGTTTATGAGGCAAGACGCCAGCGACAGGGGGTGGATTAGATGTATGCAGTTTATTGGCTGATCGCATCAGCCGTATTTTTACTTATTGAGATTCTGACACTGGGACTTACAAGTATCTGGTTTGCAGGTGGCGCAGTTGTTGCAGCAATTGCAGCATTATTTGGAGTACCATTTCTTGTACAGATGTTATTATTTATCGTTGTAACATGCTTATTGTTTGCTTTAACAAGACCAGTTGCAAAAAGATATTTAAATAATCGAGTGCAAAAGACCAATACAGATGCACTGATCGGGCAGACAGCACTTGTAAAAGAAACTATTAATAACATGGAAAGTAAAGGATATGTTCAGCTAAATGGGCAGGATTGGACAGCAAGAAGTGCTGAAGCTGGAGAAATTATTCCAGCAGGCTGCGAAGTTGTTGTCAAAGAGATTCAGGGTGTAAAACTGATTGTAGAAAGAGAGGTATAGGAATATGTCAATTATTTTATTTTTTATCGTTGTTGTATTACTTGTCATGATCATTACATCAACTGTACGCATCGTACCACAGGCACATGCCTATGTTGTGGAACGATTAGGAGCGTATCAGGGTACATGGTCTGTTGGACTTCATGTGAAAGTTCCATTTATCGATCGTGTTGCAAGGAAAGTAAATTTAAAAGAACAGGTAGTGGACTTCCCACCACAGCCAGTTATCACAAAAGATAACGTTACAATGCAGATCGATACCGTTGTATATTTTCAGATCACGGATCCAAAATTATACAGCTATGGTGTAGAAAATCCGATCATGGCGATTGAGAATCTGACAGCGACAACACTTCGAAATGTTATCGGTGATCTGGAATTAGACGAAACATTAACTTCCAGAGAGACAATTAATACTCAGATGAGAGCAACTCTTGATGTTGCAACAGATCCATGGGGAATCAAGGTAAACCGTGTGGAACTTAAGAACATCATTCCACCAGCAGCTATTCAAGATGCTATGGAGAAACAGATGAAGGCTGAACGTGAACGAAGAGAAGCAATCTTGATCGCAGAAGGTGAAAAGAAATCTGCAATCTTACGTGCAGAAGGACAGAAAGAATCTATGGTTCTTCAGGCAGAAGGTGATAAGGAAGCAGCAATCCTTCGTGCAGAAGCTAAGAAAGAAGCAACGATCCGTGAAGCCGAAGGTGAGGCAGAAGCAATCCGTGCGATCCAGAAAGCAAACGCACAGGGTATTGAATCAATCAAGGCAGCGAAAGCTGATGATGCAGTCATCCAGTTAAAGAGTCTAGAAGCATTTGCCAAAGCAGCTGATGGAAAAGCAACCAAGATCATTATTCCATCTGAGATTCAAGGAATGGCAGGTCTTGTAAAATCTATCACAGAAGTTGCAAAAGACGATGAAAAAAATATTACAGATCTGATCGAAGAACAGGCTCAGGAAAATGTAAAAGAACAGTAAATTTTAAGGATGCCTACGAGAATATAACAACTATTGGCAGGTATGCCGGAACACAAAAATGTGTTCCGGCTTTTGCAACGTTTGATACTGACAGGAGGTAAGAAAATGAAAACAATCGTTTGTTATGGAGATTCCAATACATACGGATATAATCCAGAAAATGGCTTTCGTTACGAATACGAAGAACGTTGGACAACCATTTTACAAAAGGAACTAAAAGATTCAGCGATCGTGATTCCAGAAGGATTAAATGGCAGAACAACAAGTTTTGAAGATGAGTTAAGACCTGGAAGAAATGGTGCAACATATTTAGATCCATGTTTACACAGCCACGGACCGATCGATCTGGTAGTTTTGATGCTTGGAACCAATGACCTAAAGATTCGTTTTCAGGCGACACCAACAGACATCGGAAAAGGAATTGACCGACTGATCAAGATGATCAAATCAATCACTCCGCAGAAGAGACAAGATGGGCAGTCAGCAAAGATTCTTTTAATGTCACCGCCACATCTTGGAGATAATCTTGTTGACATCCCAAGTGGAGAGGAAATGGGATTTGAAAGAGGAATCAGTTATTCAAAGAGACTGGCACCGATTTATGAAGACTGGGCCAAGTTTCATAATATCGAATTTCTGGATGCAGCAAAGTATGCAAACCCCTCTGAAATCGATGCCTGTCACCTGACAAGAGAAAGCCATAGAAAACTTGGCAAAATGGTTGCCAAAAAATGCAAGGAAATCCTTGAAATATAGCGGTTTCGGGTTGTTTTCAAAGATGCATTCCTATATAATAACAACTATATGATGCCTGCCGTGGGTTAAAGGGCAGAGACATTGACGATACAAGAAAATGGAGGAACAAAAGATGGACGCAAAGACAAGCTTAAAGGGAAGAAGTTTCTTAACATTAAAAGACTTTACACCAGAAGAAATTGGTTATTTTTTAGATTTAGCAGCAAAATTAAAAGCAGATAAGAAAAAAGGAATCACAGGAAACAGTTTAAAAGGAAAGAATATTGCTCTTTTATTTGAAAAACCAAGTACAAGAACAAGATGTTCATTTACGATCGGTTGTGTTGATGAAGGTGCTCACCCAGAATATCTTGGAAAAGATGATATTCAGTTAGGACATAAAGAATCTGTAGAAGATACAGCAAGAGTTCTTGGAAGAATGTTTGATGGAATCGAATTTAGGGGATTCTTACATGAGAATGTAGAGAAATTAGCGAAATACAGTGGAGTACCAGTATGGAATGGTTTAACAGACGATTACCATCCAACACAGATCTTAGCTGACTTCTTAACATTAAGAGAACAGTTCGGAGAGATCAAAGGATTAAACTTCGTATTTGCCGGAGATGGAAGAAATAACATGAGCAATTCTTTAATGATCGGATGCAGCAAGATGGGATTAAACTTCACATGCTTAGCACCAAAGAGCTTATGGCCAAAGGAAGAACTGGTAAAACAGTGTGAAGAATATGCAAAAGAATCAGGAGCTAAGATTCGTTTCACAGAAGACGTGAAAGAAGCCGTAGAAGGTGCAGACTGCATTTACACAGATGTATGGGCATCTATGGGTGAAGAAGATAAGGCAGCGGAAAGAATCGCTTTATTAAGACCATATCAGGTAAATAAAGAAATGTTAGAGATGACAGGAAAAGATTCAACGATTGTTATGCATTGTCTTCCAGCAGTCAAAGGACATGAGATCACAGAAGATGTCTTTGAACATTTTGCAGATGTGATCTTTGATGAAGCAGAAAACCGCATGCATACGATCAAAGCTGTGATGGTAGCAACTTTAGGAGAATATTAGGAGATAAAAATATTCAATGAAAAGCAAGATTCTGAAAGAATTAAAAAATGCAGACGATTATGTATCCGGGCAGCAGCTTTGCGAGCGGTTGGGAGTTTCAAGGACTGCGATCTGGAAGCATATTAAAGCATTAAGAGCAGAAGGATATGAGATCGATTCTGTGACTAATAAAGGCTATAAACTTGTGATGGAACCAGATCTCTTAACAAAAGAAGAAGTTTCATCTTGCCTACACACGAGATGGCTTGGAAAAGATCTTCACTGCTATGAGACAATGGATTCCACAAATCTCGAGATCCGTCGTCTGGCAGAAGCAGGTGCTAAGCATGGTACTGTTGCGATCACAGAAGAGCAGACGATGGGAAAAGGAAGAAGAGGACGAAGCTGGATGGCAGAAGCCGGAACAGGGATTGCAATGAGTTTTCTTTTAAAACCTCAGATCGAAGCACAGAATTCATCAATGCTTACATTAGTGACAGCATTAGCAGTCAATAAAGCCATTTGTGAGATAACAGGAATCTGTGCAAAGATAAAATGGCCGAATGATATCATTGTGAATGGAAAGAAGATCTGTGGAATCTTAACAGAGATGAGCCTTCAGATGGATGAGATCAATTACATTGTGGTAGGACTTGGCATCAATGTAAATATCGATCATTTTCCAGAAGATTTAATTGATAAGGCAACTTCACTCCAGGTCGAAGGAGGAAGAAAGATCAAGAGAGCTCCACTGGTAGCCAAAGTATTAGAATGTTTTGAAAAATATTATGAACTGTTTTTAAAGACAGAAGATTTAAGCCTGTTACAGGATGAATACAATAAACTTCTGGTACATACAGATCAGAAGATCAAGGTTGTGAGAGGTTCCAAAGAAGAGACATTTTTATCAAGAGGCATCAATCACCGTGGAGAACTACTGGTAGAGGATGAAGATGGAAAGGTATCAGAAGTTTCATCAGGAGAGGTATCAGTAAGAGGCATCTTGGGATATGTATAATATCTCAAGGCATATAGAATGATAGACAAGGAGAAATACAAAAATATGTATCAGGATAAAGTTACATTATGCGGTTCTAATGCATATGAGAAAAAATATTACCTGAATCCAGATTTTAACGGATTACCAGAACAGATCAAACAGGAACTGCAGATCACATGTGTATTATTTACAGCAGAAGTCGGCGGAATCTTGACACTGGAATTCGATGAAGATGGAAAATTAAATTTTGTTACTCATGTGGAAGAGAACGATTTCTTCTATGATGAGATCGGAAGCGAACTGATGATCAAGAAACTAAGACAGGAAAAACAGGATTTCTGGGAGTCCTTGGAATTATATTATAGAATATTCCTTTTGGGGGAAGATGAGGTATAAATTATGTTATTAGCACTCGATGTTGGAAATACAAATGTAACGATCGGTGTATTCAAAAGAAAAGAAATTATAGAAGTATTTCGTATTACAACAAAGTTACCAAGAACATCCGATGAATTCGGAATTCTGATTTCAAATTTATTAAAAGAAAAAGGATTAGACGAACACGAAGTGAAAGCAGCGATCATTGGATCTGTTGTACCGAATATCATGCATTCACTGACAAGTGGGCTGATCAAATATTTTGATGTAAAACCAATTATTGTAGGACCAGGAATCAAGACAGGAATCAATCTTGGAAGATTTAATCCAAGAGAAGTTGGAGCAGACAGAATCGTGGATTTGGTTGCAGGATATGAGCTTTATGGTGGGCCAGCACTCGTTATTGATTATGGAACTGCAACAACATACGATATTGTCACAGAGAATGGCATATTCTTAGCAGGAGTGATTGCACCAGGAATCCGTACTTCAGCTAATGTATTATACAAAGATGCAGCACGTCTCCCAGAGATTGAGATCGTAAAGCCAAAGACAATCCTTGCAAATAGTACGATCGACAGTATGCAGGCAGGTCTGTATTATGGAGTTGTTGGTGAAACAAAATATATAGTACAGAAGATGAAAGAAGAGACAGGTTTTGATAACATGAAAGTTATCGCAACAGGAGGTCTTGGAAAGATGATCGCACAGACAGTTGATGAAATCGACTACTACGATCCAATATTAACATTGAAGGGATTACAGATCATTTATGAGAAACAATAAATTAAAACCTTTAGTTATTGGAAATATTACAATCAAACATCCATTAGCACTGGCACCGATGGCAGGAGTTACAGATCTTCCATATCGTCTGTTATGTAAGGAACAGGGGGCTGGAATGATGTGCACTGAGATGGTAAGTGCTAAGGGATTATATTATGGAAACCGTAAATCTGAGCCATTGATGGCAACAGATCCAAAGGAGATTCCAGTAGCGATCCAGATTTTTGGTTCTGATCCAGATATCATGGGACAGATGGCAGCGAAAGTCAATGATGGACGCTTCCAGATGATCGACATCAATATGGGTTGCCCAGTTCCAAAGATTGTAAATAACGGTGATGGATCAGCATTGATGAAGAATCCGAAATTAGCAGGAAAAGTGATCAAAGCAGTTGTTGATGCTGTTGATATTCCAGTTACAGTTAAGATTCGTAAGGGATTTAATGATGATCTGGTCAATGCACCAGAGATGGCACAGGTTGCACAGGAGAATGGAGCAGCAGCAATCGCAGTTCATGGAAGAACAAGAGAACAGTATTATTCAGGAACTGCAGACTGGTCCATTATCCGCAAAGTAAAAGAAGCTGTTGATATTCCTGTCATTGGAAATGGTGATATCACATGTGCCAAGGATGTATTAAGAATGCAGGAAGAAACAGGCTGTGATGGATTTATGATCGGAAGAAGAGCAAAAGGAAATCCATGGATTTTTAAAGAAATCTTACATTTCTTTGAGACAGGGGAAGAACTTCCAAGACCATCCTTAGAAGAAGTCGTAGCAATGATGTTAAGACACGGACAGATGATGATCGACTTTAAAGGAGAATACATTGGAGTCCGGGAGATGAGAAAACATGTTGCATGGTATACATTCGGTTTTCCGGGGGCAGCAAAACTTCGTGAGAAGGTAAATCATACAGAAACATACGAAGACTTAGAAGAATTATTGCAAACTTATCTCAAAGCTAATCCAGAAAGGGATTAGGAATTGACAAAAGAAACATAGGTAAGCTATAATTAATCAGTTAACATTTAGAACGAAAGGAATAGTGTTATGGCAGAGGCAAAGAAGAATATATTAACCCCAGATGGTTTAAAAGCATTAGAAGATGAATTACAGGAATTAAAAGTCGTAAGACGTAAAGAGATCGCACAGAAGATCAAAGAAGCAAGAGAACAGGGTGACTTATCAGAGAACGCAGAATATGATGCAGCCAAAGATGAACAGCGTGATATGGAAGCACGTATCGAAGAGATCGAACAGATCTTAAAGAACGCTGTTGTTATCGATGAGAAATTCGAAAAAGGTGTCATCAGCCTTGGATGTTATGTATTATTAGAAGACATCTCTCTTGGAAAAGAAGTAACATATCATATCGTAGGTTCTACAGAGGCAGATATCCTTCAGAACAAGGTTTCCAATGAAGCACCAATTGGTAGAGCTTTACTTGGAAAGAAGATCGGAGATGTCGTATCCGTAGAAGGAATCAATCAGGTAAACGATTTCAGAGTTATTGATGTACAGAGAAAGTAAGAGGAAGTAAGAAAAGTGGCACAGCAGAATAAAGATACAAACGAACTGATCAAAGTTAGAAGACAGAAACTGGCTGATTTACAGGCAGCTGGCAAGAATCCGTTCGAGATCATGAAATATGATGTAACACATCATTCAAAAGAGATCAAAGATAATTTTGAAGAATTAGAAGGAAAAGAAGTAGCAGTTGCAGGACGTTTAATGTTCAAACGTGTGATGGGTAAAGCATCTTTCTGTAACGTACAGGACCTTCAGGGTGGAATTCAGGCATATGTAGCAAGAGATGAGATCGGTGTAGAATCTTATCAGGATTTCAAGAAGATGGATATCGGAGATATCGTAGGTATCAAAGGTAAAGTCTTTGCTACAAAGACAGGAGAAAAATCTATCCATGCAGAAGAAGTGATTTTATTATCTAAGAGTTTAAAACCACTTCCAGAGAAATTCCACGGATTAACAGATACAGATACAAGATATCGTCAGAGATATGTTGATTTGATCATGAACGAAGAATCTAAAGAAGTATTTATCAAACGTTCTAAGATCATCAGCAAGATCCGTTCTTACTTAGACGGACAGGGATTCATGGAAGTTGAAACTCCAATGTTAGTATCAAACGCAGGTGGAGCAGCAGCAAGACCATTTGAAACTCACTATAATGCATTAAGTGAAGATGTAAAATTAAGAATTTCTCTTGAGTTATACTTAAAGAGACTGATCGTTGGTGGACTTGAGAAAGTTTACGAGATCGGACGTGTATTCCGTAACGAAGGTGTTGACACACGTCATAACCCTGAGTTTACATTAATGGAATTATATCAGGCATACACAGATTATCACGGAATGATGGATCTGACTGAGAACTTATACCGTTACCTTGCACAGGAAGTATGTGGTGGAACAAAGATCCAGTACAAAGATTTCGAGATCGATCTTGGAAAACCATTTGAAAGAATCACAATGGTAGACGCAGTTAAGAAATACTCTGGAGTAGATTTTAAAGAGATCAAGACTTTAGAGGAAGCAAGAGCAGCTGCCGAAGAACACCATGTAGAATATGAAGAACGCCATAAACGAGGAGATATCTTAAACTTATTCTTCGAAGAATTCGTAGAAGATAAACTGATCCAGCCAACATTCGTTATGGATCATCCAGTAGAAATCTCTCCATTAACAAAGAGAAAACCAGAAGATCCAGATTATGTAGAACGTTTTGAGTTCTTTATGAATGGATGGGAGATGGCAAATGCATACTCTGAGTTAAATGATCCGATCGATCAGAGAGAACGTTTCAAAGCACAGGAAGAACTTCTTGCACAGGGTGACGAAGAAGCCAACACAACAGATGAAGACTTCTTAAATGCATTAGAGATCGGTATGCCACCTACAGGTGGTATCGGATTCGGTATCGACAGAATGGTAATGTTATTAACAAATTCTACAGCGATCAGAGACGTATTATTATTCCCAACAATGAAATCACTGGGAACAGATAAGAAAGCGTCTAAACCAGCAGCGAAAGCTCCTGAAGCTAAAAAAGAAGTGATCGATTTCTCTAAAGTAGAGATCGAACCATTATTCAAAGAAGAAGTAGATTTTGAAACATTCAGCAAATCTGACTTCAGAGCAGTTAAAGTAAAAGCCTGCGAAGCAGTGAAGAAATCTAAAAAATTATTACAGTTTACTTTAGATGATGGAACAGGAGAAGACCGTACAATTTTAAGTGGAATTCATGCTTACTATGAGCCAGAAGAATTAGTCGGAAAGACACTGATCGCCATCACAAACCTGCCACCAAGAGCAATGATGGGAATTGATTCTTGTGGAATGCTTTTAAGTGCAGTTCACGAAGAAGAAGGAGAAGAAAAACTTCATCTTCTGATGGTAGATGACCACATTCCGGCAGGTGCAAAGCTCTATTAAGATGAGAAACTGAGCCTTGCGGCGGTGTGCGCTTGCGAACACCGACATAAGGCGAAAAACGCACGGAGACGCCAGTCGACGTGATGTAAAGATGTACCGTTTTACCAAATAGACGGGACGTACTTCATTTGATAAAAAACTAAAAAAACAGCGATTTACATCAAACTTACATCAATTGATGCAGAAATCGGTGCAAGCAAGAAAAAAACGCATAATTAGTGCAATGAGTGGGCAATTCCAATCGGAGTTGCCCATTTTTAAAACAAACAGAAATACAAATCGGGATTTGGAGGATGTGAATGAGCAGCATGAAGAAAACAAAAGAAGGAGTTAATTTGAAAAAACTCCTCAGGCTGAAGAATACAGGCAGTATCTTTGTGATTGCGGGGCTTTTGATGATTTTGGTAATAGCGTCGTACACATATATTCTGCAAAGTTCTTACACTAAGACCGCCCTTGAAACAGAAATCACACGTGACACAGCGAGTGCAGATGCAGTACACAAACTTGTGAATGGAAAAATCGGCAAAGAAGATTTTGATCAAATCAAAGATCAATCTGATGAAAAGAAGCAATTATATAAGGATATTTCTTCATATTTCAATGAAATTAGAACACTGAATTCTACTCGATATATTTACACCGCTACAAAAAATGAAGAAGGAAAACTCGTTTATGTGGTAGACGGTTTGGATCCGGATGCGGATGATGTAAGACACCCTGGAGATTATATTGAGGAAGAAATGGTTCCGTATATTGATAGGGCTATTTCTGGGGAGAATGTGTACTCTCAGGATATCATTGATACAACATGGGGTCCGATTTTTACGGCTTGCTATCCTATAAGCGCAAATCATGATGGGACAGGAGAAATCATTGGCGCATTTTGCATTGAAATGGATATGCAATCAGCTTATGGAATGGTTGAAAAGACGAATCATATTTCCATCATCTGCGGTTTAGTCGCAGGAGCTGTATTGCTTTTAATTTGTCTATATACCTATTATTTTTACCAGAAAAGCAAGGCAGAAGAGCAAAAACAATTATTAATGACCGCCGCTGAGGAAGCAGATGCTGCCAACAAAGCAAAATCTGCGTTTTTGCTTAGTATTAGCCATGACATCAGAACGCCGATGAATGCCATTATTGGATTTACAAACATTGCGCTTCACCAGAACACGGTTTCAGATATTCATGATAGCTTGGAGAAAGTTCAAAAAAGTTCGAATCATCTTCTCTCTTTGTTGAATGACGTTCTGGATTTTACTCGCATTGAAAGCGGAAAAGTTACTATTTCGCCCGAGCCAGTGGACATTACTCAATTGACAGATAACGTCCAGGCGATTATGAATGGACTTCTTTATACTCGAGATCTTAAGTTTGAAGTACATCGAGAAATCCCAAAGAACCCATATGTCCTTGCGGATGTTGTGCGTATCCGGGAAGTTTTGGTGAATCTTCTTGGCAATGCTGTGAAATTCACAAAGGACGGCGGAAAGATTACTTTGGATATCAGCAGTTACCCAGGAGCGGATGAGAAACATATCATAACTCGTTATGTTGTTCGAGATAACGGTATTGGCATGAGCGAAGAGTTCCAGAAAAAATTATTCAATCCGTTTTCACAAGAAGATGATGCTAATGCCAGAACTCAATATAAGGGAACCGGTCTTGGTATGGCCATCACAAAAAAATATGTGGATATGATGGGCGGTTCGATTGCTGTTGAGAGCAAAAAAGGTGTAGGTTCTACATTCACAGTGGAGATCCCACTGGAGTTGCCAGAACAGGTTATTCAATCAGAACAAAAACAACATCTGCATAGAGATTTGACGGGTATTCATGTTCTTATGGCTGAGGATAATGATCTAAATGCTGAACTTGCTACGATAATGCTGGAAGATACTGGTATGACCGTAACACGCGCATCAGACGGAAAAGAAGTTGTGAATTTGTTTAAAAATCATCCACGAGGCACATACGATCTTATTTTGATGGATATTATGATGCCAAACATGGATGGACACCAAGCAGCAAAAGCCATTCGAGCCTTGGGTATAGAGCGGTCCGATGCAGTTACGATTCCAATTATAGCTTTGTCTGCAAATGCTTTTATAGATGATATTCAGGAATCCTTGAATTCAGGCATGAATGACCATATTTCCAAGCCAATTAACATGGAGGAATTAATCGATACTATCACTAAATACATTAAACACGATTAGGAAAACAAAGAAGTTAATTCTGATGAAAAGTTTGCACTGGGCTTGCAGAAAATGAAACAATGCATATTGGATATGTGCTGAATGAAAATCAGGAATTAAGTGAGCTTGGAAAAAGCTATCTGGAAGAATTACGGAAATATGCTCCAGCCAATCCATAGTCATAGGCTATGGATAATCATATAAAATAGGTGTTATGTATGTACCGCTGTTTGCTGATATAATAACAGCAGAAAGGTGGTTGATGATTATGCCTAAGGTGGTACTGAGCAATTTTTTGATTTATTGCGTTATAAATGCCTTTACTCCGGGACCGGGAAATATTCTGGCATTAAATACCGTAACAAACTATGGATATAAAAAAGGAAAGCCGCTGTTTTTTGAGCTGGTTATTGCAACAATTGGAACGATCGCAACCTGTACTTGGATTGGCTTGGGCGTACTGATTCAGAAGTTTTATCTGCGGCATTTCCGTGTTATTAACATTATCCTTGCACTAACATTACTGGAGTGCATTTGGGGAATGTTAAGATAATTGTTGCTTTGAGCGCAGCTTGCTTATTCATTTAACATTGCCCTGCAGAATGAACTGACACTTGAGGAAAATATAAGATTGGCGAAGGAGTGCTGCCAGGAGCAGTTTGTGGCACATGGCATGATTGTAGATCAGGCAGTCTATGAGGAAAAATGAAAGTGATATACGTTAGTTGATAAAGTGTATAGGCTCAAAAGGGAAAGTGTCCTTTTGGGCCTTATTTTGTGTTATTCCACCCAAAATGGGAATTATAAAGATTTAATTCTTTACTACGGAGGTGTATTGTAAAAAATTATTTTGCTATACTGACAATATCAACAGAAAAGATGAATCACTCACAACTGGATGAGTGTTAGAAGGAGAAAAAGATGTTAACAGTATTATTTACTATTTGTATGATTTGGTTTGTTGGAAAATTTTTTATATTTGGCTTAAAAGCATCCTGGGGAATCATGAAATTACTTTGTATGATTATTTTCTTTCCAGTGATATTGATCGGAATGGTAGTAGGCGGATTAATGTATATAGCTTTTCCGCTATTGATCATTGGTGGGATTATCGGACTTGTAACGTCACATTCATAAAAAGTCAGAGAGGTGTTTTTGATGGGATATGATATTGAAAAAGAAAAAAGAGAAGCAATTGAAGCCGGACGCAGAGCCTTAAATAGTCTTAGTGCAGCAAAAGAGAATCTGAACAGTGCAAAAAACTGGGGTCTGGTAGATATGTTTGGTGGAGGGTTTTTCAGTACGATGCTGAAACATTCTAAAATGGATCATGCAAAGCAGAATATGGATCAGGCAAAGTATGACCTCCGTAATTTCAGCAGGGAATTAAATGATGTAAATATGGCATGTGATCTACACATCGATACCGGAGATTTTCTTTCATTTGCAGATTATTTTTTCGATGGATTTGTGGTGGACTGGATGGTCCAGGATCGAATCAATACTGCAAAAAGACAGGTAGAAGAAGCTATTCGAAGAACGGAAAGTATCGTCAATCAATTACAGCGTATGTAAAGAGAACGGCAATGAATCAGAAGTGATTCGTTGCCGTTCGTGCGATTTATGGATTATTTTAATTTTTCTTTTTCAGCATTTAGAAGTTCAAGATTGAGACCCTGTTCACTGGCCGTCTTATCTACCCAAAGATTCAGAGAGTCTATGGCTAAAGAAATTGCATCCAGTTTTTTACTGATAAAAGCAAAATCCCTCATCTCATCATCACTGATCTTGCCGTCACGAGCGATTTGGATCAGCCGACCGGTAAGAGGGTTGATTTCATTTAGACCGGCAATGGTTTCTAGGATGATATTTGACAAGTCAGTTACTTCTACTTCTGGAACATAGCGGTGGCCTATTTCACATTTGTGTGAGCAATAATAATTGCAGAGATCCGGTCTCTTATAAGCATCAGCCATTTGAATGATATCATAAGGTGTAGGCTCCTGTGTTTCGTATTCGAATTTTTCGATTTTAGAATCCGAGACAGCCTTCATTTTATCACTTGCTTCTGCCCTTGTAAGCCCTGCGGCTTCCCGGCAAAGCTGGTAAATTGTTTTGTTTTCTCTGGTAGATTGTTTACCCATGAGAATTTCCTCCCTGTATATCGCAAAACATGAGGATTATCAGGTGTTAAGTCCACATGCTGTGCGTGTGTTTTCTCTATGGATCTTATTATACTGGAAGCATCAAGAAACAACAAGAGATAACAGGAAGGATTGTGGAAAGGAGACAAGCCACGAAATAGATGCTGTAGTGAGCGTGGATGTCACTGCACACAACCTGATTGAAGTGTCTTAATATCCTCTTCCGGGGTAGTAATAGGTCCAATGCCATAATTTTCTACCAGAAAGTTCAGAATGTTAGGTGATAAGAACGCTGGAAGAGAAGGACCAAGACGGATGTTTTTGATACCCAGATGCAAAAGTGTTAACAGGATGCAGACGGCTTTCTGTTCATACCAGGAAAGAACGAAGGAAAGCGGAAGCTCATTAACAGAGCATTCAAATGCATCCGCAAGTGCGACAGCAACCTGGATCGCACCATAAGCATCGTTGCACTGGCCAATATCCATCAGTCGTGGCAGGCCACTGATTTCTCCCAGATCGAGATCATTGAAACGGAATTTCCCACATGCAAGAGTGAGGATCACACTGTCAGAAGGTGCCTGTTTTACAAATTCTGTATAATAATTTCGACCTGGCTTAGCACCATCACAGCCGGCAACCAGGAAGAAATGGCTGATATCGCCTGATTTTACAGCTTTTATTACAGTATCTGCATGGGACAGGATGGCTGCATGACCAAAACCAGTTGTTACTTTCGTACCACCGTTGATACCTGTAAGGATTTGATCTTCTTTGTAACCACCCAGTTCCAGTGCTTTTTCAATAACCGGTGTAAAATCTTTCTTCTCATCGATATGAACAGTGCCTGGGAAAGCAACAACTTCTGTTGTAAACACTCTGTCAGCATAGCTGTTTTTTGGAGGCATCAGGCAGTTGGTAGTGTAAAGGATCGGAGCGGGAAGATGATCAAACTCTTTCTGTTGATTCTGCCATGCGGTTCCGAAATTTCCTTTTAGATGAGGAAATTTCTTTAAGAATGGATAGGCATGGGCTGGGAGCATTTCACCATGAGTATAGATGTTGATTCCTTTTCCGCTTGTCTGTTCAAGTAAAAGCTGCAGATCCTTCAGATCATGACCAGTTACTACAATAAATGGCCCTTTTTCTACGGTAAGTGTAACTTCTGTCGGTTCTGGTGTTCCATAGGTTTCAGTATTTGCCTTGTCAAGAAGTGCCATACACTTCAAATTGATCTCTCCTACTTTGAGAACTGTAGAAAGCAGTGTTTCTGTGTTCTCTTCATAACCGATCTTAAATAATGCTTCGCAGAAGAACAGATTCACTTCATCATCTTCATGACCCAGAACAGCTGCATGATAGGCGTATGCAGCCATTCCGCGAATGCCAAAGAGAATGAGAGACTTCAGAGATCGGGTATCTTCATCTGCATTCCATAGTTGCTGCATATCATATTCATCTGTTTTACCACACGGAGACTGACATTTGCTACAATCAGGAGCCAGTCTTTCTTTCTCTGCTCTGACTTTTTGTATCATATTTTCAATTGAAGCATTATCAAAATTGACATTTGTAACTGTAGTAAACAGTCCTTCAATTATGACTTGACTAGTTTTTTTGGAAACATTTGTTGTGCTGTCAACAGCTCTTGCCAGACCGATCAACGCACCTGTCAGTTCATCCTGTAATTTTGCTGTATCTGCCGTTTTTCCACAGACACCAGAATTTCCTGTACATCCACTGCATCCGATCGTCTGTTCACACTGAAAACAAAACATATTCTTATCCATTACTATATTCTCCTTTTATTCTAAGATCTTTTTTATCATTTCCATCCTCTGTCAATAGTATACAACTTGGGTTTCTGTAAAAAATATAGTATAATAATTGCAACATGTATGTTTGATTTCCAACAGGAGGGATCATTTTGAAAAAATATTTGCCTATTTTAAAAAACAGTCCTTTTTTTAAAGGCCTTACGGATAATGAGATACTATCGATATTACATTGCGTAAATGCAACGACAATTTACAGAAAACGGGCTTCTTATATTTTCAGAGCTGGAGACTCTACCGAAGTTATGGGACTTGTGGTGTCGGGTTGCGTTCTTGTTATGCAGGAAGATCTGTGGGGACACCGGAATATTCTGTCAAAATGCCATGCCGGTGATTTTTTTGGCGAGCCATATGCAGCAAGTCCGGGAGCTGTTTTGAATGTCAGCGTGGCAGCAGATGAGGATTGTGAAATCATTTTTTTAAATGTTCAGAGACTTTTGGTTTCCTGTCCAACTGCATGCGAACATCATCAGAAGTTGATCCGTAACCTGGTCAGTGTCTTGGCAAATAAGATATTGATCCTGAACGACAAGATCACACATGTCGGCAAGCGAACGACCAGAGATAAACTGTTGTCTTATTTGTCAGCAGAATCTATCAGACAGTCATCGTTGTCTTTTGACATTCCTTTTGACCGACAGCAACTGGCAGATTATCTTTGTATAGATCGTGCAGCAATGTCTACAGAGATATCAAAATTACAAAAAGATGGTTTTATAAAAACGAATCGAAAGCATTTTGAGTTGATCGTTAGTGCTTTCAGATAACCAATAGAAACTTATGGAGGAATATGATAATGTCAAAAGATGAATATTTGATCACAGATGCGCCCCTTAAAGCGCTGACTGTTTTTGCAATGCCCATGATCCTCGGCAGCTTCTTTCAACAAGTGTATAATATGGCTGATTCGATCATAGTCGGTCAGTTTGTAGGCTCTTCTGCACTTGCAGCTGTTGGTGCCTGTGCTGCCCTTACGAATGTCTTCATTTGTGTAGCATTGGGTGCTGGTGTAGGTGCGGGTGTGCTTGTCAGCCGTTATTTTGGAGCTAGAGATTATGGCAAAATGAAAACGATCGTGTCAACATCATTGATCAGTTTTCTAATCTTAAGTATATTTTTGGGTGTCTTTGGTTTTTGTTTTTCTCATTTGATGATGAGTGTATTACAAACACCTGCCGATATACTGAATGAAGCGGTATTGTATCTAAGAGTTTATTTTGTGGGATTTCCATTTTTGTTTATGTATAATATTCTTTCAACAATGTTTACTTCGATCGGTGAATCGAAAATACCGTTGGCTCTTTTAATATTCTCATCGATGTTAAATATATTGATGGATCTTTGGATGGTAGCTGGACTTGGACTCGGTGTGTTCGGTGCAGCCCTCGCAACTCTCATTGCACAGGGGATTTCCGCAGTGTTGTCACTTTTGATCTTCTTGTGCCGGATGCGTCGATATGAAAGTCGCTTTGACTGGTTTGACAGACAGGAGTTACATTCTATGCTTCAAATTGCTGTACCGTCAGTTCTTCAGCAGTCCACAGTGTCAATTGGCATGATGATCGTACAGGCAGTCGTGAATCCATTCGGTACACAGGCACTTGCAGGATATTCAGCAACGATGAGAGTAGAAAATGTTTTTTCATTGATATTTGTATCCATTGGTAATGCAGTTTCGCCGTATGTTTCTCAGAATCTTGGTGCAAAGAAGATTGAACGTATCAAAAAGGGATACCATGCTGCATTGGTGTTAGATATATGTTTCGCAATCCTTGCGTTCATGATCATCGAATCCGTGCATACCCAGATTTCTTCACTGTTCCTAGGGAAAGATGGAACTGCTTTAGCATATCAGGTGTCTGGAAATTATATGAGATGGCTCGGTTATTTCTTCACCTTCATGGGAATCAAGATGGCAACAGATGGAGTCCTTCGCGGTCTTGGAATCATGCGGCCATTTCTTGTTGCTAATATGGTAAATCTTGCGATCCGCTTGTCAGTTGCTTTGATTTTTGCACCGCGTTTTGGTATTGCATTTGTCTGGCTCGCTGTACCAGCTGGCTGGTTTGCCAACTTTCTGATCTCCTATGGGGCACTTAGAAAATCATGGCCAAGTGATAATTGTAATTGCGTAATCAATACGAATGAGTTATTATAATAACAGATAGGTTTTTAAACCAGCAGCGAAAGCTTCTGAAGCCATACGAAGAAGGTTCAACGGACCTTTCTGCCGACAGACGGCAGGAAAACGGGATATTCATCATTTATCAGAATTCTGAAAATCGCGATTATATCATAAGATACAAAAACGACGCAGACAGTAAAATCGCATACTTTTAAAATGAATGGGCAGTCCCTCAGGCAGGGACTGTCTATTTTTCTGTTGAATTAAAGTAGCTGCAATAAAAATTGTAACTATTGATCCAGATTATTATACGAGAATATCGTACAAGGAGAGAATTTATGTTAGGAATCATCATTGACAGCATCAGTACTTTTATGTACAGTAAATTGCTAGTAATACTGTTGATCGGAGCGGGAATCTATTTTACGATCCGTACAAAACTGCCACAGATGAGATTATTTAAAGATGCCTGCAAAGCCGTTGTAGAAAAGCCAGAAGATGAAAATGGAGTATCATCATTTCAGGCATTAATGGTATCGACTGCATCTCGAGTTGGAACCGGAAATATTATTGGAGTCTCATCCGCTATCTGTATTGGAGGATTTGGTTCTGTATTCTGGATGTGGGTGATCGCAATCATTGGAAGTGCATCCGCACTGATCGAAAGTACGTTAGCACAGATTTATAAGAAAAAAGGAAAAGACGGAGAATGCTACGGAGGACCTGCGTATTACATTGAAGCAGCACTTCACTGCAGACCATTAGCCATTGTATTTTGTATCTCCATGATCGCAACTTATGCATTTGGGTTTAACATGCTTGCATCCTATAACCTACAGTCTACATTTTCAGGATTCTCATTCTATGATACAAAATGGACTCCATGGATCATCGGAGGAATTCTTGCATTAATTACAGGATGGTGCCTCTTAGGTGGAGGATCAAGAATCGTAAAAGTAACATCCACATTAGTTCCAGCCATGGGAGTTGCATATATCCTGATCGCAGTCATCGTTATGATCATCAACCACGCATATCTGCCAGTTGTATTTTCAAAGATCATCAGTGAAGCATTTGACTTTCAGGCAATCTTTGGAGCATTTGCAGGTTCCGCAATGATGCAGGGGATCAGGAGAGGGCTATACTCAAACGAAGCAGGAATCGGATCAGCACCAAACGCCTCCGCATCTGCACAGGTAAGCCATCCGATCAAACAGGGATTAGTACAGATGTTATCTGTATTTATTGATACACTGCTATTATGTACAGCAACAGCTATGATGTGTTTATCATCAGGAATCGCACCAGCCCAAGAACTGCAGGGAGCACCATGGGTACAGGCAGCACTCCATGAATCCTTAGGAAACTTCGGACCGCTCTTTATCACAGTAGCGATGGTGTTATTTGCATTTACAACACTACTTGGAAATTGCTTTTATTGTGATAACTTATTAAATTATATTCATAAAGGACAACCATCAAAGGGATTTATGAAAGGATTCCGTATTGTGTCATCATTGGTTGTATTTATCGGTGCTGGAATGGAAGTTTCTATGCTTTGGAATATTTCGGATGTGTTGATGGGAGTAATGGCACTGATCAATATTCCGGTAATCTTGATCTTGTCGAATACGGCACTTAAGGCACTTGCCGATTATGAGAAGCAGAAGAAAAACGGAGGGAATCCGGTATTTAGGGCTCGGGATATTGGGCTTGAATATGAGACGGATTACTGGGGATAAATTTTAGAAAGGATTTTATGGAAGGTTTAGGATGTTAGAGAGTTTTCTATTGTGTTGTGATTGTAGTCCTATGACAAAAACCTGCCAAGGTTAGGGAAGCTTTCACCTCTATAGTGGGAGAGAATGTCACTTCTATTAAAAGGAAGTGCATTTCTCATTTACAATTCATTATAATAGAACTATAATGAATCGGCAATAGAAAGCCGAAGGCGAAAGCTTAACTGGAAGAAAGAAGGAAGAAGAAATGTTAACAATACTATTTTTAATCTTTTTATTTGGAATTTTTGGAAAATTATTTTTCTTTGGAATACGAGCAGCATGGGGGATTTCAAAATTTATTTTAATGTTAGTATTTTTCCCAGTTATCTTAATTGGAATGTTAGTTATTGGACTCGTGAAACTTGCATTTCCATTACTGATCATCTTTGGAGTAGTCGCAATGTTTGGTATGGATCGCTAAAATCAAAATAAGAGGTTTTGAAAGGATGAGGTATTTTTATAGGACACCTCATCCTTTATTCTATAGAAAGAGAAAAACATAAATGAAATAAATTTGATAAATACATAGAAAGAGGAGAAATTGCTATGAAACATATTGTTGTTGATTTAGAGATGAATAATATTCGTCGCAGATCAGAAGCAAGAAAGATCTGTACTAATGAGATCATAGAAATTGGTGCATCCATGCTTGATGAGAATCTTTGGGAGATCGGAAAATTCCAGATTTATGTGAAGCCAGAATATAACGATGTGATCGTGCCAAAGATCAGCAAATTGACGGGAATCACAAATGAAATGGTAGCAAACGCTCCAACATTTTCGGTAGCCTTTAAACAATTTACAGATTGGTGTTTGAACATCAAAGATGATGTGATGATCTATGCATGGAGCAATACCGATCATAGTCAGGTCATGAAGGAAATTCAGTTGAAACAATATAAGCTTTCAGAAGAAGAACATAAGCTGATGGAACATGGATGGACAGATTTTCAAAATGAATTTGATATCCATCTAGGATTTGAACGCCAGATTTCATTGAAACTTGCATTGGATATGGCAGGAATCGACTTTAACGGAAGACAGCATGATGCTCTTGATGATGCAAGAAATACAGCAAAACTTTTGCGTGTTTTTAAAGATGAAGAACTGTTTGATCAGACACTTCGTAAGATCGAAGAGGTTATGAAACCATCATCACTTGAAAATACACTGGGGAATTTGATTGATCTGTCTATGTTTATGACTACATAAAGGTAGAAAGAAAAGTGCTGGTGTTTTTATGTCCCACCATATGTTATAAACTATAACCATCAAAGAGATAAAGTATAAAAAAGGAGAGTTTTATATGGCAAAGACATACTTCACATTAACAGGAACAAAACATTATTATGGTACAGATTTTTTAGAGAAAGGGATGAAGATAACACTTGAAAAGGAACCTGATAACGAATATGACAAAGAAGCGATCCAGGTAAAGATGAAGGGAATGGGGAAGATCGGATATGTGGCGAACAGTCCATATACGATCATCGGAGACAGTATGAGTGCAGGAAGGATTTATGACAGAATTGATGATAAAGCGAAAGCTAAGGTTGTAATGGTAACATCATCAGGAGTACTATGTAAATTAAGCAAGAAAAAGAAAAATAAAAAACTTTTGAAAGAATTGGAATCAGAACATAAAGAAGTCACAGTAAAACAAGACATGGTAACAGAAGAAAAAATTCTGGAAGCATTAAGACAGATTGAGGAATAAAAGAATGGCATGGTAGCAACAAGAGAAATAGGATGTGTGCTATAATTATATTATCTTAAAATGAACGATAACAAGGAGAATAGTTGTCATGCCAAAAGGAAAGAATCAAAAGTTTAAACTATACCGCCTAGCACAGATTATGTCAGAACAAACAGACGAAGATCATTATATTACAATGCCAGAGATCATGTCAGCATTAGAAGAATATGAGATTACAGCTGACCGTAAGAGTATATATGCAGATTTAAAAGATCTGGAGAAACTAGGAATTGAGATAGAAGGGGAACGAATTGGAAGCGGATATCATTATCATGTGATCGGAAGAGATTTTGAATTACCAGAATTAAAACTTTTAGTAGATGCAATTCAGTCATCAAAGTTTATCACAGAGAGAAAAACCAATGCATTGATCAGGAAGTTAGAAAAGATGGTCAGCAAATATGATGCCCAGAAGTTACAGAGACAAGTTTATGTATCAGGACGTATTAAAACAATGAATGAAAGCATCTATTATACAGTGGATGCGATCCATAATGCGATTACAGAGAATAAGAAGATCAAATTCCAATATTATCAATGGAATGTAAAAAAAGAAATGGAGCTTCGGCATAACGGAGCATGGTATCACATTAGTCCATGGGGATTATCCTGGGATGATGAGAATTATTATCTGGTAGGATTTGATTCAGAAGCGGGGAAGATCAAGCATTACAGGGTAGACAAGATTTTAAAGATTCGAATGTCAAACGAGGAAAGAGAAGGAAAAGAGTATTTTCAGCAGTTGGATATGGCAGATTATACTAAGAAAAGCTTTGGAATGTTTGGCGGTAAGGAACAAACAATAAAATTATTAGTACATAATTCACTAGCAGGAGTTATTATCGACAGATTCGGAAAAGATATTATGATGATCCCAATAGATGAACAATATTTTACAGTGAATGTAGATGTTCATGTAAGTCGTCAGTTTTTGGGATGGGTGTTTTCTTTAGGGGAGAAGGTAAAGCTTTTAGGACCAGATGAAGTGGTGGAAGAAATGAAAGCAGAAATCAGAAGATTAAATCAACAGTATCAAATTTAAATAGATCAATAGTGTGTGCGATCGGAAGAGACAGTTTTATAAAAGACTGTTTCTTTTTTGTATTAGAAAGCACATATCGACAAATATTTTTTAACTTCTGTCATATGATAAGCAACAGGAGGAAAAAGTATGGATATTTTAAAGAAAATACGTCCGGAAGAACAGGATTTTCTTGAGGATTTTCAGGAAATGGTTGTTTATCATATAAAACAGATGCAACAGTGTTTACTTACAGCAGGAAAATTGTTTTGTGAGGAGGAAGAAGAAAAAAAGGAAACAAAAAGATGTGGGAGGAATGTACTTGAAAGTGTGATCCTCAAAGAGTGCGTTGGCTGCCGGGAGTATCAGAATTGTAAATTTACAATTGCAGATAAGGACAAACTTGGAAATATTATAGAAAAGCAGGGCGGTTTAAGTTATGCAGATCTTAAACAATGTCATCCGTGCAAGAATGGGCAGGATTTTATTGAAGAGGCTAATCAGATTTATGAAAGAGAACTTTTTATAAGAGGAATGAGACATCATATGGTACAGATGCGGAAGATCATTGGAAATCAATATATGAAAGCTGGGCAAGTTCTAGGTGATTTTTTTGATGGGAAAATGTCTTATATACATAAAGATGATCAGCTATGTAGTAAGATCAAAAAAGAATTTGAAAAGTATAATTTAAAAATATGGGATGTTTGTTTTTATGAAAATCCGCAAAAAGGAAGACAAATTTATCTATATCTGAAGAAGAAAAGAGGAAGTGAAATCAGCACGAGGCAGGCAGCAGCATTATTAAGCAGAATATTAAAGAAAAAAATGATGCCGCTTCCACAACAGAAAAAGCTTGTAAAAAATGGTTATGAAATGTATGGTTTTACGCCAGAAGAAAAATTTTACGTGATCAGTGGCATACGTACAGCTGCTTATAAGGATGAAGAGAAGAATGGGGATTGTTTTTCAATAGGAAAAATCAGAGAAGGAAGATACGTGGCAATGATCTCGGATGGAATGGGGACTGGAAATGAGGCGAATAAAGAAAGCAAGAAAATGATAGAAGTAATGGAAGATATGCTTGGCGCAGGAATAGAGGAAGAAGTGTGTATACAACTTTTGGATTCAATCATAGCATTTGAGACAGAAAAAGAAAAATATGCAACGCTGGATTTTTTTCAGCTTGATCTGTTTGCAGGAATAGGATCTTTTTTTAAGATTGGAGCATGTCCATGTTTGTTAAAAAGAAAAGATAAAGTGGAGATTTTGGTAGGGGAAAGAACTGTTGTAGGAATGGATCTGTTTCAAAGTAGGATTCCTTTTTGCCGCAAAAAAATGGAAAGTGAGGATCTTCTTGTAATGTTTAGTGATGGAGTATTAGACTGTATGCCACAAAATAACATTGAGACATTAGCATCGTTTCTTGAAGAAATGGATGTGGTGCGGCCACAGGCAGTCGCAGATCGATTGTTTGACAGGATTACGAATATGGAAGAATATAAAAAGAAAGATGATATCACAATCTTGGTGCTTGGAATATGGGATAGGTATTGAACAAAAAAACAAAGAATGATAAAGTAGAATTTATGGACAAAGTAAAGAAATTTATCAAAGATAAAAAATTAATAAATTCTGGAGAACATATAATAGTAGGAGTTTCAGGAGGAGCTGATTCTGTCTGTTTATTAAGAATCTTATATTCTATGAAAGATAAACTGAATTTAAAGATCACGGCTGTCCACATCAATCACATGATCCGCGATGAAGCTGTGGATGATGAGAAATTTGTAGAAGATTTATGTGGAAAGCTTTCAATCCCATGTATTTCATTTAAGATTGATGTAAAAATGATCGCACAGCGTGAGAAGAAAACTTTGGAAGAAGCAGGAAGAAAAGCGAGATATGATGTATTCTACAAGATAATGAAAAAATACCACGCTGATAAGATTGCAGTAGCTCATCATCAGAATGATCAGGCGGAGACATTTTTATATCGCTGCGCAAGAGGTACTGGAGTTTATGGAGCAGGTGCAATGAAAGAGAAAGATGGAGTGTTGATTCGCCCTCTATTGTGTGTAAAAAAACAAGAAATCGTAGAATATTTACAACAGATAGGACAAACATGGGTGGAAGATGCAAGCAATCAGGATGATGCATTTGCAAGAAATCAGATCCGTAACCAGATCATTCCCCGCCTTGAAAGTGTAAATGAACAGGCGGTAGAGCATATTGGATGGTTATGTGAGGATATTCAGGAAGTAAGTTCTTATCTTAGTATTCAGATCGAGATGGCATTTTCAAGGTGTATAAGTGTAATGGAAAATGGATTTAAGATTTGTTGTAATGAACTTGGTAAGGAAAATCCATGGATACAAAAGCAGGTTCTTAAGAAAGTGTTGGAGAAGACTGCGGGAAAGAAAAAAGATCTTGAACGTAGACATATAGAAGATCTGATGAGACTTTTGCATAATGAAACGGGAAAGAAGATATCATTGCCCTATAAGATGAAAGCTGAGAAAAGCTATCAGTATATTCTGGTACAAAAAGATGAGCTGTCAGATAAACAAGAAATAGAAGGAAAACTTTATTGCGAAGAGGTTACAGATTTAACAAATATCGTGGAAAATGATTGTATCAAAATCATTGATTATGATAGAATAGAAACAGATGTACAACTACGTTGCCGAAAGCCCGGAGATTTTTTTATATTTGGTGCAGAATATAAGCGAAAATCTCTAAGCAGGTATTTTATAGATGAGAAGATTCCAAGGCAGTTGCGGAATGAGATACCTTTAGTTGCAGATGGCAGCCATATTGTATGGATCGTTGGACGAAGAGTCAGCGAATATTATAAAATTACAAGATCAACCAAGCGTTATTTAAAGCTTGAGTTCAAAAGAGAAGGAGATGATTCCAATGGAGAATATCAGAGTAATGATTTCAGAGGAAGATGTAAACAAGAGAATCGCTGAGATGGGAGCACAGATCAGCAAGGATTATGCAGGAAAAGAAGTACATTTGATCGCAATTTTAAAAGGTAGTGTATTTTTTGCATGTGAATTAGCAAAGAGAATTACAGTGCCTGTGACGATTGATTTTATGTCAGTATCAAGTTATGGAAATTCCAGAGAATCTTCAGGAATCGTTAAGATCGCAAAAGACTTAGATGAGCCGATTTTAGATAAAGAAGTATTAGTGGTAGAGGATATCATTGACTCAGGAAAGACATTAAATCATTTAAAACCTATGCTTGAGAGCAGAAATCCTGCTTCACTTCATTTATGTACATTATTGAGTAAGCCAGATAGAAGAGAAGTTGAAGTACCAGTGAAATATATAGGATTCGAGGTACCAGATGAATTTGTTGTCGGATATGGACTAGATTATGCACAGAAATATCGTAACCTTCCTTATATTGGAGTAGTAGAGGAAGAGTAGAGAGGAGACTAAACGTTGAACCCGAAGAGAAGTAACAGTGGATTTTTTGTGATTCTGCTGATACTGGTTATGGCAGCATATTATTTTATCAGTGTATTCCAGCCGGGATCAGGGGATTACTCTTATCAGCAGTTGATGAGGGATGTGAAAGCAAACCATGTCACTGCAATAACTATTAAACAGAACAAGGAAGTACCAACAGGTACAGTTACAGCAGAGTTGGGCAAAGATAACTATAAGAGTTGTGAGGTTACAGATGTCAATGAAACGATCAAAGATATTAAGGCATCCAATAAATCTCTTGGTAATAAGATCGAGATCAAGGGCATTGATCACAGCGGAGATATGATTTCTAATCTGATTGGTGTTGTACTGCCAATCGGCGTTGTCATATTTTTTATGGTAATTATGATGCGTCAAAATGGTGGCGGCGGAGGCAAGATGATGGACTTTGGAAAGAGTCGTGCAAAGCTTGCAAATCCGAATGCGAAGAAAGTAACATTTAATGATGTTGCTGGACTTACAGAAGAGAAAGAAGAGTTAGAAGAAGTTGTAGAATTCTTAAAGAATCCAGGGCGTTTTATAAAGATTGGAGCAAGAATACCAAAAGGTGTTTTACTTGTAGGACCTCCGGGAACTGGTAAGACATTACTTGCTAAAGCAGTAGCTGGAGAAGCCAATGTTCCATTTTTCAGTATTTCAGGATCTGATTTCGTAGAGATGTTTGTCGGTGTTGGTGCAGCCCGTGTACGTGATTTATTTGCAGAAGCAAAGAAACACTCACCATGTATCGTATTTATCGATGAGATCGATGCAGTTGCAAGACGAAGAGGATCAGGACTTGGTGGTGGTCATGACGAACGTGAACAGACATTAAACCAGATGTTAGTTGAGATGGATGGTTTTGGAGTGAATGAAGGAATCATTATGATCGCTGCAACAAATCGTGTAGATATTCTTGACCCAGCAATCTTAAGACCAGGACGATTTGATCGTAAGGTTGGTGTTGGAAGACCAGATGTTAAGGGACGTGAAGAGATTCTTAAGATTCATTGCCGCGAAAAACCATTAGGAGATGATGTGGATCTTCATGAGATCGCAAGAACAACTGCAGGATTTGTTGGTGCAGATCTTGAGAATCTTATGAATGAAGCAGCCATTCAGGCAGCAAGAGATGACAGAGCATATATCATCAAGGAAGATATTGATAAATCATTTATTAAAGTCGGTATTGGAACAGAGAAGAAGAGCCGTGTCGTACCAGAGAGTGAGAGAAGGATCACAGCATATCATGAATCTGGACATGCGATTCTTTTCCATCTGTTACCAGATGTAGGCCCAGTATATACAGTATCTATCATTCCAACAGGAACAGGGGCAGCAGGATATACAATGCCGCTTCCAGAGAATGATAATGTATTCATGACAAAAGGAAAGCTGATCCAGGATATTATGGTAAGTCTTGGAGGACGAATTGCCGAAGAACTGATTCTGGATGATATCACAACCGGTGCATCTCAGGATATCAAACAGGTAACACAGTATGCCAGAGCAATGGTAACGAAGTTTGGTATGTCAGATGAACTTGGACTGATCAACTATGACAGTGGTGAAGGAGATGAAGTCTTCTTAGGTAAAGAAATCGGACAGCAGCGCCCATATGGTGAAGACACACAGACACTGATCGACCAGGAAGTGAAGAAGATCGTCAATAAATGCTATCAGGATGCGAAAGCAATGATCGAAGAACACATGGATGTACTCCATAAATGTGCAGCATTATTGTTAGAAAAAGAGCGTATCAACCGTGTAGAATTCGAAGCGTTATTTGATGCAGAAAATGCAACAGAAACCGAAGCATAAAAAATTTAAAAAAAATAAAAAAAGTACTTGCAATTTACCTGGCAATGCCGTATAATCTTTAATTGTCAGGTAAATGCTTGGTGGGATTCCCGAGTGGCCAAAGGGGGCAGACTGTAAATCTGTTGGCACCGCCTTCGAAGGTTCGAATCCTTCTCCCACCACTGAGCCGCAGTGGCGGAACTGGCAGACGCGCAGGACTTAAAATCCTGTTCGAGTTAAATCGAGTACCGGTTCGATTCCGGTCTGCGGCATAAAAGGACTTCAATTAATTGAAGTCCTTTTTTCTTTTTAAGAAAAAGATTTATTATTTAATGGTTGACATACATATTCCTGTATGATAATATAAGAAAATGTCTTAATGTGGGTTTGTCTGCCCACACTATGTAAAAAATTAAGAGTAAAATTGTAAGAAAAATATAGTAAGATAGAGGGTTTCTTACAGTTGATGTAGTATATAAACCAGGTTTAGATCAAGAGGTGAAAAACGTCCATGGAAAAGAACAGAATACAGCCAATAAAATCAGGTACAGGGATGCGAATCAGCTATGCCAGACAGGATGACGTCCTTGAAGTACCAAATCTGATCGAAATTCAAAAGGATTCCTATGATTGGTTCTTAAGAGAAGGATTAGCAGAGGTATTCGAAGATATCTCCCCAATCGAAGATTACAGCGATCAGTTAAGCTTGGAATTTGTTGACTATCAATTATGTAAAGATGACGTCAAATATTCAATTGAAGAATGTAAAGAAAGAGATGCAACATACGCTGCACCTTTAAAAGTGAAAGTAAGACTTCATAATAAAGAGACTGATGAAATCAAGCAGCATGAGATTTTTATGGGCGATCTTCCTTTAATGACAGCAACAGGAACATTTATCATCAACGGAGCTGAACGTGTTATCGTCAGCCAGTTAGTACGTTCCCCTGGAATTTATTATGGAATTGCTCATGACAAGATCGGTAAAGAGTTATACTCTTCCACAGTTATTCCAAACCGTGGTGCTTGGCTTGAATATGAAACAGATTCAAATGATGTATTTAACGTACGTGTAGACCGTACAAGAAAGGTACCTATCACAGTACTGATCCGTGCATTAGGTATCGGAACAAATGCTGAGATCAAAGAATTATTTGGTGAAGAACCAAAGATTCTTGCAAGTATCGAAAAAGATCCATCTGATAACTATGAAGATGGTCTGCTAGAATTATATAAGAAGATCCGTCCAGGAGAACCATTATCTGTAGATAGTGCAGAAAGCCTGATCAACAGTATGTTCTTCGATTCAAGAAGATATGATCTTGCGAAAGTAGGACGTTACAAATTTAATAAGAAATTAGCATTAAGAAATCGTATCAGCGGATTTATCTTAGCAGAAGATGTCTTAGATCCAACAACTGGAGAAGTTTTAGCGGAAGCTGGAACGAATGTAGACATGAAACTTGCAGATAAGATTCAGAATGCAGCAGTAGCAAGTGTTATGATCCAGACAGAAGAAGGTGCTACAAAAGTACTTTCTAACATGGAAGTAAATCTTGCTGAATATGTGGATTTCAACCCAGAAGAGATCGGAGTTCATGAAGATGTATTCTATCCTGTATTAGAGAAGATCTTAGAGGAAGGATATGAAGGAGAAGAATTAAAAGAAGCTCTGAAGAAGAACATTCATGAATTAATTCCAAAACATATCACAAAAGAAGATATTTTAGCATCTATCAACTACAATATCCATTTAGAGTATGGAATTGGACATGATGATGATATCGACCACTTAGGTAATCGTCGTATCCGTGCCGTTGGTGAACTGCTTCAGAACCAGTATCGTATTGGCCTTTCAAGATTAGAGAGAGTTGTTCGTGAAAGAATGACAACTCAGGATATTGAATCTATTTCACCACAGTCACTGATCAATATCAAACCAGTAACAGCTGCAGTGAAAGAATTCTTCGGAAGTTCTCAGTTATCTCAGTTCATGGATCACAACAACCCATTATCTGAGTTAACACATAAGAGACGTTTATCTGCATTAGGACCAGGTGGTCTGTCTCGTGATCGTGCCGGATTCGAAGTCCGTGACGTACATTATACACATTACGGAAGAATGTGTCCGATTGAGACACCTGAAGGACCTAACATCGGTCTGATCAACTCTCTTGCTACTTATGCAAGAATCAATGAATATGGATTTATCGAAGCTCCATATCGTGTACTGGATAAAACAGATCCTGAGAATCCAGTTGTTACAGATAAAGTTGTTTATTTAACAGCTGATGAAGAAGATAATTATGTAGTAGCACAGGCGAACGAACCAGTCGATGAAGATGGACATTTCGTAAATGCTCACGTATCTGGACGTTTCCGTGAAGAAACATCCGAATTTGATAAAGTAAACCTTGACTTAATGGACGTATCTCCAAAGATGGTATTCTCAGTAGCTACATCCATGATTCCTTTCCTGGAGAACGATGATGCCAACCGTGCGCTGATGGGATCTAACATGCAGCGTCAGGCGGTACCACTTCTTTCTACAGAAGCACCAGTTGTCGGAACAGGTATGGAAGCCAAGGCAGCATATGACTCTGGAGTCTGCATTACAGCAAGAAATGGCGGAGTTGTAGAAAGATCTACAAGTACAAAGATCGTAGTTCGTAATGATGACGGACAGAGAGATGAATACAATGTTATCAAGTTTGCACGAAGCAACCAGGGTAACTGTATGAACCAGCGCCCAATCGTATTTGTAGGGGACAGAGTAGAAAAAGGAGACATCTTAGCAGATGGTGCTTCAACATGCAATGGAGAGATGGCTCTTGGTAAGAACCCATTGATCGGTTTCATGACATGGGAAGGATATAACTACGAGGATGCGGTACTGTTAAGTGAACGTCTTGTACAGGATGATGTTTATACATCTGTTCATATCGAAGAATATGAAGCAGAAGCAAGAGATACAAAACTTGGTCAGGAAGAGATCACAAGAGATCTTGCTGGATTAAGTGAAGATGTATTAAAAGACTTAGATGACAATGGTATCATCCGTATTGGTGCAGAAGTACGTGCCGGTGATATCCTGGTAGGAAAAGTTACTCCTAAGGGAGAAACAGAATTAACAGCTGAAGAAAGACTGTTACGTGCGATCTTCGGTGAGAAAGCTAGAGAAGTCCGTGATACATCCTTAAGAGTTCCACATGGTGCTTACGGAGTTGTTATGGATACTAAGATCTTCACAAGAGAGAATGGAGACGAACTTCCTCCTGGAGTAAACAAGAGCGTTCGTGTATACATTGCTCAGAAGAGAAAGATTTCTGTAGGAGATAAGATGGCTGGTCGACATGGTAATAAGGGTGTAATTTCCCGTATTCTGCCAGTAGAAGATATGCCATACTTACCAAACGGACGTCCGTTAGATATCGTGCTGAACCCATTAGGTGTGCCTTCACGTATGAATATCGGACAGGTGTTAGAGATCCATCTGTCCTTAGCAGCAAAAGTTCTTGGATTTAATGTTGCTACACCAGTATTCAACGGTGCAGATGAGAACGATATCGCAGATACATTAAGAATGGCAAATGATTATGCCAATACATCATGGGAAGAATTTGACGCAAAATGGCGTGATAAAGTTAACGATGATGTAATGGATTATTTATACGAAAACAGAGACCACAGAAAAGAATGGAAAGGCGTACCAATCGATACAACTGGTAAAGTAAGATTAAGAGACGGTCGTACAGGAGAAGAATTTGACAGCCCTGTAACAATCGGATTCATGCATTACCTAAAACTGCATCATCTGGTAGACGATAAGATCCATGCACGTTCTACTGGTCCTTACTCATTAGTAACTCAGCAGCCACTGGGTGGTAAAGCTCAGTTCGGTGGACAGCGTTTTGGAGAGATGGAGGTATGGGCACTGGAAGCTTATGGTGCAGCATATACACTTCAGGAAATCCTGACATTCAAATCTGATGACGTTGTTGGACGTGTGAAAGCTTATGAAGCGATCATCAAAGGTGATAACATCCCTGAACCAGGTGTTCCGGAATCTTTCAAAGTATTATTAAAAGAATTCCAGTCACTTGCCCTAGATGTTAAGATCCTTGATGAAAATGCACAGGAAGTTGAGTTAAGAGAAGATATTGATGGTGGAGATGCTGATCAGGATCTTGCACCAATGATCGAAGGAGACGGAGTCTTCAATAATTATGAAGAAAGCGAATCTGAACTCGGTGCTTTAGGATATAAACACGGAGACTTATCAGAAGGTGAAGATAACACAATCATGTAGATTGGCGAGCAATTTAGGAAGGAGCAGCCTTAAATGATGGAATCAAGCAATGAATATCAAAGCAATAAAATTTCATTTGATGCAATTAAAATCGGGTTGGCTTCCCCAGAAAAGATCCGTGAGTGGTCTAGAGGAGAAGTAAAGAAACCTGAGACGATCAACTATCGAACATTAAAACCTGAAAAAGATGGGCTTTTCTGCGAGAAGATCTTCGGGCCTACAAAGGACTGGGAGTGTCACTGCGGAAAGTACAAAAAAGTTCGCTATAAAGGTGTTGTCTGCGACCGATGCGGTGTTGAAGTAACAAAAGCAAGTGTCCGTCGTGAGAGAATGGGACATATCGAATTAGCAGCTCCAGTATCCCATATCTGGTATTTCAAAGGAATTCCTAGCCGTATGGGTCTGATTCTTGATATTTCACCAAGAACACTGGAAAAGGTTTTATATTTCGCATGCTATATCGTTTTAGATGCTGGAGATACAGATCTTGCATATAAACAAGTATTAACAGAAAAAGAATATAGAGAAGCGTATGAAAAATACGGAGATACATTCCGCGTAGGAATGGGTGCTGAAGCAGTGAAAGAACTGCTTCAGGCCATTGATCTTGAGGCAGAAGCAAAATCCTTACAGGATGAATTCAAAACTGCTACAGGTCAGAAGAGAGCCAGAATCGTTAAGAGACTGGAAGTTGTAGAGGCATTTTTAAACTCAGACAACAAACCAGAATGGATGATCCTGGATGCAGTTCCAGTTATTCCACCAGATATCCGTCCAATGGTGCAGTTAGATGGTGGACGTTTTGCCACATCTGACTTAAATGACCTTTACAGACGTATCATTAACAGAAATAACCGTCTGAAGAGATTATTAGAGCTTGGAGCTCCAGATATCATCGTAAGAAACGAAAAGAGAATGTTACAGGAAGCAGTTGATGCCCTGATCGATAATGGTAGACGTGGACGTCCAGTCACAGGACCAGGAAACCGTGCATTAAAATCATTATCAGATATGTTAAAAGGTAAACAGGGACGTTTCCGTCAGAACCTGTTAGGAAAACGTGTAGACTATTCTGGACGTTCCGTTATCGTAGTAGGACCAGACTTAAAGATTTATCAGTGTGGTCTTCCAAAAGAAATGGCGATCGAATTATTCAAGCCATTCGTTATGAAAGAATTAGTAGAGCGTAAATTAGCTCACAACATTAAATCAGCTAAGAAAATGGTTGAAAAACTTCAGCCAGAAGTATGGGATGTCTTAGAAGACGTCATTAAAGAACATCCTGTTATGTTAAACCGTGCACCGACACTGCATAGACTGGGAATTCAGGCATTCGAGCCTATCCTGGTAGAGGGTAAAGCGATTCGTCTGCACCCATTGGTATGTACAGCGTATAATGCCGACTTCGACGGTGACCAGATGGCTGTCCATCTTCCATTATCTGTGGAAGCACAGGCAGAGTGTAGATTCCTTCTGTTATCACCAAACAACCTGTTAAAACCATCTGATGGTGGTCCAGTAGCTGTTCCTTCTCAGGATATGGTACTTGGTATCTACTATCTGACATTAGAGAAAGATGGAGACAAAGGTGAAGGTAAATACTTCAAATCTGAGAACGAAGCATACTTAGCTTATGAAAATAAAGTAATCACACTTCATTCTAAGATCAAAGTAAGACGTACAGGTGTGGACAAAGATGGAAATCCTATTTCCCAGATCGTAGATTGTACACTTGGACGTATCCTGTTTAATGAGATCATCTTACAGGATTTAGGATTTGTAGACAGAAGCAAACCAGAAAATGCCTTAGCATATGAGATTGATTTCCATGTAGGAAAGAAACAGTTAAAACAGATCCTTGACAGATGTATCAATATTCATGGAGCAACAAAGACTGCAGAAGTCTTAGATGATATTAAAGCAATCGGATACAAATTCTCTACAAGAGGAGCTTTAACAGTATCCATTTCTGATATGACAGTGCCACCTGAGAAACCTCAGATCTTAGGAGATGCACAGAAACAGGTAGAATTTATCACAGAACAGTATAAACGTGGTCTGATGACTGAAGAAGAGCGTTATAAAGCTGTTGTTAAGACATGGTTCGATGCCGATGACGTTTTAACAGATAAACTGATCAGCGGATTAGACCGATTAAACAACATCTTCATGATGGCCGATTCCGGAGCCCGTGGTTCTAACCAGCAGATCAAACAGTTAGCAGGTATGCGTGGACTGATGGCCGATACATCAGGACGTACAATTGAATTACCAATCAAGTCTAACTTCCGTGAAGGTCTTGACGTACTGGAATACTTTATTTCAGCACATGGTGCTCGTAAAGGTCTGTCTGATACAGCCCTTCGTACAGCCGATTCAGGATACTTAACACGTCGTCTGGTAGACGTATCACAGGATCTGATCATCCGTGAACAGGATTGCTGTGAAGGTACTGGAGAAGAAATTCCAGGAATGTATGTAGAAGCATTCATGGATGGACAGGAAGTTATTGAAAGCTTAGAAGAACGTATCACAGGAAGATATGCAGCAGAAGAGCTTGTACACCCAGAAACAGGAGAAGTTCTTGTAAAAGCAAACCACATGATCACACCAAAACGTGCGAAAGCCGTTTGTGATGCAGGATACACAAAAGTTAAGATCCGTACGATGTTAACATGTAAATCCGGAGTTGGAGCTTGTGCAAAATGTTACGGATCCAACATGGCAACTGGTCAGGCTGTACAGGTTGGTGAAGCTGTCGGAATCATCGCAGCACAGTCAATCGGTGAGCCAGGTACACAGCTTACAATGAGAACATTCCATGCTGGTGGAGTAGCCGGTGATGATATCACACAGGGTCTTCCTCGTGTCGAAGAGTTATTTGAAGCACGTAAACCAAAAGGACTTGCGATCATCGCAGAATTTGGTGGAGAAGTGCAGTTAAAAGATACGAAGAAGAAACGTGAAGTCATCATCACAAACAGAGAAACTGGTGATGTGAAGACATATCTGATCCCTTACGGATCTCGTCTGAAAGTACAGGAAGGACAGATCCTTGAAGCCGGAGATGAACTTACAGAAGGTTCTATCAACCCTCACGATTTATTAAGAATCAAGGGAATCCGTGCAGTACAGGATTACATGATCCGTGAAGTACAGAGAGTATACCGCTTACAGGGTGTAGATATCAACGACAAGCACGTTGAGGTTATCGTACGTCAGATGCTTAAGAAAGTTCGTATCGAAGACGGTGGAGATACAGGATACTTACCAGGAGCAATGGTTGATGTATTAGAACTTGAGAAGAAGAACAAAGAGATGGAAGAACAGGGTCTTCAGACTGCAACAGCAGAACAGATCATGCTTGGTATCACAAAAGCATCTCTGGCAACAGATTCCTTCTTATCAGCAGCTTCTTTCCAGGAAACAACAAAAGTTCTGACAGATGCAGCGATCAAAGGTAAAGTCGATCCATTAGTAGGATTAAAAGAAAACGTAATCCTTGGTAAACTGATCCCAGCCGGAACGGGTATGAGACGTTACAGAGATGTCAAGATCAGCACAGACGAAGACGATTTCACAATCGGTGATGAGATTGATTTTGATGATGCAGATTTCGAGATCGAAGAGTAATCTGATTTTATAAAATAAGAAATAAGGCCGACAGGTATAAGTTTAGAACTTTATCTGTTGGCTTTTCTTTTGGGAAAATTTAGAATATAATATAGCGAAATATAATCTGTTTATTGTATGTAAAGTTCTTAAGAAATCTGAAAAAACTATTTAATTGACAAAATAAGCAGATATTGATATAATAAAATCAACAAATGAAAGATAAGTTTTAAAAGAAAGGAGAATCGCCCAAGTTGCTCCATAAGGCTAACGGAAAGACCTTTAAAACCGGCAGCTGATGGATCGGAAGTATTAAGATAATTGGGAAACATGAGACTGACTCAACAGGATATTATGATCTCGGGAGAGAACCTAAGAGTCCTAGAAGCGGATAGAACGGTAAAGGAGTCAACCTCATAAAGCAATACAAAGGATAGAGAGAATGGAAAAGATCTTATTATTTAAAATAAGATTAAAAGAATGATCAAAGAAAAAGAATCCAAACAAGAAAGATTTCCAGAGAAGAGAAATCCAAACAAGAAAGATTCAAAAAAGGAGATCAACATTCAATCAGCTGACCGGTGGAGCATTTAAAAACAATTTGTAACTAATAACGTATTCAAGAAATTATTAATTGTGGATTGAAACAAGATGTAACTTATTAACAAAGAAAAGGAACTTATCAACTGAATATTTTTTCAAGAATAAAGAATTGATTTTTATATATTGAAAAATGGCGTAAAGAAGCCATAAGATAAGAGAATCAAAACGTTGAGATCAAGAAAAGAAATCACAAGAAAAGCTGTCAGAATCGATATCAGAGATGTGACGAGAAAGCATTTCTGAGACAGCCAGATAAAGAAAGATTTCGAATAAGATCCATAGAATGAGATTTCCAAAAAGATAAAAATATATAGAAATTAATAAAAATCTTGGGAAAAGGTCTTGACAAAGGCATGCAGGCATTTTATAATAGCCTAGCATGCCTTTTTGGGGAGCAAAACCAAGAAGTGCATGTATAGTCACAAGGTGAATTTAAGTAACCACAGTAGAAAACATGTATGGAGGTGAAATCAATGCCAACTTTTAACCAATTAGTTAGAAAAGGGAGAAAAACATCTGTAAAGAAATCTACAGCACCAGCACTTCAGAAAGGATTTAACTCTTTAAAGAAGAAAGCTACAGACACAAGCTCACCACAGAAGAGAGGTGTATGTACAGCTGTTAAAACTGCAACTCCTAAAAAGCCTAACTCTGCTTTACGTAAAATCGCCAGAGTTCGTCTTTCTAACGGAATCGAAGTAACAAGTTATATCCCAGGTGAAGGACATAACTTACAGGAACATAGTGTTGTTCTGATTCGTGGTGGTCGTGTTAAGGACTTACCAGGTACTCGTTACCATATCGTTAGAGGTACACTTGATACAGCAGGTGTAGCTAACAGAATGCAGGCTCGTTCCAAATATGGAGCTAAAAGACCTAAGAAAAAATAAAACAAAACTAAATTGGTACAAAGCAGCGTGATATAAACGCTACCTTGTATAGTTGTGCCGGAACTTTATTGTTTCCTACAAAGGTTACAGGAGATATAAAAGTCCTGCACGAACATGCAATAATTAAGTATGAGTACCGATGAATTAATGATTATTAAGGAGGGAAGAACCGTGCCACGTAAAGGACATATTGCGAAAAGAGACGTATTAGCAGATCCTATTTACAACAATAAGGTTGTGACAAAATTAATCAACAACATTATGTTAGATGGTAAAAAAGGAGTTGCTCAGAAAATCGTATACGGAGCATTTGCCCGTATCGAAGAAGAAGCTGGAAAACCAGCTTTAGAAGTATTCGAAGAAGCTATGAACAACATCATGCCAGTTCTTGAAGTAAAAGCTAGACGTATCGGTGGAGCAACATATCAGGTGCCTATCGACGTTAGACCAGACAGAAGACAGGCATTAGCGCTTCGTTGGATCACAACTTTCTCACGTAAAAGAGGAGAAAGAACAATGGAAGAACGTCTTGCAAAAGAACTTCTTGACGCTTCCAACAATACAGGAGCATCTGTAAAGAAAAAAGAAGATATGCACAAGATGGCAGAAGCAAACAAAGCATTCGCACATTACAGATTCTAATTTCAAGAATCTGTTCTGGCGTCTTGCCAGACATGCTTCTATGTTAAAACTTATAGGAGGAAAAAATCTTGGCTGGAAGAGAATATCCATTAGAGAGAACCAGAAATATCGGAATCATGGCTCATATTGATGCTGGTAAAACAACAACAACAGAGCGTATCCTTTATTACACTGGTGTAAACTATAAAATCGGTGATACTCATGATGGTACTGCTACTATGGACTGGATGGAGCAGGAACAGGAAAGAGGTATCACAATCACTTCTGCGGCTACAACATGTCATTGGACACTGCAGGATCATTGCAAGCCTAAAAAAGGTGCTTTAGAGCATCGTATCAATATCATTGATACTCCAGGGCACGTTGACTTCACAGTTGAAGTAGAACGTTCTCTGCGTGTACTTGATGGTGCAGTAGCAGTCTTCTGTGCAAAAGGTGGAGTAGAGCCTCAGTCTGAAAACGTATGGAGACAGGCTGATACTTATAACGTACCTAGAATGGCATTCATCAATAAGATGGATATCTTAGGTGCTAACTTCTACGGAGCAGTTGATCAGATGAAAGATCGTCTGGGAGCTAACGTAGCAGTACTTCAGTTACCTATCGGTAAAGAAGACGACTTCAAAGGAATCATCGACTTATTCGAGATGGAAGCCTACATCTACAATGATGAGAAAGGTGAAGACATCTCTATCGTTGAAATCCCAGAAGATATGAAAGAAGAAGCAGAACTTTATCACACAGAATTGATCGAAAAGATCTGTGAATTAGACGACGATCTGATGATGCAGTATCTTGAAGGTGAAGAACCAAGTGTTGATGATTTAAAAGCTGCATTAAGAAAAGGAACATGCGAATGTAAAGCAGTTCCAGTATGCTGTGGTACAGCATATAGAAATAAAGGTGTTCAGAAATTACTGGATGCTATTATCGAATTTATGCCAGCTCCAACAGACATCCCAGCTATCAAAGGTGTCGATGAAGATGGTAACGAAGTTGAAAGACATTCATCTGATGATGAACCATTCTCAGCTTTAGCATTTAAGATCATGACAGACCCATTCGTAGGAAAACTTGCATTCTTCCGTGTTTACTCTGGAACATGCAAATCTGGATCTTATGTATTAAATGCAACAAAGAACAAAAAAGAGCGTGTTGGACGTATCTTACAGATGCATGCTAACAAGCGTGAAGAGTTAGATGTTGTATATTCAGGAGATATCGCAGCTGCAGTAGGTTTCAAATCTACAACAACTGGTGATACAATCTGTGATGAACAGCATCCTGTAATTCTGGAATCCATGGAATTCCCAGAACCAGTTATCGACGTAGCGATCGAACCTAAAACTAAAGGTGATCAGGGTAAAATGGCTGAAGCACTTGCTAAGCTTGCTGAAGAAGATCCTACATTCAGAGCTCATACAGATCATGAAACAGGACAGACAATCATTTCCGGAATGGGTGAACTTCATCTGGAAATCATCGTTGACCGTCTGCTTCGTGAATTCAAAGTAGAAGCTAACGTTGGTGCTCCTCAGGTAGCATACAAAGAAACATTTACAAAAGCCGTTGACGTTGACAGCAAATATGCTAAACAGTCTGGTGGTCGTGGTCAGTATGGTCACTGTAAAGTTCACTTTGAGCCAATGGATGCCAATGGAGAAGAACTGTTCAAATTCGAATCTACAGTTGTTGGTGGATCTATTCCTAAAGAATATATCCCAGCAGTTGGAGAAGGTATCGAAGAAGCAGCTCAGTCTGGTATCTTAGGAGGATTCCCAGTACTTGGTGTTAAAGCTACAGTATATGATGGATCTTACCATGATGTCGATTCTAGTGAAATGGCCTTCCACATTGCCGGATCTATGGCATTTAAAGAGGCTATGCAGAAAGCTGGAGCTATCCTGCTTGAGCCAATCATGAGAGTCGAAGTTACAATGCCTGAAGAATACATGGGAGACGTTATCGGAGATATCAACTCTCGTCGTGGACGTATCGAAGGTATGGATGATATCGCAAGCGGTAAGATGGTTCGTGCATTCGTTCCATTATCTGAAATGTTCGGATATTCTACAGACTTACGTTCTAGAACTCAGGGACGTGGTAACTACTCTATGTTCTTTGAAAAATACGAACCAGTACCAAAGAACGTACAGGAAAAAGTACTTGCTGACAAGTAAGAAAATTAATATATAAATATTTCGAGGCTATTTTGTCAAAATAGTCTTGAAATATTTGTTTAAATGAAATATAATCAAATTTAGGACGGCCCTTTGCTGGGCAACTATATTGAAGTTTGAAACATTATTGTAATTGCCCATAGGGCGAATAAGGAGGACAATTAAAATGGCAAAAGAAAAGTTTGAGAGAACTAAACCTCATTGCAACATTGGTACTATTGGACACGTTGACCATGGTAAAACAACTTTAACAGCAGCAATCACTAAAGTTTTAGCTGAAAGAGTAGAAGGAAACACAGCTGAGAACTTTGAAGATATCGATAAAGCTCCAGAAGAAAGAGAACGTGGTATCACAATCTCTACAGCTCATGTTGAGTATGAAACAGAAAAACGTCACTACGCTCACGTTGACTGCCCAGGCCATGCCGATTATGTAAAGAACATGATCACTGGTGCAGCTCAGATGGACGGAGCTATCTTAGTAGTAGCTGCTACTGATGGTGTAATGGCTCAGACAAAAGAACATATCCTGTTATCTCGTCAGGTAGGTGTTCCTTACATCGTAGTATTCATGAACAAATGTGATATGGTAGACGATGAAGAATTATTAGAATTAGTAGAAATGGAAATTCGTGAATTATTAAATGAATACGAATTCCCAGGAGATGACATTCCTATCATCCAGGGATCTGCTTTAAAAGCTATCGAAGATCCAGCTGGACCATGGGGAGATAAGATCATGGAATTAATGGATGCTGTTGACAGCTACATTCCAGATCCACAGCGTGATACAGACAAACCTTTCTTAATGCCAGTCGAAGACGTATTCTCTATCACAGGACGTGGTACAGTAGCAACTGGTAGAGTAGAAAGTGGTGTTCTTCACGTATCTGACGAAGTTGAAATCGTTGGTATCAAAGAAGAAACAAGAAAAGTTGTTGTAACTGGTGTAGAAATGTTCCGTAAACTGTTAGACGAAGCTCAGGCTGGAGATAACATTGGTGCATTATTACGTGGTGTTCAGAGAGACGAAATCGAAAGAGGACAGGTTCTTTGCCAGCCAGGTTCAATCACATGCCATACAAAATTCACAGCTCAGGTATACGTTTTAACAAAAGATGAAGGTGGACGTCATACTCCATTCTTCAACAACTATCGTCCACAGTTCTACTTCAGAACAACAGACGTTACAGGTGTTATCGAATTACCAGAAGGAACAGAAATGTGCATGCCTGGTGACAACGTAGAAATGACTATCGAATTAATTCACCCAATCGCTATGGCTCAGGGATTATCTTTCGCTATCCGTGAAGGTGGACGTACTGTAGGATCAGGACGTGTTGCTACAATCATCGAGTAATTCTTACTTCTACGATTGAATTTAGGATAATATTTATGAGACTCAGAAAGTTTAGGCTTTCTGGGTCTTTTTTAGATAAATGCATATACTTTTAAAATGATTATAACATAATTAATATTACAACAATAACATGATCGAAATATTGAAGTTCAAAGAGCCGATGTGGGAGCAGATGCTCATAGAGCAAGATTTCATAGTAGCATGTTAGATACAAAGATGTTAAAAGCAAAACAGAAGTTTAAGGAACTTCATGATTCATATGTAATTTTCATTACATAGAATGATTATATGGACAAAGGTTTGCCATTATATCATGTAGAACGAATTATACAAGAAACGAAGGAAAGATTTGAAGATGGCTCACATATAATTTATGTGAATGGAAGTTATAAGAATGATGATGATCCTGTTGGAAAATTGATGCATGATTTTCGATGTACAAGTTCTATAGATATGTTTTATGATGAATTGAAAAATACAGTGAAGTATTTTAAGGAAACGGAAGGAGAGAGAAGGCAAATGCGTAAAGCAATGGAAGCACTAGATATTTCAGAAGAAGACAAAGAAAGATTAAAGAAAAGAATTTGAAGTACAATATAAAGTTTTGTCGTTACAGCGAAATAAGATAATTAGGAAGGATACAGAAGGCTTAGACCTGTTGTATCCCTTTTTTTGATAAGAAAATGGAATTTTACAAAGCTTCAGCATCTGTACTAAGATAATTAATAAGGGTTTCTGTAATGATCAATAGAGGAAGATGAGAATACACAGTAAGACTCTTTTCCTCCATGATAACATTGGAATGTCCAATTAAAACAACATCTGCATATTTTTCTAATTCAGTCATAGATTTGCAGCAACATACAACAGTTCTTGCACCAATGTGACGAGCAACACGGAGAGCTTGAGCAAGTTCTGGAGTCGTATTTCTCACAGATAAGACAAACACAGTGTCTGCAGAAGTAACTAAATTTTTTGTTTGTTCCATCCATTTTACGTCTTTGACAACGACAGCATTATATCCCATTAATTGGAGATACATCTGAAAATGTTCTGCAAACATCGCTGTAAAACCTCGGGCATAGATGAAAATTTTTTCAGCATTATTAATATGATCTATGGCTTTTAAAATTGCAGGGATTGGAATATTTTCAATTGTTTGTGTAGATTCCTGATAGACCTTATCTAATAATTTATTGATGGCATAAGGAGATACATTTTTACTTTTATCCTTATCCTCTTTTGAAATTAGATAACGCAATTCTGCGATTCCCTTAAAACCACATTTTTGAATTGTTCTAGATACTGTGGCTGGGGATGAAAATGTTTTATTGGCAATATTTGTAATGGAGAGATAAGAAATTTTGTCTTCATTTTGGCTAATAAAATCAACAATATATCGTTCGGTTTCTGATAACTGTTCATATATAGTTTTATCAATTTGAAAAATCATGATAGGACCTCCATAAATAGTGAGTTTAAATATTTATAATAATTGTACCATGTACACGAAAATAATTTCAATCTATGGATGAAAATCGTTTCATAATTAATTGCATGAAGGCTTAAGGATGAAAGTGTTTTCGGTCAAAATTTATTTATTTCTTTTTCAAAATTGATTAAAATAATTACATCAGGTAAAACAAATGAGAAATTCAATGGCCATGAATAACTTGATGTGACAACGTGATAAGAAAAGTCAATGAAAAAGAATAAGGAGGAAATATGTATACAACATTAAAGGAAGTACTCAATGAAGCAGAAGATCTTAATATGGCTATTGGAGCATTTAATACACATAATTTAGAAATGTTACCATCAATTATTAAGGCAGCAGTTAATCAGAGAACACCCGTGATCATTCAGACAAGTTGCGGAACAGCAAATTATATTGGACATAAAAATTTGGTCAGTGTCTGCAAATCTATGGCAGAACAATATGGAATTGATGTAGTTCTTCATCTAGATCATGCAAAAGACTATGATGAGATTAGAAAAGCAATTGATGCCGGATATAGTTCTGTTATGTTTGATGGATCATCCTTGCCACTAAAAGATAACATTCTTGGAACAAAAAGAGTGGTTGAGTATGCAAAGAAAAATGGTGTTAGTGTAGAAGCTGAATTAGGAACTGTTGGTGGAACAGAAGATGGAGTTGTTGTTGATCAAAAAGATGTTTGTTATACAGATCCACAAGATGCTGTAGAATTTGTGAAACAGACAGGAATAGATGCATTAGCAGTAGCAATTGGTACAAATCATGGACAGTATAAATCAAAAACAAATATTAATTTTGAAAGACTGAAAGAAATTAAAGAAGTTATTGATATTCCACTTGTCATTCATGGGGGTACTGGAGTCAAAGAAGAAGACGTTAAGAAAGTCATTAATTTAGGAATTCGTAAATTTAATGTAGGAACAGAACTTCTTGTTGGATGGAACAAAAAAGCAAAGGAATGTTATGATAAAAATAAAGAAAATATTTCAAACAGAGAAAATGTTGTTCCATGTTTAAATACGATAGATGAAATTGTTGAACGAAAGATTAACTTATTTAAAAATATAAAAGAATAAGGAGGGCAACAATGAAAGCTGGATTTTATCTAGGAAATCATACTTATGAAGTGAAAGAAATAAAAGACCGCAAGCCAGTAGATCATGAAGTAAAGATTGAAGTTGCGTGGTGTGGACTTTGTGGAACAGATATTCATAAGTTTGAAGGAAAAAATGGAGCGAGTGTTGTCGTACCGCCAATTATTTTAGGACATGAATGTTCAGGAATTGTCACAGAAGTCGGAGAAAATTGTGAAAATTTTAAACCTGGAGACAGGGTAGCTTGTGATCCAAGCTGGGGCTGTGGAAGGTGCGAGTGGTGTAAAAAAGGATATCAAAATTTCTGTATTCATAGACATGGTGTAGCAAAAGGTTTTGCAGAATATGTTTATCCGCCAGAAGAAAATGTATATAAAATTGATCATTCTCTGGATTTAGAAGATGCGGCATTTACAGAACCTTTATCATGTGTATTACATGGGATGGATCTTCTGAATATAGAAAGTGGTTCTAACATTGTTATGTATGGTATGGGATCTATTGGAAGTTTAATGTTACAACTGCTAAAATTAACAGCTCCAAAAAATCTGATCGTTGTTGAACGAGAAGAGAATAAACAAGAGTTAGCAATAGAATTGGGTGCAACGAAGGCATGTACAGATCAAGAGATAGAAGAAATTGCTGACAAATTAAATGTCGATTATGTGATAGAGTGTATAGGCTTAAAAAATACAATGGAACAGGCGATTCATATTGCGGGAAAACGAGCAAAGGTGTTGTTATTTGGATTAGGTGATCCAGAAGAAAATGTATCATTTAATCAATTTGAAGCATATACAAAAGAATTGAGCATTTATACATCTTATTTAAATCCACATACGAGCAGAAAAGCAATTTCATTGCTTGAAAGTGGAGTAATCGATACAAAGAAAATCATTAGTGCAAGATTATCATTAGAGGAGATGGGGGAAGAACTCAAAACAAAGAAGTACTCAAGGAAAGGAAAAGTAATGGTTTCTCTTAGTGGGAAACATTAAGGAGGATAATATATGGTTATATCTGCAATTTTAGTAGGTTTATTAGCAACATGTGGACAATGGTGGTTCTTTGGACCAATCACAAAATGTTTAGTTTATCCATTAACAACTGGTACATTGGTTGGTGTATTTATGGGAGAACCTATGACTGGTATGATCGCAGGAGCGACCATTCAGTTAATATATCTTGGATGGATCTCAGCAGGAGGTACCATGCCAAGTAATACGATCGTAGCTGGAATTTTTGGTACAGCACTTACGATCATGTCTGGAGCAGACCCTAAAATGGCTGTAACATTTGCTATCCCATTTAGTATGCTTGGATTATTATTAAATCAGGTATATATGACAGTAAATGCAGCATGGATTCATCAAGCAGACAAGTTATTGGAAAAAGGAAACATTAAAGGTGTAAGGATCATGAACTACCTGCCATCATTTTGTATGGCATTACTCTTATATGGAGTACCAGTTTTTGCAATGATCATGTTTGGAAGTGATTGGTCACAGTCTATGTTAAATGCGATTCCAGGAAGCATCATCAATGCATTAGAGGTTGTTGGAGGAATCATGCCTGCCTTAGGTATTGCAATGTTATTAAATTATCTTGGTAAAAAAACATTAATGCCATGGTTTTTCGCAGGATTTTTCTTGACAGAATATAGCAAACTTGATTTGACAGCAGTTTCAATCTTTGCAGCGGTCATAGCGATCATTTTATATTTTAATGATAAGAAAACTACAACAGCGCAGCAGGGAGAAAAGAAGAAAGTTAGACGTTTGTCTGTAAATAAGAAAGTAGAAGTAAAAGAGGTAGGTCAGAGTACAGAAGAAGCTGAGGAAATTACAAAAACAATTGATGGACCGAAAAAGAAATTATCAAAGAAAACATTGATCAAGACTTGGCTTTTAACTACAAGTACAGAAGCATGTTACAATTATGAAAGATTACAGGCACTAGGAATTGCGAACTTAATGATCACACCGATCAGAGCATTATATGACAAAGTAGAAGATCAGGTAGCAGAATTAAAGAAATACCTTGTATTTTATAATTCAGAAGTATTTACAATTGGACCGATCATTAATGGTATTACATGTTCAATGGAAGAGGCAAGAGCGAACGGAGAAAATGTTACAGCAAAAGATATCAACTCAGTAAGAACAGGATTGATGGGACCAGTAGCAGGTATTGGAGATACAGTAATGCAGGGAATCCTTTTCCCAATCTTATTTGGAATTGGATGCTCAATGGCATTAGATGGAAGTTATCTTGGACCAATTTTCGCGACAGTTGTATTTGAAGTATTGATTTTTGCATGTGGATATTTTATGTTTATGACAGGATATAAACAAGGAAAAACTTCACTGTTAAAGATTTTAAAAGATGGAACAGTAGATAAAATTATTAATTCTTTCAGTATTGTTGGATTAATGGTAGTAGGTTCTATGGCAGCAACTCGTGTAGCAGTAGATACACCATTAGCAATTAAAGTTGGTGAGGGAGTTACAAAAATCCAGACAGTTTTAAATTCATTAGCACCGGGATTAATCCCACTTGGAATTACAATGCTTGTATGGTGGATGCTTCGAAAGAAAGTAAATACATTATGGATCATCGTAGCGATCTTTGTTGTTGGTATCATTGGATACTATACAGGAATTTTAGGATATGTAGGATAATAAAAAGGAGATAATGCAAAAATAGGAGGCAAGAAATATGGTAAACATAATTTTGATCAGTCATGGAGAGTTTTGTGAGGGACTATTAAAATCACTGATCATGGTAACAGGAGACGATTATGGAATCAAAACATTAGCGTTGTATCCTGGAATGACGGCAGATACATATAGGGAAAAACTAGATCAGATAATTTTAGAAAATGAGAATTCAGAAGGAACACTGATCTTAGCAGATATTGTTTTTGGAACACCATTTCAGAGTGCAGCATATATGTCAAAAACACATAAGATCGGTCTGGTATCAGGAATGAATATGCCAATGCTGGTTGCAGTTGCCTCCGAAAGAACTGAAAGCAGTACACTAAAAGACTTAATTGAGATTGCAACAAATCCGGATTATCATGGAATTCAAGGAACTTTATTTGAGAAAGGAGAAACAAAGCGTCGTGGAAAACTTAGTATTAACAAGGATTGATGATCGTTTGATTCATGGACAGGTAATGACAGCATGGATCAAAAATAAAAAAGCAACACAGGTGGTGATCGTAGATGATCTTGTAGCAGAAGATGATTACATGATCGAAGTTTTAGAGATGGCAATTCCAGAAGAAATTGCCATCGGAATCTTCAACAAAGAAGATGGTGTTACATTCTTTTCACAAGGATTAGATGAACCAACGATACTTCTTGTGAAAGGACCGGAAGTATTAAATTATCTGGTAGACCATGGAATCAACATTGAAGAAGTTGATGTTGGAGGAATGGGAGCTGGAAATGATAGAAGTGTATTATACAAAAATATCTCTACTAGTTCAGAAGAAAATGATCAGTTCAGAGCATTATTAGGTAAAAATGTCAATGTTTTTATTCAGGTAATGCCAAACAACAAACCAGTAGATATCAGTAGCTATTTAAAATAAGGAGTGATCATATGAATACAGAAAAATTAACAGGAAAGGTTATTGTCATTACAGGAGCAGCAAGTGGAATGGGAGCAGCAATGGCAAAAGACTTTTCAGCAAGAGAAGCCAAAGTAGCGATTCTTGATATGAATGAAGAAAAAGCGCAGGAAGTTATAAAAGAAATTGAGGCAGCAGGTGGTGTTGCAACATTTTATAAGACAGATATCACAAACAAAACACAGATTGAGACGGCAGCTTCAGATGTAGAAGAAAAATTTGGACCAATCACATCTTGGGTAAATTCTGCAGGAGTTTCAAAGATGTTACCATTTCTTGATTGTGATGAAGAACTTTGGGATCTTACGATGAATGTTAATTTAAAAGGAACATTTTTATGTTGTCAGGTAGCAATTGATAAAATGTTAAAAAATGGTGGAGGAACAATCCTTAATATGTCTTCTCTGTCAGGAAAAAAAGCGAGCTCATGGCAGACAATCTATTGTGCAAGTAAATTTGGAGTACAGGGATTAACACAGTCTATCGCAAAAGAATTTGCGGACAAGAATATTCGTGTAAATTCTATTTGTCCAGGAATTGTACATACGGAAATGTGGGATCGATTGAAATATGAATATGCGAAAAAACGTGATTTAGATCCAGAGGAAGTACTACCTTATTTTAAGAAAAACATTCCAATGCATAAATTGGTAGATCTTCAAGATGTGATTCAGGCAGCCATCTTTTTACTGACAGATTGTTCTTCTTATTTAACAGGTCAATCTATTAATTTAGTTGGTGGAGAGTGGATGGATTAATGAAAAAGACATTGATTCTTTTAGCTGGATATCCAGGAACTGGAAAAAGTTATATGGCAAATATCATTATTAAAAACTTTCCAGAATTAAGATTATTGTCACCAGATGATATAAAAGAAAAATTTTGGGATAAATATGGGTTTGATACTTTAGAACAAAAAGAAGAATTAATTGTGAGAGCATGGAACACATACTATGATGAAATGGAACAAGATTTTTTACATGGGAAAAGTTTGATTTCTGATTATCCTTTTAGCTTAAAACAAAAACCAACATTGGAAAAGTTGACAAAACAATATGGATATCAGGTATGTACGATTCGTCTTATTGGACAGATTGAAGTTTTATTTGAAAGACAAAAACAAAGAGATTTGGATGATTCCAGACATTTAGGGCATATTTTAACAAGTTACCATAGATCAGATAGTAAAATAGAACGTAAAAATGCGGACAACCTTTTAGATTATACAGAATTTTATAAAAGATGTACGCAAAGAGGTTATGGCGAATTTGAGTTGGGAGATACGATAGAAGTAGATGTCAGTGATTATGAGAAAATTGAATATCCAAAGATACTACAGTGGTTAGAAGACAGAGTGTGAAAAAACAGGGGAATTTTAATTCTCCTGTTTTTTGCTTCATTTAATCTCTCTATAATGGATTCTTTGTTGTGAGTAAATATAAAACAAGTTATAATAAAAAGGAAACATTGGTCGTAAGGCAAAATTAATAGGAGGATCCGAATGAATCAAACATTAAAGCTGCCAGTTGGAATTGAGAATTTTGAAGATATTCGCAAGCTAGGATTTTATTATATAGATAAGACAAAATTAATTGAACAGCTCTTACAAAATTGGGGAAAAGTAAATCTGTTTACACGACCACGTCGTTTTGGAAAGACACTCAATATGAGTATGTTACGTACTTTTTTTGAAATTGGTATGGATAAATCACTTTTTGAAGGCCTATATATTTCTAAAAATAAAGAATTATGTGATGAATATATGGGTAAGTATCCAGTAATCTTTCTGTCATTGAAGGGAATCGATGGATTAACTTTTGAAGAAGCGATTATTCGGATTACAACGATTATTAAAAATGAAGCACGAAGACACCATTATCTAAAAAATAGTGATAAATTAATAGAAGAAGAGATTAAGCAATTTCAGAGCCTTTTAGATGGAAAAGCTGATGATATAACAGATAGTATCAGACTATTATCAGAACTTTTGTGCAAACATTATGGGAAGAAGACGATTATTCTTATTGATGAATATGATGTTCCGCTAGATAAAGCTTTTCAGAAAGGCTATTATGATGAAATGGTTGAACTCATGAGAGGTCTTTTGGGGCAAGTACTAAAAACAAATGATTTTCTACAATTTGCAGTTTTGACAGGATGTCTTAGAATTTCGAAAGAAAGCATTTTCACCGGACTTAATAATTTTGAAGTTTTATCTATTCTCAATGTTCAGTATGATGAATGTTTTGGATTTACCGATACAGAAGTGAAAAAGATTCTTAGCGATTATAATTTATCAGATCATTACCTTCAGATTAGGGAGTGGTATGATGGTTATCGTTTCGGAAATACAGATATCTATTACCCATGGGATGTGATTCGTTATTGTAAAAGTCTATGTGCAGATCCCGATGCATTACCAGAAGATTTTTGGTCTAATTCTAGCGGAAATGAAATTGTTCGCAGATTTATAGATAAGGCAGATATTCAGACAAAGAATGAGATTGAGCGTTTGATCAGTGGAGAGTGTATTGAAAAGGAAATTGTAGAGGAGCTTACCTATAATGAGTTGGATAAGAGTATAGAAAATTTGTGGAGTGTGCTTTTTACAACAGGATATCTAACACAACAGGGACGAACTCAAAATGGTAAATATCTTTTGTCGATACCAAATACAGAGATAAGAAATCTATTTACAAAAAAGATCAAAGAATGGTTTAGTGATGTTTCAAAAAATGATGGAAAAACACTAGAAATATTTTGTAATTCATTTATAGAGAAAAAAACAGAAAAAATTGAACAGCTTTTTGGAGATTATCTATGGAATACGATCAGTATAAGAGATACAGCAATCGCAAAAGAGAAGAAAGAAAATTTTTATCACGGAATTTTACTCGGTCTTCTTGGATATAAGTCAAGCTGGCTGATAAAGTCAAATGCAGAATCAGGAATCGGATACAGTGATATTCTGATAGAGGCTCCGGAGAATCGAACGGGAATCGTCATTGAATTAAAGTATGCCGAAGATGGAAATATGGATGCAGCGTGCAAGCAGGCTTTAAAACAGATTGAAGATAAAGACTATATTGCTAAATTGAAGCAAGATGGAATGCGAAATTTCATTAAATATGGTGTTGCTTGTTATAAGAAAGACTGTAAAGTCATGATTTATGAAGAATAAAAAACAACTGATGATGGGAGATATAAATATGGGGAAAGAAACATTTGAAGGAAAGAAAACTCATTGCACGATAGGAATAATTGGACATCGAGGTCATGGAAAAACGACTTTAACAGATGCAATTAAAAAAACTCTTACAACAAGAGAAGAGAGAAATATAAGCTTGACATCTAGCATTGAATATGGAGCTATCCTAGTAGTATCTGCAATAGATGGAATCATGTCACAAACAGCAGAACAGATCATGATTGCTCATCATATGGGAATGCAACATATCGTAGTATTTATGAATAAATGTGATATGGTAGATGATATGGAAATGCTGGAATTGGTAGAAATGGGGATTCGTGACCAGCTATATCAGTGCGGATTTGTTGGATCTGATATTCCGTTTATCTATGGATCTGCTTTAAAAGCCCTTGAAGATCCAGATGGAGAATGGGGAGATAAGATCATGGAATTGATGGATGCGGTGGATAAATACATTCCAGATTCACAGCCTGAAATGGATCAAGCTTCCTCTATACATACAAAGTTTACAGCAGAAGTATACATGTTAGATATCAATGAAGGTGGACGAGACACAGGATACTTTGATGGTGACCGTCTGCAGTTTTATTTCAAAACGACAGATGTAACAGGAGAGATTCAATTGCCAATAGAAATAGATATGGCTATGCCAGGGGAAACACTGGATATAACAATTGAATTAATTCAACCAATTAAGATAACAGAAGAAGAACCTTTTATCATTCGTGATGATGAATGTACGGTTGGATTGGGAAGAGTTGCTACAATCATCGAGTAATTCTTACTTCTACGATTGAATATGATAATTTTCAAAGACTCAGAAAGTTTAGGCTTTTTGAGTTTTTTTCTATGTTATACTGAAACTATCAATTGTAAGAAGGGAGAAACGTATGAAGAAAAGTAAAAATTTAAAAGGGAAAATTGGAGCTGTGATGCTTTCGTTGGTATTAGCATTGACTATGGTAGTTACACCATCTATGTTTACAACGAAAAGTGTATCAGCAGATGAAGAAAACACAGAAAATGTAAAAAGCCAGAAAATATTTGATAATTGGACAATGGCTGCACAGATAGCAGATAAAACAACAAATTATTTTGATGCTGATGGTACTCCTGATCTGCAGACAGCAGTGTTTTATACAGAATTGCAGTATGGAATAAAACCAAATACAAACGAGGAAATAAAAGCAGAAGATTTTTGCAAGAAAGTAAAAGATAATTTTACAGGAATCAAATCCTTCACAGAAGCAGATTTAGCAAAAATAAATCCACTTGGAATGTATACATATGATCAGGAAAATCATAAAATTATCATCCCAGGAGGTGGCGCTGGCAGCGGATTAATCTGTACGTTTATAGGACAAAATGAAGTGAATTTTGGAAACGTCAAGTATGGAAAATGGAAGGATCTTGCAGTGCCAAGTGAGGAACCATATTATATTGCGTTAGATGTTAAAGATAACGGTCAAATAAAAGCATATCGTGAGATTAAATCAGAAGATGTGTCTGTTGATGTTGATATTTATAGATATCAATATAGCGATGATGAAGAAGAACCTGTGAAAGTATCTTATTTAAAAGATTATAATAAAGGTAAAAAAGCATTTCTTCCCAATGATGATCACTATAATTTATCATTGTATATAAATATCAAAGATGGCGAAGAAAATCATATATTTAACGAAGACAATTTTGGGGATCAGTCTTTAAAAGTTAGAATTGAAAGTCAAAACAAAGACATTTTGACAATAAATGAAGACGAAGACGGAGATTTCAGAATTCTAACAGATGGTATAGGAACATCAGATTTAAAATACAAAGTACAAACAGAATCTGTAAGTGATGATGATAATACAATTTTTGAAGGAACAATTCCATGTAATGTGTATGACTTGTCAATCGATGCAGGAACTGATGGGGGATTATGTTTATTGCCAAATGAAAGCAGACAGTTAAGTGCTAAAATCAATGGCATTGATGAAAATGAAGTCACATATAAATGGAAAACAACACAAGGTACACTGGAAAATGCAGATCAGCAAACATGCAAAATTATTGCACCATCAACAACATTGAGTAGTGAAGCAAATAATGTAGTTAGTGTCAAAGCTTATATTAATAATGGTCAGGATGAGCTTGATACAGCAGAAGAATATTTTATAGTACAAGATTGTAATTTATCAGTAATACATGAACTTATGACAGATAGAGGTTATGTAGTACAGACAGGTGATACATTGAAAGCAGGACAAGCTTACAGGATTAGACTGAATGGTGCACTTCCTGGTTTTGGTATTGGAAACACAGACCATACATTCTATATTCTTAAATTTGAACAAGATGGAGACTCTGTAGTTCTTGATGAGAATAAAGAAGATCTTGTAGATAATAATTTTGCTACAATTTCAGTCGGTGTATTTGGTGGAGAGCCAAATAGAATGATTACTCCAAAGAAAGCTGGAAAATTAACGGTCACTGGAACTATTTATCGTGAAAATAAAGAATTTAAAACAGAAACCAAAACATTTACAGTGGAAAGCGATAATACTCCAAGTGAATCAACGAAGCCAGACCCAACACCAAACCCAAGCAATCCTACACCAAGCCAGCCAACAACAGCTGCACCAGCGACAACAACCCCAGCCAAAGTAACAGTCAAGAAAACAACTCTAAAAAGTGCTAAAAATGCCAAAGGCAAAAAACTAGTTGTAAAATGGAAAAAGAACACAGCTGGAAACGGATATCAGATTCAGTATTCCACAAGCAAGAAATTTGCCAAAGGAAACAAAACAGAGACAATCAGCAAGAACAAAACGACAAGTTACACAATTAAGAAGCTGAAAAAGAAAAAGACATATTATGTACGTATCCGTACATACAAGAAAGTTTCTGGAAAGACATACTACTCTGAATGGAGCAGTGTGAAAAAAGTAAAGATCAAAAAATAAATATCAGATCAAATAAAAATAGTGTCAAGATCAATAAAAATCTTGGCACTATTTTACGTTAGAAAAATCTATCGTATTTTGCAATCAATCAATTTTTAATATAAGGAACCATCACTTCCAGAATCTCAAGCACATGATCTCTCTGTGATGGATTAAGTTCAGCTGCAATTTCCATCAATTGATTATTGTGATGAGCCGGGGTATCAACATCAAATATTCTTTGCCCATCACCAAATAAAAGATAATCAGCAGATACATCCAATGCAGTAGTAAGAGAAGCAAAACTATGAATAGACATGGCTTTGCGTCCAGCTTCGATTTCATAGATATAATGCTGACTGACACCAGCTTTTTCAGCAAGCATTTCCTGTGTCAGATCTTGCCCTTTTCGGGTAAGTTTGATGCGTTTTCCTAATTCTTTTAAATCGATTTTCATAAAATACCTCCATAAAAAATAGTATTACCAGGAGTTATGAAAAACCACTATCCAACAGTGACAGTGACGACTATAAATATTGCTGACAGCAACATTGAATGTTATGATAGATAGGAAAATGAGAAAAAACGAGAAAGAAGGAGTCATGCAGAGAGAAAACGAGCGTATTATCTATCATTTGATGCATTTTAATAAGAAGGATAAGGAGTGGAGTGAGAGACCATATTTACTCTTGGAAGATATGGCAATTGTTTTTGATATTCTTGATCTGGATGATCGATCCATACAAAGAATCGATCATAAAAAGGCAAACAAAGAACAATGGTCGGATCAGTTTTTATGGGAGAGTGCAAAGAAGAATACAAAACAGCTTCTGCCTGCTAAATTTGAGCCTGTATATAAAGATTTCCGAGGACATACCGAAGACAGACCGGTATTTATGGTGTCAAACAAAATACAGAGATATGGAGCAGCTGTTATTTGTTATGAATATTTTCTGGATGATATTTCTAGAAAATATAACAAGAGTTTGTATCTCCTGCCAACCAGTATTCATGAAATGTTATTACTGTTTGATGACGGAGAAGATCAGGAAGAGGATCTATTGCACATATTAGAGAAGTCTGATCAGCAATTAAGCAAAGAAGAATTTCTGTCAGAAAATATCTATTATTATGATAAATATAAGGGAGAGTTGATCAGCTTATTTTAGTGTTGAAGTTTTGATACGAATAACGTATGATAAAGAAAACTGACCAAACAAAGAAAGGGGTAGAGCTCATGATACCAGGGATCGTAATCGGAGTGATCGTGCTTATCATCGTGATATGGCTGATCAGTTCATACAATGGATTTGTAACATTAAGAAACAAGACAGAAGAGGCATTTTCAGCAATCGATGTGTCATTAAAGAAGCGTTATGACTTGATTCCAAACTATGTAGAAACCGTCAAAGGTTATGCGAAACACGAATCAGAGACATTAGAGAAAGTCGTAGCCGCAAGAAATCAGGCGATGACAGCAACGAATATCGATGATAAGATCAAACAGGAAAATGTACTGTCAGGAGCACTGAAATCTTTATTTGCAGTATCTGAAAGTTATCCGGAATTAAAGGCAAATGAGAACTTTAATAAACTGCAAGATCAGCTTCAGAGACTAGAAGAAGAAATCGCAGGCTCCAGAAGATATTATAACGGGGTTGTAAACCGCTACAATACAAAGACAGAATTATTCCCTGGCAATATCATAGCAGGAATCTTTGGATTTAAGAGAAAACCATTATTTGAGGTTTCGAATGAATCTGAGCGTGAGAATGTACAAGTAAAATTCTAAGGAACGGACAGGGGGAAAGCACTATGAGAAAGTGGATTACCTGTACCATAATGGCAGTCATGATGGCTGCCATGATTTTTATGGGGACAGGAAACAATGTGTTTGCAAATGATGAAGTTACATATGATTCGAATATGCAGACAAAGAAATTTGATGTTAATGTCAAGATTGGGAAAGACGGAAGTTATACAGTAACGGAGAATATCAAAGTAAAATTTGTTAATCCAAGACATGGAATTTACCGCTATATTCCATACAAAGGGAATGTGGTAACGATCGACAAGAATGGAGGTCAGAAAAAACTACTTTATTATGCAGATTTTGATCTGCTAAAAAATGACAGCAATACAGATTTACAAGAAGATTCTGATGGTAACAGTGAGGTATTGCAGTTTGGTTCCGAGGATTATACGGTAAACGAAGGAAATTATAAATTCACGTATCAGCTGACACCACAATATCAGGGAGATACATTTGATTATTTGTATTACAATATTTTTCCAACTCTCTGGAGAAATAACATACCAAAAGGAAGTACATTTACGATTCATTTTCCAAAGAAAACAGATCTTAAAAGTGTGAATTTTTTCTATGGGCGTTATGGTGAATCAAAGAATGCAAAGGATGTGCTGACTTTAAAATATAATGAGAAAAATGCGCAGATCACAGGAACATTGAAGAAGACTTTACCATTTAAAAATGGATTGACATGTTACAGTGATCTAGGAGATGGGTATTTTACAGAAAGAAATGAAATCGGAGCGGGTGGATTTATTTTTGTGGTCACGATTGGAATTCTTCTGATCACAGCTGTGCTATTTGCCAGGTTTGGACGCGATGAAAAGATCATCCCATCTATCCAATATCAGCCACCAGAAGGAATGGACAGTGCGGTTGTTGGATATGTAATAGATGGATCTGTAGATGACAAAGACGTTATTTCATTGATCCTTTACTGGGCAGATAAGGGATATCTGAAGATGAAAGAAAAAGGCAAAGAAGATATGGAGTTTATCAAACTTAAAGATATTCCTGAATCAGAGCCAAGATACCAGCAAACGATGTTTAAAGAGTTATTTAAGAAGAAAGATCAAGTGAACGCTTCTTCACTGCAATATAAATTTGCAGATACAGTTGCTATTGTAAAAGATGATATTAAGTATGAGTATAGGAAAAAGATTTATACAACATCCTCAAAATCTGCAAGAATTATATCATTTGTACTAATGCAGCTTCCAATCTGTTTATTTGCATTTGTTATGATGCTGTACAGTCCAGATGGAATCTTAAATCTTATCCTTCCATTGATGGCATGGATTTTATACTTTATCGGAATGTTCCTTGCATGTCACAGTGTAGATAAATGGTATGCTATTTCAAAAGGAGCAAGAACTGGCCTGCCGATTGCGTCTGCATTACTTTCTATTTTAGGATTTATTTTCTATGGATTGTATTATTATGTGAAGATACAGAGAGGTGAATTATTTGATTTCTTTGGTGTGTATCTTGTCATTGTTGTGGTATTATTTATCGGAGTGATTTTAACGGTATTTATGAAGAGGAGAACCCATCAGTGTGTGGAATGGATGGGGTATTTAGCAGGACTTCGTGATTTCATTGAGACAGCAGAGTTAGATCGAATGAAAGTACTGGCAAAAGACCAACCAGGTATGTTTTATCATATTCTACCTTATTCTATGGTATTTGGATTATTTGATCTATATGCAAAGAAACTGGATGCATTAAAACTCCCTGCACCAGATTGGTATGTCTATGGTGGCAGTGATCCTTACTTCCATTATTACATGATGGGACATTATATGGATCATGTGGTGTCCGAGAATCTGACGATCGTGGAACCATCCAAAGACAGCGGAGGCTCTGGTGGATTTTCTGGTGGCGGAGGATTCTCCGGAGGTGGATTCGGAGGCGGCGGAGGCGGCAGCTGGTGACCGATTGTTGATAGTTATTTTGTAACATAAATATAATTGTGGATAATTTTCTCTTTATACAAGTTTATAATTTCTTTAGAATTGTTTAGATTTAGAATATTGAATGAAGTGGAGATTTTGGTATACTTAAGACATAGTTTTTCATATATATTTTAATCCTCTCTTTTCATTATAGTGGGCTGCATGGTTGCAGCCCACTTTTTTATGCTAAAAAACAGCTAAAATATTACAAAGGTGTTTTGCTTTAACTGTTTTCTGTTATACTAAAGAAAATCAGAAATAAATTTTACTAGTTATTTGGTTAGGAGGTAGTTATTTATGAACATAAAAGGTCTTACAGATAAAGAAGTAAAGGAATCTAGAGCCAAATATGGCTCCAATGAGATTCCGGACTCTGAGCCGACAACATTTTGGCAGGAGTTTAAGGAGACGTTTCAGGATCCGATGATCCGGGTGCTGCTTGTGATCGCGGGTCTGATGATCGTAATGTTTTTCTTTGGGTATGCAGAGATTTATGAGCCAACAGGTACGATCGTAGCGGTTTTGATCGTGGCGTTTGTTACGGCGAAGACTGGGGTTGCCAGTGATACGAAGTATCGAGAATTGAAGGAAAGTGCGAAGAAAGATCAGTGTAAGGTCCACAGAAATGGTGTCGTGGCAGTCATTGATGTCGATGATGTGGTTGTCGGTGATCAGGTGCTATTGCAGTCGGGGGATAAGATTCCTGCGGATGGTATTTTGCATGAAGGAAGTTTAAGAGTGAATAATTCTGCTTTAAATGGAGAAGCAGAGGAGTGTGAGAAGAAGGCAGCCGGAGAGAATGTTTATCTAGCGGAGGAGATTACGGGAGATACATTTGTAGATTCGTATTCTTTGTTCCGTGGGGCTGTGATCTTTGATGGGGAAGGTGTGATGGATGTCCAGAGAGTTGGACTCCATACAATGATGGGAAAGATGGCTGAGGAGATGCAGGAAGAAGAACCAGATTCTCCATTGAAGGTCAAACTTTCTAAGCTTGCTGATCAGATTTCTAAGTTTGGATATATTGGTGCGATCGTGATCGCAGCGTTATATTTTGGATATTTTATTTTAATGGCTGGTGGTATTCAGGCATATTTTGCTATGGGTGTTGCGAAGGTTGTTGAGGATTTGATCAATGCAGTTTCACTGGCGGTTGTAATTATCGTCTGTGCGGTTCCAGAGGGGCTTCCTTTGATGATCTCGCTTGTTTTGATGCAGAATACGAGTAAGATGTTAGATCATAATGTATTGGTCCGTAAAGCGGAAGGAATTGAGACTGCAGGTTCCCTGAATATCTTATTTAGTGATAAGACAGGAACGATCACAAAAGGGGAGTTGGAAGTTGTTGACTTTTTTACAGCAGATGGAACTTCCATTCCGCCAAAAGAATTAAAACAGCATGGAAAAGTAAAGGGATTATTAGATCTTGCGATCGGGAAAAACACGCAGGCGATGTTTGATGTATACCATAAAGTTATTGGTGGGAATGCGACGGATCAGGCGTTATTAAAATTTATTGGAGAAGAGACATTTTATATGTTAGATGAGAACAAAGAATGTAAAGTTACAACACATCAGGGATTTAACTCATCCAATAAATTCAGTCAGGCAAGAATTGAAGTGTTAGGAAAAACATTTTATAAAGGTGCGCCAGAACGTTTACTTACAAAGGCAGTAAAATATATAAACGCAGATGGGGAGATCAAAGAGATCGATCATAAGGCATTAAATGCGAAAATCGATGCATTGGCAGCAAAAGCAATGCGTGTTCTTGCATTTGGCTATTCAGAGAAAGAACTTGTAAAGAATCAGATCAATGATGATCTTGTACTCATAGGGTTAGTTGCGATCAGGGATGATGTCCGACCATCCGCAAAAGATGCGATCAGAGAAGTTCAGGAAGCTGGAATTCAAGTTGTAATGATCACAGGTGACCGCTTGGAGACGGCAGTAGCGATCGCAAAGGATGCAGGATTATTAAAGAATGAATCAGACAGAGCATTATCTTCTGCACAGTTAAATCAGATGAGTGATGATGAAGTCAAAGCGATCCTTCCAGAGATCCGTGTTATTGCAAGGGCATTGCCGACAGATAAGTCAAGAATGGTACGTCTGTGCCAGGAAATGAATCTTGTCGTAGGTATGACAGGTGATGGTGTCAATGACTCTCCAGCATTGAAACGAGCAGATGTCGGATTTGCGATGGGAAGTGGAACGGAAGCTGCGAAAGAAGCTGGTAAGATCGTCATTTTGGATGATAATTTCTCATCGATCAAAGATGCCATCTGGTATGGAAGAACGATCTATCATAATATCTTGAAGTTCTGTAGATTTCAGCTAGTGATCAACGTGGCAGCCGTTGTTGTCAGCGCGGTTGCACCATTTTTTGGTGTGGAAGAACCATTGAAGGTTACACATTTACTATTTGTAAATCTAGTCATGGATGGTCTTGGAGCTATGATGCTTGGAAATGAACCAGCACTTCATAAATATATGAAAGAGGCACCAAGAAAACGTGATGAGAGTATTATCAGTAAAGATATGGCAATACAGATCGGATGGTCAGGAGTATGGTTGGTTATTTTAAGTTTTCTATTCTTAAAACTTCCAGTGATCAGTCATATATTTGACAATGAAGCCGAACATTTGACAGCGTATTTTGTATTATTTATCTTTAGTGCATTATTTAATGGATTCAATGTTAGAGATGACAGGTTTGGAATCTTTAAACGATTAAATGAAAATCCAGATTTCTTAAAGGTATTCTTTATCATCATGTTAGTACAGATCATTATCGTAAATGCAGCACTGATTCCGTTTCCACTATTTACATGGATCGGAAATATGTTTAGCTGCATTCCATTTGGGGCAAAAGGCTGGATTGTCACAGTCTTGTTGTCAATGACGATGATTCCTGTGGATTGTCTGAGAAAATTAGTATTCAAATGTGGAAAATAAGTTGATAAGATACAAAAGAAAGCGGAGGTTTTCGGATGAAAGTAGTAATTGCGATTGATTCATTGAAGGGAAGTCTGACATCAATCCAAGCAGCACATGCAATTGAAAAAGGAATCCATTATACACAACAACTTATGGAGTTGGACAGATGATCACTGATGCGATTCATAAAGGCTGCAGACGTTTCATCATGGGAATTGGTGGAAGTGCAACGAATGATGGTGGGGCTGGAATGTTACAGGCGTTGGGATACGATTTTCTCGACAAAGATGGAAATCAGATCAAACACGGAGCAATCGGATTAAAAGATTTAGCAAAGATCAAAGATGACCATGTAATCTCAGAATTAAAAGACTGTGAATTTCATATTGCCTGCGATGTGACAAATCCATTATGTGGAGAAGAAGGCTGCAGTGCGATCTTTGGTCCACAAAAAGGTGCCACGAAGCAGATGGTAAAAGACATGGATCAGTGGTTAGCAGATTATGCAAAGATTGCAAAACAAAGCTTTACAAAAGCAGATGCTAATAAACCAGGAACAGGAGCAGCAGGTGGTTTAGGATTTGCATTTTTAACGTTTACAAATGCAACCCTAAAGTCAGGTGTTGACTTGATCTTACATGAAACAAAACTAGAAGAAGAGATCAAAGATGCGGACATCGTGATCACAGGAGAAGGATGCTTAGATGCTCAGACAGCGATGGGAAAAGCACCGATCGGAGTAGCAAAACTTGCGAAGAAATATGGAAAATTAGTATTAGGATTCTCAGGAGCAGTGACCAAAGGTGCAGCTGCATGCAACGAAGCAGGAATTGATGCATATTTTCCAATTGTAAGATCAGCTGTATCATTGGAAGATGCAATGAAGAAGAAAAATGCCAATGAGAATCTGATGGATACAGTAGAGCAGGTGTTTCGAATGGTAAAAGTATTAAAATAAGAATATTGTAAGTAAAAATAGTGAGACAAGAACAAATAGAAATTCCGGTCTCACTATTTTTGTATGAATTTATTGTCTTTTACAAAAAATATATTATAAAAAGTTTGTTGATTATAAAAAAATAGTATAAAAATTACAAAAAATATACAAAATGCAATAGTTTTATACATCAATTGTATAAAACTATTGAAAATAATGAAATAAAAAGCTAAAATATAATAAAATTTATAAAAGGAGGATAATAAAATGGTAAGTAAGATAATAAGTCGTGACGACTATTTAAATAAGTTAATCGCATTTAAAGATAAACAGTTAATTAAAGTTATTACAGGAATCCGAAGATGCGGAAAATCTACGATCATGGAAATTTATCAAGATTATTTGCAGAAAGAAATGAAAGTAACAAATGAGCAGATCATAGCAATAAATCTTGAAGATTATGATTTTTATGATATGAGAGATCCTAAAAAACTTTATGCATATATCAAAGAACGACTATTGCCAGACCAGATGAATTATATATTCTTGGATGAAATTCAGCAATGTGAAGATTTTCCAAGAGTTGTAGACAGTTTATATATAAAAAATAATGTTGACCTATATGTGACAGGTTCAAATGCCAACATGCTATCATCTGAAATTGCAACATTATTATCTGGAAGATATGTAGAAATTAAAATGCTGCCATTGTCCTTTAAAGAATATGTAGAAAGTACTGGAGATGAGGATAATCTTCAAAGAAAATATACAACATATCTGGAAAACAGCTCTTTTCCATATGCATTGGAATTAGCTGGACATCCGAAAGAAATCCGAGATTATCTGGATGGAATTTATAATACAATTATAGTAAAAGATATTGCTCAAAGACATAAGATTACAGATACGATGATGTTAGAAAGTATTACAAGATTTATTTTTGATAATATTGGGAATCAATTATCTACAAAGAAGATTGCAGACACCATGACATCAGCTGGAAGGAAAATAGATGTAAGAGCAGTTGAAAAATATTTGACAGCATTTATGGAAAGCTATGTTATATATCAGGCGAAAAGATATAATATCAAGGGAAAACAATATCTGAAAACATTAGAAAAATATTATGTTGCTGATATTGGATTAAGATATATGTTATTAGGAAGCAGATCAACAGATGTTGGACATATATTGGAAAATGTCATATATTTAGAGTTGATCCGAAGAGGATATGAAGTATATGTAGGAAAGCTTGATGATTTGGAAGTCGATTTTGTTTGTATGGATCAAAAAAGGATCATCTATTATCAGGTAGCTGCAACAGTTCGAGACGAAAAAACATTAAAGAGAGAATTGTTGCCACTTCAAAAGATTCATGATCATTATCAAAAGATTTTGCTAACATTGGATGAAGATCCAGAAGCGGATTATGAAGGAATTAGAAGAATTAATGCACTTGACTGGCTGATTGGAAAAACAGAATAAGAAATCGGCCAGAATCTTAAGGTGCCATGTGATATTGTAAAACGATGTACGAAAGATTTCTAAAAACATAAACTTTTACATGAAAATATTTCAAAACTATTGAAAAATACAAATCAAAAGGTATAAAATCGTACCTAAGACCAAAATAAACGTAACGATTGCTAACAGTTACAAAAGAATGATTTTAAGAGAAAGTTTGGGGGAAGACAAGAGATGTATAATATCGTATCAAAATTATTGATCTATGGTGACATGGACGAAGAATCCATCTTAATGCAGTTAAGTGATATTTTCCGCTGCATGGACGAAGGATCACAAACAAAAGATGTTTTAAGAACAAGAGTATTTAAACAGGTAAAAAGAATCTTAGAAGTTGCAACAGATTACGCATTTGATAAGAATCTGTGGCACAATTATTTAACATACTTACTGATCACAAATGAAAATCCATTCAGTATCACATGTGAGAAAGTTGGTGCCAGCGAAGGAAGTGTTAACCACTTTGCAAAGAGTGATTTCAAAGCATTCAAAGAATTATTTGATTTTGATTTTAGCAGAATCGAAGATGAATTAGGAGTTGACTGCTTTAGCAGAATCTCTGATTATAAAGCGATCGGTAAACCCGAATTAATGTACAATAAGAATGTCAGTGAAAAAGTTCAGGCATTAAGTGAGAGATTAGAGACAGCCAAAGACGAGAACGAGTTCTTTGATATGGTCACAGACTTCTACAAAGCATATGGAGTTGGTATGTTTGGCCTTAATAAAGCATTCCGTATCGAAGAATGTGGAGATAATAACATCCGCTTCCGCGCGATCAATAACATGGACAAAGTTGTATTGTCTGATCTTGTCGGATATGAGATTCAGAAACAGAAACTTGTTGAGAATACAGAAGCATTTGTTGAAGGAAGAAAAGCAAACAACGTTCTGCTATTTGGTGATAGCGGTACAGGTAAGTCTACAAGTATCAAAGCTATTGTAAATGAATACTATGATCAGGGATTGCGTATGATCGAGATTTATAAACATCAGTTTAAAGATCTTTCTAATGTAATTGCTCAGATCAAGAACAGAAACTACAGATTCATCATTTACATGGATGACCTTTCTTTCGAAGAATTTGAGATTGAATACAAATTCTTAAAAGCAGTTATCGAAGGTGGTGTCGAGACAAAACCTGAGAATATCTTAATTTATGCAACATCCAACCGTCGTCATCTGATCAAAGAGACATGGAACGATAGAAATGATGTTGAAAATAGCAATGGAATGCACAGATCCGATACAATGGAAGAAAAATTATCTCTGGTAAATCGTTTTGGTGTTACGATCAACTACTCAAAACCAAGCCAGAAAGAATACTTCGAGATCGTATTCGAACTTGCTCGTAAAGCAGGAATTAAAATGGGAGAAGACGAACTGAAACTCGAAGCAAACAAATGGGAATTAAGCCATGGAGGAATTTCTGGACGTACAGCACAGCAGTTTATTAATCATTTGATGGGACTTCAGGCGTAAAATTATAGCTATTACTTAATTTAAGAACTTTCTGTATGGTAAAGATGCAGAAAGTTCTTTTTTTCTATATAGAACCCTTGCGAAAGAAATTGTCTTTAGGCTATAATAAACATAAGTATGTAGATACATACGAAAGAAGATATTTCAATGATGATATTTTTATAGAAGAAACAGAAAGTGAGAATATACAATATGTGGTTAGCAGACCAATGGAAAGACTATGAAGTCTTAGATACATCAAACGGTGAGAAATTAGAACGCTGGGGAGACTATTTTCTGGTAAGACCAGACCCACAGGTACTATGGAATACACCAAAGAAATTAAGACAGTGGAAGAAGCCAAACGGCCATTATCACAGAAGTCATAAAGGCGGTGGACAGTGGGAATTTTTTGATCTCCCTAAGACATGGGATATTCACTACAAGGAATTGAAGTTTCACTTGCAGCCATTCAGTTTCAAACACACAGGATTATTCCCAGAACAGGCAGTGAACTGGGACTGGTTCTCTGAAAAGATCAGAAAAGCAGGACGACCTGTTAAAGTATTAAACTTATTTGCTTACACAGGAGGAGCAACACTTGCAGCTGCAGCAGCAGGAGCATCAGTCACACACGTTGACGCATCCAAAGGTATGGTAAACTGGGCAAAAGAAAACGCACAGCTTTCCGGATTAAGAGAAAAACCAATCCGATGGTTAGTTGATGACTGTGTGAAGTTTGTAGAACGTGAGATCCGAAGAGGCAATCACTACGATGGAATCATCATGGATCCCCCATCTTATGGAAGAGGACCAAAAGGTGAGATCTGGAAGATCGAAGAGAAGATTTATCCATTCATTGAACTATGTACAAAGATTCTATCAGATGATCCATTATTTTTCCTTGTAAACTCTTATACAACAGGTTTACAACCTGCAGTTTTAACTTATATGTTAGAAACTCAGGTAGCAGCAAAATTCGGTGGAAAAGTCATTTCAGATGAGATCGGATTACCGGTTTCATCAAACGGATTGGTACTTCCGTGCGGGGCTTCTGGACGCTGGGAAAAGTAAGTTCTTAAGATTTACTGAATTTTAGCGGAATATGTAAAAAAACGTTGAATTTTCTGCAGAAATGTATATAATAAGAGAAGTATGTGTACATGTGTATACTGATGAAGAAGATATAACATAATAATGATAGATAAGAGAAAGCGAAAGGGGAATTTTTTGCCATGGCAGCAGGAACAGATATTGGAATTGATTTAGGAACCGCCAGCGTTTTAGTTTACGTTAAAGGTAAGGGAGTTGTATTAAAAGAGCCATCCGTAGTGGCATTTGACAGAAATACAAATAAGATCAAAGCAATTGGAGAAGAAGCACGTTTAATGTTAGGAAGAACACCAGGAAATATCGTGGCAGTTCGTCCATTACGTCAGGGAGTTATCTCTGATTATACAGTAACAGAGAAGATGTTAAGCTATTTTATCGACAGAACAGTTGGTAAATCTTTATTTGGAAGAAAGCCTCGCATCAGTGTCTGTGTACCAAGTGGTGCTACAGAAGTTGAGAAGAAAGCAGTAGAAGATGCAACATATCAGGCAGGAGCAAGAGACGTTTCTATCATTGAAGAACCAGTTGCAGCAGCAATCGGGGCAGGAATCGACATTGCAAAACCATGTGGAAATATGATCGTTGATATCGGTGGAGGTACAGCAGATATCGCTGTTATTTCTTTAGGTGGAGTTGTAGTAAGCAATTCTATCAAAGTAGCTGGAGACGATTTTGATGAAGCTATCGTTCGTTTTATGCGTAAGAAACATAACTTATTGATCGGAGAACGTACAGCAGAAGATATCAAGATTAATGTAGGTACAGTATACAAACGTCCAGAAAATCTTACAATGGACGTTCGTGGACGTAACCTTGTAACAGGACTTCCTAAGACAGTAACTGTTACATCTGAAGAAACAGAAGAAGCCTTAAGAGAACCTGCGTACCAGATCGTAGACGCAGTACACAATGTACTGGAGAGAACTCCACCAGAATTAGCAGCAGATATTTCTGATCGTGGAATCGTCTTAACAGGTGGTGGATCTTTAATTCAGGGATTAGAAGAACTGATCGAAGAAAAGACTGGAATCAACACAATGACAGCAGAGGATCCTTTAACAGCTGTAGCGATCGGTACAGGAAAATATATCGAATATCTTGCAGAAGATGACAAGAAAAAAACAAAGAAAAAATAATCACGAAAGATTCAAAAGGCCAGGATGGCAATACATCCTGGCCTTAATTCACGTTATTTAAGAAAGGAGAGAAAAAACAATGACATATTTGAAAGGATACGTGGATCATATACGTTTTCGAAATGAAGATAATGGATACACAGTATTGAGTCTCGACGTGGATGGCGATGAAGAAACTGTTGTTGGGTTGTTTCCATTCTTAAATGAAGGTGAATACATTTCCATGGAGGGAGATTATGTGGATCATCCGGTTCATGGACCGCAGTTTCAGATGAGGACATATGAGATCGTAGCACCAGATGATATTGACAGCATGGAACGTTATTTAGGTTCCGGTGCGATCAAGGGGATTGGACCAGCTCTTGCAAAACGTATTACTAAGAAGTTTAAAATGGATACATTCCGTGTCATTGAAGAAGAACCAGAACGGCTTGCCGAAGTTAAAGGGATCAGTGAGAAGAAGGCGAGAGCGATCGCCGTAGAATTCAGTGAGAAGCAGGAGATGCGTCAGGCAATGATGTTCTTGTCCGGCTATGGGATCAATAATAATCTAGCAGTTAAGATCTATAAAGAATATGGAGATCATTTATATACGATCATACAGGAAAATCCTTATAAGATGACCGATGATATCGCAGGAGTTGGATTTAAGATCGCAGATGAGATCGCAAAGAAAGTTGGAATCGGAAGTAACTCAGATTATCGTATTATTTCTGGAATTTTCTACACGTTAATGAGAGCTTTGAATGAAGGTCATGTATTTCTTCCAAAGCATATTTTATGCAGAAATGCAGCACATATTTTAGGAGTAACGCCAGAGGATATCGAAGAACATTTATTGGAAATGATGATCGACCGTAAGATTGTCATTGAGGAAGATAAAGAAACGAGAGTTTATGCAGCAAGCCAGTATCACATGGAAGTCAATACGGCAAGGATGCTTCTTGATCTGAATATTCATTATGATATTTCTGTTTCGGAAGTGGAGACGATGATCGCGATGATCGAAGAAAACGAACAGATTACATTTGCGGAGAAACAAAAAGAAGCGATTCATGCGGTCGCAGAGGATAGTATTGTTATTTTAACAGGAGGACCTGGAACTGGTAAAACAACAACGATTAATGGAATGATCCAGTATTTTGAACATGAAGGACTGGATATCAGGCTTGCTGCGCCAACAGGACGAGCAGCGAAGCGTATGACAGAAGCAACAGGATATCAGGCTATGACGATTCATCGTCTGCTTGAGATCAATGGAGAGGCTGACAAAGAACGTGATTTGCGAAAAGGAGCCACGATGTTTGAACGTAACGCAGGTAATCCACTAGAAACAGATGTTATCATCATTGATGAAATGTCTATGGTAGATCTGTATCTAATGAATGCATTGTTACAGGCAATGGTACCTGGAACAAGGCTTGTGATCGTGGGAGATTCTAACCAGCTTCCATCAATTGGTGCAGGAAATGTTTTAAAAGATATGATTGCATCCGAACAATTTAAAGTTGTAGAATTAAATCAGATCTTCCGTCAGGAAGAAGGAAGCCACATTGTAAGAAATGCCCATCTGATCCATCAGGGAAGACCTGTGGAATTAGATAATAAGAGCAGAGATTTCTTTTTTCTTCAGAGAAATAATATTCAGGATGTCCTTGGAGTATTAGTCTATTTAGTCAGGGATAAACTGCCGGGATATGTCCATGCGAAACCTTACGATATTCAGGTATTAACACCAATGCGTAAGGGTGAACTTGGAGTAGAAAGATTAAATCAGGTAATGCAGCAGTATTTAAATCCCCCATCTGACGAGAAGAAAGAAAAAGATGTTGCTTTTGGATTGTTTAGAGAAGGCGACAAGGTCATGCAGATCAAGAATAACTACCAATTGGAATGGGAGATGCGAAACAGCAAAGGATTTACTGTAGATAAAGGTGTTGGAGTCTTTAATGGTGATATGGGAATCATCACAGAAATTAATGATTATACAGAAAAAATCACAGTATTATTTGATGAGACAAAAGAAGTACAGTATGCATATGCAAATCTGGATGAATTAGAACTTGCATATGCTGTAACGATTCATAAATCACAGGGAAGTGAGTATCCGGCCGTTGTTATGCCAATCTTAAGCGGTCCAAGGGTATTGTTTCACAGGAATCTCTTGTATACAGGAGTTACAAGGGCAAGGAACTGCTTAACGATCGTTGGGGACAGGAATATGTTGTTTTCAATGATACAGAATGTAAATGAGCAGCGAAGATACACAACACTTGCATATAGGCTAAATCAGATCGCAAACGAATCAAATGAAGATGGGATGGATGAATTTGGTCTGTAAATGTACGAAAAATAAAGAAAATAATGTAAGAAACCGTCATCTTTTAGAGGACGGTTTCTCTTGTTTCCGAATCTTTTGAAACCTTATAATGAAGGGGAGGAAAGGAAGGGAAATATGAAAGAAAAAAGACGTATGATATCAGAAGCGGCCAGACAGTTAGGTCTTGAAACATATAACCTTAGAACATGGGAGGAAGAATTTTCACTAACAATACCGAGAAATGAAAAAGGATACCGTTATTATGGCGAAAAAGAAATCCGCACATTTGAGCAGATCAGGGATTTAAAAAATGCAGGATTAGACAGTGAGGAGATCAAGCGGAAACTTTCTGGAAATATCATTCCATTTCCAGCGGGCAAACAGATCAATACGTCAGAGAAAATGAAAGAGTTTCAGAAAGTACTTGTAAAGATCATGGGACAGGCAATCCTTGAGCAGAAAGATTACATTGCAGATCAGATCAGCTCCAAAGTATCAGACAGGGTGGCAAAAGAAGTTGATTATCAGTTTCGGCTGCGGGAATCAGAAGAAGAACAACGCTTTAAGAAACTTGATGAAATGATCAGAAAGCAGCAAAAAGCAAGGGAAGAAATTGCAGCATCCAGAGAAAGAAGACATTTCTTTAAAAGAAAACGAAAAGAAAAATAAGTTGCGATTGTATTTGGATTCAGACAATATTATAATAAATTTGTGAGCTCCGATTTCAACAGATTGAGAGTTAATATATAGAGTGAGGAATTCAAATATGAACAAACGACCAAAGATTCTGGTAGTCGGAAGTCTTATGATGAACCATGGGATTGAAACAAGCGTGATACCAGAAGAAGGACAGACTGTCATGGGAGAAGACATCCAGAAATCACCTGGTGGCAAGGGCGCAAACCAGGCGGTTCAGATGGCAAGATTAGGGGCAGATGTCACACTGATCGGGAAGATCGGAAGAGATCAGGATGGAAAAGAACTGATCAAGGTATGCAAAGAAGCAGGTGTACACACAGAACAGATCTTATATGATGATACATTGCCGACAGGTTCTTCTATCGTATTATTAGAGAAGGTTCCTGGACGGAAAGTAAAGAAAAGATCCATCATCGTACCAGGAGCATGTATGGCAATTACAGTAGATGAGATCTGTTATCTGGAAGACGAGATTGAGAAATATGATCTGGTAGTTTTACAGAATGCAGTACCGATGGAAGTTAATGAAGAAGTTGCGAGATATGCTTATGAACATCAGGTAGATGTTGTGCTTAATCCAACACCGGTAAAGAAACTATCAAAGGAATTTATGCAGCATATTACATATCTGATCGTCAATGAACAGGCGGCTAAATCGATGACAGGAGTTAAGATTCACAGTGATTGGAAGAGGGACTGGACACGATTTAATCTGGATGAAGCAAGGGTTGCATCTGCAGTGATCCGAGGACGAGGAGTTCCAACCGTTCTTGTGACACTGGGGGAGAAAGGTGTGATCATGAACACACCAGAGAGATTTTATTATAAGAAAGCAGTCGAAGATGTAGAACTGATTGATCCAAGAGCAGCAGGGGATGCATTTATCGGAGCATTTTGTACAAGAATCTGTACGGATGATTCAGTAGGTAAAGTATTGTCCATAGCCAATTATACAGCAGCTTTGTCGATCTCTACACCAGGGGCTATAGAATCACTTCCGACATCGAAGAAAGTAAGAGAATATATGGAACAAAAAAGAGATGCATAAAAATGCATCTCTTTTTTGATGTTTGAACAATATACGTTACCTGGAAATTATTCCTGGCTGATAGCTCCTGCTGGACATCCGTCTGCACAAGCTCCACATTCCATGCATGTATCTGCATCGATTACGTACTGTCCATCTCCTTCGCTGATAGCTCCTGCTGGGCAAGTTCCTTCGCAAGCTCCACAAGAAATACAAGCGTCTGAAATTACATATGCCATAGTTATATCCTCCTTATATAAATAGTATAATCATTAGTAGCGGGCATCACCCGCTTGACCATGTTTATTTTAATATACTTGGGAAAGAATATCAAGTGATTTTGTTGTATTTTTAACAATAATGTAATAAAAATATGGAAAGTTATTTTGACACTTTGAACATAATGTATTATACTATGAATGTTAGTCTAAACTATTTTAGAGAACATTGTTAGAAGACTATCGTTTTCTAAAAATACTATTAATATTTATGGAGGAATAAACGAAATGGCAATTTCAAAAGATATGATCATCGCAGATTTAATCGCATTAGATCCTAATTATGCAGCAATCCTTATGGCATCTGGAATGGGATGTGTTGGATGCCCATCATCTCAGGGTGAAAGCTTAGAGCAGGCAGCTTATGTTCACGGAATGGATTTAGATGAACTGCTTGGAAGATTAAACGAATATGCTCAGACAAAAGAAGCATAATCTATAGATCAAAGCTAGATCAGAAATCAAGAGAGCGTTATACTTTTCAGTATATTACAAGTACTAAAAAGTATAACGCTCTCTTTTTTTTATAGAATGTACAAAGTAGCAAAAGTAACAAATGAAACTTAAAAAAATAGAAAAGAATTGTTAGACAATTGTAAAAACACCTAAAAAATACCCATGAAAAACCTTGATTTTATGCCATATTTATCATTAGTTTATAAAATTTTTATAATTGTGCAACGTTGAGCAAAAAGGTTGCTCATCACAGGAATGAGCAACCAATGCTCCATTTTTTGAACCCAATGAGAATTGTATTGATAGAAATACTGTCCTATAATGAAATCAACAGGTAAGGAACGAAGCTTACAAGAGACGGCAAACAACCTGACCAGAATAATAAAAGGAGAGTGATAAGTCGTGGCAAATCGTGACACAATTTACAGAGAACTGATTCAGCTTGACTGGGAAGTCAAAGATCAGGATGAATTTTTTGACAAGATGGCAGATAAGCTTTTAGAGCTTGGATATGTAAAAGATACATTTAAAGATGCAATCAAAACAAGAGAAGCAAATTATCCAACAGCTCTTCCGGTTGAACCATATCCGGTAGCGATCCCTCATGCAGATCCAGAAAATATCATCAAACCATTTATCGCATGTACAAGATTAAAGAATCCAATCAAATGGTGCGAGATGGCAAACAACGATGTTCAGCATGATGTGAAATTCATCTTTATGCTTGGATTCCTTGGTGGACATGATGATCCAAATGCTGGAAATGAACATGTTGAATTACTTCAGGTACTGGTAACAAACTTCCAGAAACCAGAAGTTATGGACAAATTAGTAAACGCCAAAACTGAAGATGAGTACATGGAAGCAGTACTTTCCATGGAAGGTCTTTAAAATTAATAAACAAAACTAATAAAGTTTTTTAGAAAGGAAGGTCTTAAAATGAAACAGATCGTAGTAGCATGTGGAAGTGGAGTAGCAACTTCTCAGACAGTAGCAAGTAAAGTTAATCGTCTTTTAAAAGAGAACAATATCCCTGCTGAAGTATTAGCAGTAGATATCAAATCTGTAGACCGTTACATTGCAGGAAGCTGTGCTTACATCGCAATCACAAAGGTAACAAAAGAATATCCTATCCCAGTTATCAATGGTATCGCATTTTTAACAGGTGTTGGACAGGATGCTGAATTCAAAAAATTAGTTGACGCTGTAAACGCATAAGAGGCAAAACAGTTTTAACTGATTTTTGAAAGAGAGAAAAGGAGAATTATATGAGTGTTTTAGGAAATGTAATTAACTGGATCCTGGGATTAGGTGCTGCAATCTTCGTACCTATCATCATTATCATCGCAGGATTAGTCGTAGGAATGAAACTTAAAGATGCCATTTCAGCTGGTATCACATTAGGTGTAGCCTTCACTGGTATGTCAATGCTGATCGGATTTATGTCTGATGCTATCGGACCTGCTGCAAAGGCAATGTTAACACACACAGGAATCAACTTACCAATCGTTGATGGTGGTTGGACAACATTATCAGCAATCGCATGGTCTTGGCCATATGCATTTTTAATGTTCCCACTGATGATCGGATTAAACATTCTTATGTTGATCATTAACAAGACAAAAACATTCAACGCTGACTTATGGAATGTTTGGGGAAAAATCTTTACTGGTGTAGCAGTAGCAGCCGTATCTAAACCATACTTTGGAACAGCAGCTTCTATCGCATTAGCATTTATCGTAGCTGGTATTCAGATCATCTTCGAGTTAAAGATGGCAGATATGTATCAGTATCGTATTGAAAAACTTTCTGGAATTCCAGGAGTAACATGTACACATAAAATGGGATTCACATCAATCTTCATGTTCCCAATTGACTGTATTTTAAAGAAAATCCCTGCATTAAACAAACGTTTCGATGCAGCAGCATTAAAAGATAAGATCGGTATCTTCGCTGAATCTCACGTATTAGGATTCATCCTTGGTATTATCTTCGGTATCTTAGCTCGTTACAGTGTAGCAGCTACATTAACATTAGGTATTCAGGCTTCATGTGCATTAACACTGTTCCCTGTAATCTCTAAATACTTCATGATGGCATTAGAGCCAATTTCATCAGCAATCAGTGCTTTCATGAACAAGAAATTCGATGACAGAACATTAGTTGTAGGTCTTGACTGGCCATTCATGGGTGGTGCAAACGAAATCTGGTTAGCAGTATTCTGGGCTATCCCTGTAACATTAGTATTCTCAATGTTCTTACCAGGAAATGAAATCCTTCCATTCGCTGGTATCGTAAACAATGCGATCGCAGTAGCAGCATTCCTTGTAACAGGTGGTAACATCATCCGTATGTTAATCTTAGTTACATTATTTGCACCAGCTTACCTTTGGGTAGGAACAATCATGGCACCATTCATCTCTGATCTTGCTCGTTCAACAGGAGCAGTTGCATTAAAAGCTGGAGAATTAATTTCTTGCTCATCTATCGATGGACCTATCCAGACATATGCATTCTCTCATGTATTTAAGATCATGGATGGAAACTTCTTCCCATTAGTATTATGTGTAATCTTTGTTGTATGCTTTATTGCACTTTACAAATACCTTGGAAAAGAAGAAGCAGAAGGAAGAGAAATCAACTAAGATTGATTCACAATTATACATAATAATCAGACAGCAAAAAAGAAATGAGGTTTCAATATGCAGAGATTTGTTAATGATCCAGATTATATCGTAGAAGATATGGTAAAAGGATATGTAAAAGCACACAAAGATCTGATCAAACGTTCAGAAGCAAATGATCGCGTTGTCCAGTATGTAAACGCTCCTGTAGAAGGCAAAGTTGGTCTTGTAACAGGTGGTGGATCAGGACATGAACCTGCGTTTCTTGGCTATGTCGGAAAGAATATGATGGATGCAGTAGCAGTAGGTGAGATTTTCTCCTCACCTTCTGCTCAAGCATTTTATGACGCTTTTATGTCAGTAGATTCCGGGCAGGGAGTTGCATGTTTATTTGGTAACTATGCCGGGGATAATATGAATGTAAAGATGGCGATCCGCAAAGCAAAGAAACAGGGTGTAACTGTAAAATATGTAGTAGCAACTGATGACGTTGCGTCTTCTCCAAAAGAGACAAAAGAGAAACGTCATGGTATTGCAGGTGGTGTGTTCATGTGGAAGATCGGAGGAGCGAAAGCTGCTTTAGGTGGAACACTGGATGAAGTCATTGACGTAGCACAGAAAACTGTAGATAATACGAGAAGTATTTGTGTCGGATTAAGTCCATGTGCAATTCCAGCAGTTGGACATCCAAATTTCCAGATTGAAGATGGAAAGATGGAATTTGGAATCGGACATCATGGAGAACCTGGTATCAATGTACAGGATTTAAAACCAGCCAAAGATATTGCAAGACAGATGGCTAAGGCAGTCATTGATGATATGGAACCAGAAGAAGGTTCCGAAGTTGCAGTCTTAATGTCTGGATTAGGAGCTACTCCAGTTATGGAACTTTACGTTCTATATGATGAAGTAGAAGAATACCTGAAAGAACAGGGATTATCAGTTTACAAAGTATTTATTGGAGATTATGTAACATCTCTTGATATGAACGGAGCAGCATTGACTGTCCTTAAATTAGATGATGAATTAAAAGAATTGCTTGATTACGAGGCAAAATCTCCAGGAATTGAAGTGTAAACTTATTAAAGTAATAGACTTGATGAAAGAGGTGCACCATTGTATTTAGATGAAAGAGGTTATACAGTTCTTAAAACGATTGTGAATAATCCCGCGATCACGGGTAAGGAAGTGGAAGCGTCTTTACAGCTATCCAGAAAGCAGCTAAGCTATACGATCGAGAAGATTAATGATTATCTGCAGGACAATGGAATGCCAAAGATCGAGCGGTTAAGGACTGGAAAATTTATCATACCAGTTGCTGTCATTGAACAATATCAGACAGAAGAGATCACTGGAGATGGAACAACGTATATTTATACGGATAAAGAACGTGGACTTTTAATTTTTCTGATGCTTCTTTGTGTACGCGAAGAACTATCAATTTATCATTTCACATCAAAATTAGAAATCAGTAAAAATACATTTCTAACAGATCTTAAGAAACTGGAACAAAGATTAGAAGAATATCATTTGGAAGTATTATACAGCCGGCAGGAAGGATATCACTTAGTCGGCAGTGAATATGCAAAACGTGAGATGATGGTCACATCAATTCGTGGAATCTTAAAGATTCCAAGAGGAAAAGAGACGATCATGGATATCTGTCAGATCAGTGAAGAGATGATGGAGCAGGTGGAAAAACAGATTTCAATGATTGAGGAACGTCTGCAAGTTCGTTTTACAGATGAGAGACTGAAAGAACTTCCTTTGATCATGTGTTTGATCATTATCAGAACACAGAAGGGAAGGATTCTTCGGGAGCTTCCAGAGACATTTCAACATATTGCCGGTACAAAAGAGTATTCTGTGATGCTTGAGTTTGCAAAAGAATACGGAATTACCTGGCAGACAGAAAAATTATTTTTGACAGCTCAGATTCAGATTTCTAATTTCCATACACTGCAGACAAGAGATTCTGCACAGGAAGAAGAATTGATGAGAGCTTCAGAAGAAGTGATCGTTAATTTTGAGAATCTGATCTGTGTAACGATCAATGAAAGAGAAACCTTGCTAGAAGCATTGTTTCAGCACATCAAGCCAGCATTTTATCGCATGAAGTATCATTATCATATCGAACAAAGTATTTTGGATATGGTCCTCCCACAATATGCATCACTTCATGCAGTCGTGCGGAAATCCATCGGACCGGTAGAAAGATTATTAGGAGTTGAAGTTCCAGACGAAGAGCTTGTATATATTACGGCATTATTTGGAGCATGGCTTCGAAGAGAAGGTATTCTTGAAATTACACCGGACCAAAGGAAACGAGCAGTTGTAGTATGTGCGAATGGGATCTCAGTATCTAATTTCTTATATTTTACATTGAAGGAATTATTTCCAGAGATTGAGTTCATTGCATGTCTGTCAATGAGAGATTTTGCATCCTATGATGAAACAAAGTTTGACCTCGTATTTACGATGGTAAGACTTGAGACGACAAAGACACAGTTTGTTGTGAAGCCATTTCTGGATGAAGTATCTAAGACTAAATTCAGAGAAAAAGTCATGGGAGAATTAGTCGGAATCGTACCTCACAAATTAGATGTTTCTACCTTGTTAAATATTGTTCGCAAATATGCAGATATTATAGATGAGGAAGCATTAAAGAGAGAATTTGCAGCAGCATTGAATCCGGAGATTGAAGATGAGAAATTAAACAATGTAAGGACAAGATTTCAAATTGGATTAAAAGATGTTTTAGTAGAAGAAACGATTCAGGTATTAGATCATACACTTCTTTGGGAAGATGCGATCCGTACAGTGGGCAGACCACTTGTAACACGCGGTGATGTCACAGAAGGGTATGTACAGAAAGCAATTGATAATATCAAGGCAGATAAACCATTTATTATGATCGCAGACGGAGTGATCATTGCACACGCTGGAGTCGATGATGGAGCAAACAGAGTATGTTTATCATTACTTACCATGCCAGAGAGAACAGACGTGTGTGGATATATGCAGGCAGATGTTGTCATTATGATCGGGACACCAGATCCTACAAAACATCTGGAGATGTTAGAGCAGTTAAATCACATAATAGAAGATAAAAAAAGCTTGCAGCTTTTAAAGAAGGCAAAAGAGCCAAAAGATATCATTAAATTAATTCAAAAACAGGAAAAGGAGAAGTAGAGATGTTAGAATCATTAAAAAAAGACGTTGTAGCTATGGCAAAACGTGCTCAGAAAGAAGGATTATGTAAACATTTATCTGGAAACTTAAGTGCAAGAGATCCAGAAACAGGATATGTAGTAATCACACCAACACAGGTAGATAGAGAATTATTAACAGCAAGAGATATGGTTGTTCTTGATCTTGATGCAAACGTTATCGAAAACGAATCAGGACTTCGCCCAACAAGTGAATCTTTAATGCATCTTCAGATCTATAAAACAAGACCAGACGTAAATGCTGTATGTCATACACATTCTATGTATGCAACAACATTCGCTGTATTAAATAAACCAATTCCAGCTGTTGTATATGAAATCGCTAACTTAGGTGTAACAAAATCAAGAATTCCAGTTGCTCCTTATGGACGTCCAGGAACAACAGATCTGTCTGACAGTGTTATCGAACCAGTTCAGGAAGCAGACGTATTCTTATTACAGGGACATGGAGCAGTAGCTGTATCTCAGGGTAATATCTATGATGCATACTTAAGAGCTGCTTATATCGAAGAATTAGCTCAGTTATACTACAATGCACTTTGTGCAGGACAGGGTGAAGAACCATACTTCTTCCCACCAGAAGAATTACAGAAATGGGAATATCCATCTCAGATCAAATTCCCTAACAAATAATCGCTTACATAGAAGAAGGAGAGTATGCAATGAAGAAAATTATCAACCAGCCAGATAATTATATCAAAGAAATGTTAGAAGGAATCTACATCGCACATAAAGATGATCTTACATGTGTAGATGGTGACTTACAGGTTCTTGTATCTAAACATAAAAAAGAAGGAAAAGTAGGTATCGTCACAGGTGGTGGATCAGGACATCTTCCATTATTCTTGGGATATGTAGGAAAAGGTATGATCGATGGATGTGCAGTTGGTGATGTATTCCAGTCTCCAAGTGTAGATCAGGCAATCGCTTTAACAAGAGATGCAGACCAGGGTGCCGGAGTATTATATATCTACGGTAATTATAATGGAGATATCTTCACATTCCGTCCAGCAGCTGATGAAGTTGAGATGGAAGACGATATCGAAACAGCAGAAGTTTTAGGAGCAGACGATGTTGCTTCAGCAGGACCATCTGCACCAGGAGAAAAGAGTACACGTCGTGGTGTTGCAGGAATCTTCTTCGTATACAAATGTGCAGGAGCTGCAGCAGACAAGATGCTTTCTTTAGAAGAAGTAAAACGTGTTGCAGATAAAGCAAACAACAACGTTCGTACAATGGGTGTAGCTTTAACACCATGTACAGTGCCAAGAGTTGGTAAACCAAGTTTCGAAATCGAAGATGACGAAATGGAAATTGGAATGGGAATCCATGGAGAACCAGGAATCCGCCGTGGTAAATTAGAGCCAGCTGATCAGATCGTTGATGAAATGTTAGAGAAGATCGTAGCAGACCTTCCATATGAAAAAGGTGATGAAGTTGCAGTACTTGTAAATGGTCTTGGAGCTACTCCATTAGATGAACAGTATATTGTAACACGTCGCATCAATCAGGTTCTTGAAGAAAAAGGAATCAGCGTATACAAATACTATGTGGGAGAATATGCAACAGCGATTGAAATGGCTGGATTCTCAATCTCATTATTAAAACTTGATGATGAATTAAAAGAATATATCGACCATCCAGTTGATACACCATTCTTCAAACAGGTTTAGGAGGCGTTTTAGTATGGAAACATCTTACTTAATCAAATTATTAAAAGAGATCAGTAACATTATGGCTGAGAATAAAGATAAGCTGATCGAGATGGACGGAATCGTTGGTGATGGAGACTTAGGTCTTACAATGTCCGATGGATTTAAAGCAGCATACGATGCAGTATCTGACGGAGCAATCGCTGATGCAGGAAAACTGTTATTTGCAGCAGGAAAAGCAATGGCGAATAAAGTTCCTTCAACAATGGGATCTTTAATGGCAACTGGTTTAAAACAGGCTGGAAAAGATTTGAAAGGAAAAGAAACATTAGAAGATGCTGATGTAGTACAGATCTTTGCTTCTTACGAAGCGGGAGTTGCGAAATTAGGTGGAGCAAAGGTTGGAGATAAGACATTCCTTGATGGCCTTCATCCAGCAGTAGAAAGCTTACAGGCTTCTTTAGCAGCAGGAGAATCTTTGGCAGATATGGCAGGGAAAGCCGCTGATGCAGCAGAAGAAGGATTCAAAGCTACTACAACTATGTTAGCAGTTCACGGACGTGCTGCAACAAGAGGAGAAGCATCCAGAAGTCTGGAAGATCCAGGAGCTAAAGTAGCATCTCTGATCATGCAGGCATTTGCAAAAAGTTTATAATCACTTATAAAATATATAAGTAAGAAAAACAGCACATTGTAATAGAAATATTATGATGTGCTGAATTTTTACAATGTTTTATTGTATAAATACAAAAATAAAAGCTGATACAGGAGGATATAGCATGTTAAATTTTCAGTATTACACACCAACAAAAGTAGTCTTTGGGAAAGATGCAGAACTTAAAGTTGGACCATTAGTGAAGGCAGAGGAATGTAAGAAAGTCCTTGTCCATTACGGAGGACAGAGCGCAAAAAGATCTGGGCTTTTAGACAGAGTCTGTGAAGCATTAAAGGATTTTGATATTGATTATGTAACACTTGGTGGTGTTGTGCCGAATCCACATTTATCAAAAGTATATGAAGGAATCGAATTGTGTAAAAAAGAAGGTGTAGACTTCATTCTCGCGGTAGGTGGAGGAAGTGTTATTGACTCTTGTAAAGCAATTGCCTATGGACTTGGAAATCCAGATGTTGATGTATGGGATCTGTTTACGGGAAAGGCAACACCTAAGACATGTTATCCATTAGGAAGTGTCTTAACGATCGCAGCAGCAGGAAGCGAGATGAGTAATTCTTGCGTTATCACAAATGAAGAAGGCTGGTACAAGAAGGCACTGGATACAGATCTTGCAAGACCTAAATTTGCGATCATGAATCCAGAGATCACATATACATTACCAGATTACCAGACACAATGTGGATGTGCTGATATTATGATGCATACAATGGAACGTTATTTTGTATTAGAAGATACAATGGAGATCACAGACAAGATTGCACAGGACGTTATGAAAAATGTTATGAAATATGCAAAGATTCTTAAAAAAGATCCGAAGAATTATGAAGCGAGAGCTGAGATCATGTGGTGTGGTTCTCTGTCACATAATGGACTGACAGGATGTGGAACCTGTGGAGGAGACTGGGCAACACATCTGATCGAACATGAATTAGGTGGAATGTTTGATGTAGCTCATGGAGCAGGACTTGCAGCAGTCTGGGGAAGCTGGGCAAGATATGTCATGGATGAGAAACCAGAACGATTTGCACAGTTTGCAGTCAATGTTATGGGCGTTGAAGAATGTGAAGATATCAAGGCTACAGCAATCAAAGGAATCGAAGCTGTGGAAGATTTCTATAGAGAGATTGAGATGCCAACAAATTTAAAAGAACTAGGAATTGATCCAACCGACGAGCAGATCAAAGATATGGCAATGAAAGCAACTAACAATGATACACAGCAGCTGGGAGCATTTAAGAAATTATCAGCAAAAGATCTGGTAGAAATTTATACAGCAGCAAAATAAAATCATGTACCAAACAAAAGAAAACCATGTATCTATAGAAACGCATATATAATTTACAAAAATTATATATGTATTACGAAAAAGGAATTCCTGATTACTTTCTCTTGTAATCGGGAATTCCTTTTGTTGTTTTAATATGCAGCCATCTCTTCGATAGCTTGTTTTTCGATAATCGTTATCAGATGTTCATTAAATAAAGCCTTCGTTGCATAAGTATTTGGCAGACGTTTGCAATATTCAGAAAGAACGAGATGAATCTCATCCATACTGTCATTGTTTGGTGAATCATCAAGTGCCGTTAATGAAAGATAATAACATTGATTGTCAGGATCTTTATATAAAGTACTTGCAACATTATAATCACTTAACAGTTTTGCTGCAAAAGCAACGTCATCAAGAGAGGTAAAGGCAAAAATACCAACTCCTGTATCAGCAAGAGCATGTTTCATATCATTATTGATATTTGATGACATTGCAGTTTTGCCGAGTCCAGAAAGAAAATCTGGAAGATCAGCTAAGACATCATCGTCAGAATCTGTTATTGATCCGCCAAGCAGACCTTTTGGTAACTTTTTATAATGTTCACGGAAATCTTCTGGGTTATCCACTCTTGTGATCACAAGGATCAGACATTCTTTGGATACAGGAATTGCTTCTACCATCAAAGGATTATCTTCATTCGTCTCAAAACCAAGTTCAGTAGCAGCTTTGTTCATTAATTCCCGGAACAATCCTTTCGCCTTTTCAGAGCCAAAGGCAAGTTCACTTAACAGAGTTTCCTTTCCTTCTAAGTCTTCTTTATTTAAAGTACATCGGATTTGATTATCACTGATACGTTCTATTTTCATAATCATCACTCCTTTACTACTTTGATGTTATTATAGTATTACTTTTGCGACGTGTAAAGCTTTTTCAAGAAATTTACAATTTTATCCATAAATGCCTTGAAATAATTTCCAATTATGTATATAATTACATTATGTCGCGACAAGACTTACATTTGGAAACAGTGCGGAATTTTTATATACCACAAGTAACACTGAACGATGTAAGAGATCACTTTTTTAGAATTCAGGAAGATGATCTAATATGCAAGTAACAATTAACATCTGTTTATGATGATTGGAGGGCAGGAATGACAAGTCATGATGAATTATCTTATTACCTGTCACAGGGACTGGCAATCCGTGTAGACGGCATTACAATAAGTGATGCAAATCTGGAACATCTAAATCTAATACTCAATGAAGATGATTCTTACATGAAAGAGTATGTCAACGATCAGGAAGGAGAGATCTACGCCATAGAATATCAGAAAATCAAAGAATAATATGCAAAGAGTATAGCGAGCTGGGAGATTAATTTCCCAGCTCATTCTTATTATATTCTGATAATAGTATATGATTACTAATTATAAAAATATATTTATTTGTTATTTATATAAGTTATAATTCCATCAACGATACATTTCACAGCCTTTTGTTGATATTTATTATTTTGAAGTGCTTTTAATTCCTCTGGATTTGATAAAAAGCCACATTCTACAATAACGATCGGATAAGGATTATCCTGAAACAGATAATACTGGTCATTTGCTTTTACTTCCCGGTGATTGGTAGGATCAAGTCCCTTGATCAAAGCTGACTGGATGGAATCTGCTAACTGTTTTGATTTCTCAGACCCTTGCGGATAGAAAACCTGTGCCCCATGGACATCACTGCTTGGATAACTATTCTGATGAATACTGATCACAGCCAAAGGATCATTTTCAAAAATAATTCGTTTTCGATTTGCAAGATCACTTCTTTTTTGATTTTCTTTTGAATCTGAAAGATTATAATCCCCATTTCTAGTCATATATACTTTAAAATTTTTCTTTTCCAGAAGTTTTTGCAGTTTAAGTGAAATGGAAAGATTGATGTCCTTTTCTAAAATATTGGGATTTCCGACTTTCCCAGGATCCGAACCACCATGACCTGCATCAATGCATATGATATTTTGATTTTTGATAGTTTGAGCAACAAAAATAGGAAATGTAATAGAAGAAACAGATAATAAAACAACGATCAGCAAAACACCCCAAAAAACAAAACGATGTTCTTTGCTCATGAGAAATCATTCCTTTTCTTCTTATTATATTCTGATAGTGAGCCATATAATACAGCCCTTTCTTTTTTTACCATTTAATGATATAATAAATCCAAATGGCTATGTTTCATCCATAACATTGAATCAAAGTCAGGAGATAAAAAAATGGAAACAAAACTTGTAAAAATTAATAATATGGAAGATTGCAAAAAGGACATGGAAGAAGCCGGAAGACTGATTAAAGAAGGCGAACTTGTAGCATTTCCAACAGAGACTGTCTATGGCCTTGGAGGTAATGGATTGTTTCCTGATGCGGCAAGAAAGATTTATGCAGCAAAAGGAAGACCTTCCGATAATCCATTGATCCTTCATGTATGTGATATGCAGATGGTAGAATCTCTGGTTAAGGAGATTCCAGATAATGCAAGACGTGCGATGGAACATTTCTGGCCGGGACCTATGACGGTAATTTTACCGAAAGCAGACCAGGTACCAGATTGTGTCACAGGTGGACTTGATACCGTAGCGATCCGTATGCCGGATCATCCCATAGCTCTTGAACTGATCAAGAAATCAGGAGTGCCAATTGCAGCACCAAGTGCGAATACATCTGGTCGTCCAAGTCCGACAAAAGCAGAACATGTGATGGAAGATCTTCATGGAAAGATTCCGATGATCTTAGATGGGGGAGCTGTTTTAGTAGGAGTAGAATCAACGATCATTGATTTTACAGATACAGTGCCAGTAATTTTAAGACCAGGATGGATCACGAAGGAGACCATGGAAGATTTTCTTGGATGTGAAGTACTGATGAATACATCCCTAAAAGCAAGTGACCACGGAGTGCCAAGAGCTCCAGGAATGAAGTACAAACATTATGCGCCAAAGGCAGAAATGGTGCTTGTACTAGGTGAGGACCAGGAGAAGGTTGTAAATTATATCAACAAACTAGCCAGAGAACAAAAGGAAAAGGGAAAAAAGATAGGAATCATTGCATCGGATGAGACAAAAGATCTCTATGAGGCAGATGAAGTTGTTTCTGTAGGACAGAGAGCACATCTTGAGACAGTGACAGCACATTTATATGATGTATTAAGAGAATTTGACCATAAGGATGTAGATATGATCTATTCCGAAGGTTTTGAGGGAGAACCTTTAAGTGAAGCGATCATGAATCGTATGGTGAAAGCAGCAGGACATGAAATCCTCCGTATTTAAAGAAGGAGAATATTTTGAAGAAAATAATAATGGTAAGTACGAATAATACGTGCCGAAGTTTCATTGCTGAGTCGCTTCTTCGACAGCTTCTTCTGGATGCACACCAGAAGAATATTGAAGTAATCTCAAGAGGCTTAGTCGTATTATTTCCAGAACCGGTCCATGTTAAGGCAGCGGACATGGTAATACAGAAGTGTGGAATTGAAAGTCTTGATTTTCAATCGGCACAGCTTACACAGGAAGAAGTAGAACAAAGCGATCTGATCTTAACCATGACGGAAGAACAGAAAGAGAAGATCTTAGAAGAATATCATGGTTATAAAGAGATTGCGACATTGAATGAATATGCCAGTGTGGAAGGTGCGATCATTGATCCATATGGTATGGAAGATGACGACTACGAGCGCTGTTTTGAACAGATTGCTCGTTTAGTTAAGAAAATATGGGAAGAAAGATTAGGAGGAAACGAAATGATAGGTATTGGTAGTGATCACGGTGGATATGCATTAAAACAGGCAGTCATCAAGCATCTGGAAGACAAAGGATATGCAGTAAAGGATTATGGATGCTATTCTGAAGAATCTTGTGATTATCCTGTGTATGCAAAAGCAGTTGCAAATGCAGTTAAAGACGGAAAAGTAGAAAAAGGAATTTTAATTTGTGGAACAGGAATCGGAATTTCTATCACAGCAAATAAGATCAAAGGAATCCGTGCAGCACTTTGCAGTGACACATTCAGCGCTCATGCAACAAGAGAACACAATGATGCAAATATCCTTGCAATGGGAGCACGTGTTGTTGGAGAAGGATTAGCACTTGATATTGTTGATACATTCCTTGAGACAGAATTCTCAAATGATGAAAGACATATTCGTCGAATCAACCAGATTGAAGACTAAGAGTCATACAAAGATCATATAGACGATATATAAATATAGAAGACATTCAGGAAAGCAAATGATAAAATTTGTTACCTGAATGTCTTTTTTTGCATACAATTTTAATTAAGAGTAAGCAAAAATAACAGGAAAAATTTATCATATCTTAACACAACTAAAAATGACTAACTGTCATTTATAAATACCGCAAATCCTTGTGTTTTGGTGTTTTTTACTAAAATTTAACGTACTTATTTGTAAGTATTAAACAAAAAACAAACACAATCTTAACGCAAAAAGAATTGACAAATAAAAATTAGAGGCATAAAATAGCATGCAGAACAAGGGTGTTTACGATGTATTGTGTAGGCACTCTTTTACTTTTGAAGAAATTACCCCTTGGATTTCTTCAAAAGAATAAAATTAAAGAAGGTGAGGAGAAAATGGGTTCATTGGGAGATTATCTGATGGAAGAGCTCTCACTTAAGACAAGCTTTACGATCCCCATCGGCGGAGGTATTCCAGTACCACAGTCAGCCGTAACGACGTGGGTGATCATGGCGATCGTAGTGTTGCTCTGCATCATATTCGTACGGAACCTGAAAGTCATACCAGAAGGACCGCAAGTTTATGTGGAAGCCTTAGTCGGTTTCATCTATAACTTCATCGGTGGTCTGGTCGGCAAAAAAGGGAAACGTTACATACCGTTTCTTGGAACAATTCTGATTTATCTTGCGTGTGCAAATATTTCGGGATTTTTCAGAGCGAAGCCGCCAACGAAAGATCTGAACGTTACCGCAGGATTAGCGATCATCAGTTTGTTTTTGATCATATATTCTGGAATCCACGAGAAAGGATTGAAAGGATATATCCACAGTTATGTGGAACCTATGCCAATGATGGCGGCCATTAACATCCTTGAATTATTTACAAGACCGTTATCACTGTGTATGCGACTTTTCGGAAATGTCTTAGGAGCATTCGTTTTAATGGAACTGATCACACATATCGCACCAGCGATCGTGCCATTGCCATTTAGTTGTTACTTTGACTTTTTCGATGGATTATTACAGGCATATGTATTTGTATTATTAACATCACTGTTTATCAGTGAATCAATTGAGTAAAAGGTATCTGGACAGATACACAAATTACAAATTTAATTTTTATTTAAAAGGAGATTAGAATCATGGGATTAGCAGCTATTGGAGCAGGAATTGCAGTATTAACAGGTTTAGGAGCAGGTATTGGTATCGGTGTTGCAACAAACGGAGCACTTGGAGCAATCGCAAGACAGCCAGAAGAAGCTGGAAATATCAATAAGACATTATTACTTGGTTGTGCATTAGCCGAAGCTACATCAATTTATGGATTAGTTGTTGCGATTCTGTTAATTGTAATGAAATAGAAGTAGGAGGCGGAAGATATGTTTCTGAAATTAGATTGGGGCATTATCTGGCCGATCGTCAACATTGTCGTATTTTATCTCTTGCTTAGAAAATTCTTATTTGGTCCAGTCAGTGAGGTCATGGAGAAAAGAAAAAAAATGATCTCAAGTGACTTAGATGATGCAGCACAGACGAAAGCTGAAGCAGAAGAGATCAAGCAGGAATATGAGAAAAACCTTGCACAGGCAAAGGATGAGGCAGGACAGATCGTTTCCGACGCAAGAGCAAGAGCCAAGAATGAATACCAGAATAAGATGGATCAGACAAAAGAAGAGATTGCTCTTATGAAAGAAAATGCCCGTAAAGATATTGAAGCTGAGAAACAAAAGACGATCGCAGGTCTTCAGACAGAAATCGCAGGGATCGCACTTATGGCAGCTTCCAAAGTTGTGGAAAAAGAAGCAGATGACAAAGGCAATGAAAAGCTTTTAGATGATTTCCTGAAAGAGGCAGGTGTCTAGCATATGAAGAGAATTTCCATGACGTATGGACAGGTATTGTTTGAACTTGGAATGAAAAAGGAAAGCTTACAAAAAGCACAGGACATGCTTCATGAAAATAAGGAACTTTTAAGGGCACTGGAAAATCCAATGATCACAAAAAAAGAAAAAGAAAATGTGGTTGATAAGTTATTTTCCGATGATCTTAGGAGTTCCTTGAAAATAGTATGTGACAATGATGATATTGATTGTTTTGACGAGGCAGTTGAGTATTACGATGAATTAAAACGTAAGACAGACAAGATCATCAAGGCAGAGTTTGACTATGTGACAATGCCAAAAGACGAACAGTTAGAGAGAATCAAACAGTATCTTATGAAACAGTATCAGGCAGATGAAGTAGATCTTACTTTAAAAGAAGACAAAGATTTAATCGGTGGTTTCATGCTGAAAGTTGGAGACCATGTTTATGATAACAGCCTGAGTGGTAAAATGAGAAAATTACAGCAGAAACTTACATGGAGGTGAGAATCAGGTGAGCAGTATCAATCCAGAAACAGTCGTTTCTGTATTAAAAGATCAAATTGAAAATTATGACCAGAAAACTGAGGTCAAAGAAGAAGGAAGAATCATTCAGATCGCAGATGGTATTGCAACAGTCTATGGAATGGACCAGGCAATGTATGGAGAGCTTGTTGTATTTGAAACAGGTGTCCATGGACTTGTATTGAATGTTGAAAGAAACTGTATCGGTTGTGTTTTACTTGGTTCCGATCATGGATTAATGGAAGGATCTAAAGTAGCAAGAACCGGAGTACAGGCAGATATCCCGGTTGGAGATGCTATGATCGGACGTGTCGTTAATGCGATCGGAGAACCAATCGATGGAAAAGGTGAAATTAAAACTGACGAGAGAAGACCAATCGAACATGAGGCAGCAGGAGTTATCGACAGAAAATCTGTTGACCAGCCATTACAGACAGGTATCTTAGCGATCGACTCTATGTTCCCGATCGGACGTGGACAGCGTGAGCTGATCATCGGTGACCGTCAGACAGGTAAAACATCGATCGCAGTTGATACGATCTTAAATCAAAAAGGACAGGATGTTATCTGTATTTATGTAGCGATCGGACAGAAAGCATCAACAGTATCACAGATCGTAACAACATTAAGTAAACATGGTGCTATGGATTACTCTATTGTAGTATCCGCATCTGCAAGTGACCTTGCATCTTTACAGTACATTGCACCATATGCAGGAACAGCAATCGCAGAGCACTTTATGCATCAGGGAAAAGACGTTTTGATCGTATATGATGATCTGTCTAAGCACGCCGTTGCTTATCGTGCAATTTCCTTACTGCTGGATCGTCCACCTGGACGTGAAGCTTACCCTGGAGATGTATTCTACTTACATTCAAGATTACTAGAACGTTCTTGCCGATTAAGCGATGAACTTGGTGGTGGATCTATCACAGCATTACCGATCATCGAGACACAGGCAGGAGACGTATCCGCGTACATTCCTACAAACGTAATCTCTATCACAGACGGACAGATCTTCCTTGAAAGTGAGTTATTCTTCTCCGGTGTAAGACCAGCGGTCAATGTTGGACTTTCTGTATCTCGTGTAGGTGGAGCAGCACAGACAAAGATCATGAAGAAAGTAGCCGGAAACCTTCGTATTGACTTAGCTCAGTATCGAGAACTTGAGGTATTTACACAGTTTAGTTCAGACCTTGACGATGGAACAAAAGCAACATTAAATTATGGATCTCATCTGATCGAACTGTTAAAACAGCCATTGTACCATCCAATGGCATTACATAAACAGATTTTACTTCTGTTTGCAGCAGGTCATAAGATGTTAAATGATGTTCCAGTCAAAGAATTAAAGGCAGAGACAGAAGAAATGACAGCATTCTTTGAACAGAAATATCCAGAGACAGTGAAGAAGATCGACGAAGGCAAAGTCTTAACAGATGACATTGCAAAAGAGATCCAAGAGGCGATAGAAGCCTATTTAAAGTAGGTGATCACTATGGCAAATATCAGAGAAATTAAAACAAGGATGAACAGTATCGAAGATACATTAAAGATCACAAATGCGATGTATCTGATCTCATCTTCCAAATTAAAGAAAGCAAGAAAGCAGTTAGATGCCACAACTCCATACTTTGAAATGCTTCAGGCATCTCTGCTTGATATCATGGCACATACGCCAGATCTTCAGCACATTTTCTTAAACAAAAGAAAGAAAGAACATCCAAAAAAAGGATATCTTGTGATGACTGCAGACCGTGGACTTGCCGGGGCCTATAATCATAACATTACAAAAATGGCAGAAGAGAATATTAATGAAGATGATAAACTGTTCGTGATTGGATATATGGGACGTAACTATTTCGGACGAAGAAATGCAGCCCAGATGGACGAAGATTTCTTCTATACAACACAGGATCCTACGATTTATAGAGCAAGAAGAATTGCCGAGAAACTGATCGAGGAATATGTATCAGGAGAACTTGATGAAGTCTATATTATTTACACAAAGATGATCACATCCATTACCTCAGAACCAACGATGATCCGTGTGTTACCGTTAAACCCAGATCAGTATGAGTTTGCAGGCAAAGGAAAGAGATCACATATGACAGAATTTCAGCCATCTGTAAAGGCGGTACTTGACCGCCTGGCACCAAACTATATCAAAGGACTTGTCTATGGTGCGATGGTAGAATCATTTTCCAGTGAATTAAACGCCAGAATGATGGCGATGGAAGGTGCAAGCAAGAGTGCGAGAGAAATGATAAGATCACTGGGACTTATGTATAACCGTGCTCGTCAGGCATCGATCACTCAGGAGATCACTGAGGTGTGTGCCGGAGCTAAATCATTAAAGAAAGAGTAACAGTGAAGGAAGGGAAATAAAATGGAAAAAGGAAAAATCGTACAGATTCTTGGTCCAGTAATCGACGTAGAATTTGAAACTGAACAGCTCCCTTTGATTCATGACGCCTTGACCGTTGTTAATAAAGGAAAAGAAGTTGTTATGGAAGTAGAACAGCATATGGGTAATCGTACTGTACGCTGTATCTTATTAGCAGCCAGTGAAGGACTTCACAAAGGAATGGAAGTCACAGCAACTGGTGGACCAATCAAAGTTCCAGTCGGAAAACAGACATTAGGACGTATGTTTAACGTACTTGGAGAAGCTATCGATAAAGGAGAGCCTGTTGAGACAGAAGAAAAATGGGCGATCCATCGTGAACCACCAAAATTTGAAGACCAGAGTCCTGTTGTAGAAATGTTTGAAACAGGTATCAAAGTCATCGACCTTTTAGCACCATATGCGAAAGGTGGTAAGATCGGTCTGTTCGGAGGTGCCGGAGTCGGTAAGACAGTCTTAATTCAGGAACTGATTCATAATATTGCAACAGAACATGGAGGATACTCCATCTTCACAGGTGTAGGAGAACGTTCAAGAGAAGGAAATGACCTCTGGAATGAAATGACAGAATCTGGAGTTATCAAAAATACAGCCTTAGTGTTTGGACAGATGAACGAGCCACCTGGATCTCGTATGAGAGTTGCCCAGACAGGACTTACCATGGCAGAATATTTCCGTGATCAGGAAAAACAGAACGTGTTATTATTCATCGATAACATTTTCCGTTATGTACAGGCAGGATCAGAGGTATCTGCTCTGTTAGGACGTATGCCATCTGCTGTAGGTTATCAGCCAACACTGGCAAATGAAGTCGGTGCTTTACAGGAACGTATCACATCCACAAAGAACGGATCTATTACATCCGTACAGGCAGTTTATGTGCCAGCCGATGACTTAACAGACCCAGCACCAGCAACAACATTTGCCCATCTGGATGCAACAACTGTATTATCAAGATCAATTTCTGAACAGGGTATCTATCCAGCTGTAGATCCACTGGAATCAAGCTCACGTATTCTAGAGCCAGATGTTGTTGGAGAAGAACATTACGAAGTAGCAAGACGTGTAGAAGAAGCACTTCAGAGATACAAAGAATTACAGGATATCATTGCAATCCTTGGTATGGAAGAATTAGACGAAGAAGACAAGATTACAGTATATCGTGCAAGAAAGATTCAGAAATTCTTATCACAGCCATTTAGTGTAGCAGAAACATTTACAGGAATTCCTGGTAAATACGTTCCTGTCAAAGAAACGATCCGAGGATTTAAGGCAATCCTTGATGGAGAAATGGATGAATATCCAGAACAGGCCTTCTTAATGGTCGGAACAATTGATGATGTAAAGGAAAAGGCAAAAGAGGTGATGTAAATGGCAGAAACCTTTTATTTTGAGATCATTGCCAGTGACAAAAAGTTCTACAGTGGAGCCTGTGAACATGTCATTTTCCCAGCAGTCGATGGACTTTACGGAGTATTAGCAAACCATGAAGACACAGTAACAGCTGTAGTCGCAGGAGAACTTCGTTTTAAAGTTGATGGAGAATGGAGAGTCTGTGTTGTCGGAGAAGGATTCGCAGATGTTACCAGAGATTTCGTGGTTATCGTGGTTGATACCGTGGAACGTCCAGAAGATATCGACATCATCCGTGCAAGAGAAGCCAAAACAAGAGCCGAAGAACGAATGAAACAGAAACAGAGTCGTTTGCAGTATTATCATACGCAGGCTGCATTGTCTCGTGCGATGGCACGACTGAAAGTTACATCAAAGTATGTAAAGAAATAATCTACAAATATAGCTAATAAAACTCAAGTCAGTCATTTGGACAAAGTTTGTAAAAATCGAGTCCAAATGACTGACTTTTTTTAATGTTATGTTATAATGAAAACAAAATCATACACAATGCCACAACATTATTCTTTGCAATCTTAAGTTCTAAGATCAGCCATACAATGGAGATGAATTGATTCATGAAAATTAAAATTTTAAAACATCGAAATCCTCAGGAATATAAAGCTTCCCATCATAATATTGTTTACCCTCTGCCAGATATTTTCCCTGACGGTGTTTCATATCTTTATCTTCTGTATGCCACAAAACAAGATTCGGGATATGAAGCGTTTGCGCTAATTCACAGGCATCTTTGACAGTACTGTGATGTTTTTCATAAGGTTTAAAAATATCCCTTTCATCATATACACAAAATGCTTCATGAAGTAACCAGTCAGATCCTTTTACAAACTCGTATAATGATTCACGATATGGCTCATCTCCAGGAAAAGATACTTTTGTTCCATGGTCCATAAGGCAAGTAAAACCAAACTGTTTTTCCTTTGTAGAACCAATATCAAAGAAGGTAAAAGAATCTTCAAGAATCGTGACAGTATCGCTATGTGCAACAACATGGAATAGAATACGCTCATCAAAGTGTTTGTAAAATTTCTTCCCAACCGTAAGTTTTGTAAGCGTTTTGATCGTATCAACCAGTTCTTCATGACAATAGATAGTTAATGTTCCATCGTAAGTACCTTTGTTCATAGAAGTAGCGATCATACGGATCATCCATACCATTCCTAAGATATGATCATTGTGGGCATGTGTCACAAAAATATGATGAATCTTTTCAAGTGGAATTGAAGCTTTATCAAGTTGAGATAAAATACCATTTCCACCTCCAGCATCAACAAGAAAATATTCTTCGCCTTTTTTCATAGCATAGCAAGTGTTATAACAATGAATTGCTTGTGCATTTCCAGTTCCTAAAACAATTAGCTGTTCCATAAAAATCTCCTTTTCTGTTTTGCTTATATAATTATAACCGAAGAAAGAAATGATTTCTACCAATGAAAATAAAATATTATTGCAACAAAAACGAGAAGAATCACAAAAATTATAAAATTATTTGTGCTGACAACCCAAGGTGATCAAACAATAAATATGCTAAAATAACACAAGAAGGGCAATGAAGACCAAGATTTTCATTGCTCTTTTATATTTTCTGAGAAAGACTATAATAAAATAAGAAATATCAGGAGATCGATCCAGATGGAAGCATTAAGGAATTAAATGAATATCTGGCAGGAATTCTTGAATGTAAACCTGAGGAAGTTTATGAAGAGATAGAAGTGCTGTTAAATCATCTGATTCCTAAGAAAGCGTTACATGAGTATGGTGTGAAAGAAGAAGAGTTGGAAGAATTCACAGAAGTTGTTATGACGAAACAGGGAAGATTAATGGCGAATAATTATGTGAAATTGGATCGGGATACGATTTATGGGATTTATAAAACCTTATTTTAATTGCATTATTCAAGAAACAGTATCTAAATCAGAAACTGTGCCATGAATCTTTAAATTTGATCTATGTAGCTTAAACTAAGTATGTCAAATACAAAAGATGTAAGTAAAGATCAGGATATTTTTTGTACACCAGTGTATATGGTTCCTTTTTTATAATATTCCACCAATAATTTCCGCCTTCAAACTACAAATCAGAATTTACTTACCTCCAGATAATCCCGAATAAAAAACGCCACCATCAAATGAAACTTCTCCACCGTATCATCCAACTTCAACTCCCAATGATCCTCGATCACTCGCATCCGATAAGTAATGGTATTTCGATGACAGAACATATTCGAAGCCACATGCTGAATACTCCCGTTACAAAGCAGGTACTGATGCAAAGTTTCCAGATAATTCGTATCATGAATCTGATCATACTCCTCAATATCTTTCAAATACTCATCATGATAAGCAACCAAAAGATTCCGATCATTTACAGAATGAAGAATTTTAAAAAATCCCATTTCCTCAAATCGGGCAATTTCCTGACCTTTATTCACAGCATAAACAAGAGCAGCCAGAGAACGTTGATAACTTGCACCAATCTCACGAAGCATGTGGACAGAACTTCCGATCCCTACATAAATATGAAGCTTTTTAAAAGAATTTTTAAGCGAAGAAACCAAAGAAGACATTTCATCATAAATCTGTATTTCATCCATATCATGAAAAACAAATAAAAAATGATTTTTATAAAAAGCAATATGGATATCCAGATCATTTAACTTCACAAAACTTTCCATCAAAAAAAGCAGACGCAATTTCAGGTCATCAGAAATCACTTTCTTATTACACTTCATTAAAGCAATCTCATAGCAATTGTCCTTCTCAAAATGATTATCTTCCAGAATCCGCAAAGCATCATAATGATGCAGAGAATCATTTTCAATAAAAGACAAAAATGCATCTGTGATCGAAGTATCTTTCTGTGTATCCATAAAGATCCGATTATAATAATCTCTTGTAATATCATAAATATGAACTTCCCAAGGCATGTTGATCAATGGATAGTTGTGTTTGTCGCACAATTCTTTGATCGAATCTGTGATATGATCTGAAAGAATATATTTCCCTGTATTTAAGATCATTCCGCAAGTATGGCTTTGGATCATTGTTTCAATAAACTCATAAAGAGAAGTCTCATCCTGATAGTTGATCCCGGTTGTGATAATAAGTTCTCCGCCCTTCAAAAAATCATGAGTTGAGCTGTCTTCGGAGACATAAACCCAGTTCATGATATGATCGATCCCAGTTTTACCTGCAATCATGGAAAGGTGATATTGATGTTTTGTTTGTGTATATAATTCATTTAATGTAAGAGGCATAAGATTTGCCCTCCTTTATTTGTGTCCTATTCATTTGAAGTCATGTAAAAATAGTCTAACACATTTGATACCATTTGTGCAACGAACACAAAGAATCAAAGGAAAATTGTGATAAAAGAATATAGGAAACTTCAGAAAAATATGTAAAAATACAATCAAAAGGTACAACAAAGGTGTTGAACAAAGCATCCTTGTTGTACTTTTTTTATTTGCAAATGAATGTACAAATAATCATCACTACAAAAACAAAGACAAATCAGAAGATAAGTTTTTAAAATAGAGGAGGATATGAATATGCTAAGAACAGATTTACCAGAGATCATCACTGAAACATTACCAGGACCAAAAGCACAGGCAATCATCGACCGAAGAGAAGCAGTCAATCCATCCGCGATCAAATGCGTTTATCCCGTTGTGATCGAAAAGGGTGAAGGAGCTATGATTCAGGATGTTGATGGAAATAAATTTTTAGACTGGATCGGTGGAGTTGGAGTTTTAAATATCGGTTTTTCACAGCCGGAAGTTGTAGAAGCAGTCAAAGTACAGGCAGAGAAATATTTTCACGGAATGTACAATGTAGTGACTCATGAAGGCTATGTTGCATTATCTGAAAAATTAACACAGATCGCACCGGTCAAAGGTAATAAGAAAAAAGTATTCTTCGCAAATAGTGGTGCTGAAGCAGATGAAAATGCAGTCAAGATCGCGAAAGCATTTACAAAACGACCAAATATCATCGTATTTTCCGGAGCGTTCCATGGAAGAACTTTAATGACAATGTCCATGACATCTAAGAAAGCATATGCCGTTGGAATGGGACCTTTCCCGGATGGTGTTTATCGTGCACAGTTCCCATACTACTATAGAAATCCAGCAGGAATGCCTCAGGAAGCAGCCCTAGATTACTATTTAGATTCTATCAAAGCAGTCTTTGAACAGTGCGGACCAGCAGATACGATCGCAGCGATCGTTGTAGAACCATTACAGGGTGAAGGTGGATTTATCCCAGCACCAATTGAATGGGTCAAAGCGGTCAGAAAGATCTGTGATGAAAATGGAATTTTATTAGTAGCGGACGAAGTTCAGACAGGATTCTGCCGTACAGGTAGAATGTTTGCTACAAACTATTGGGAAGAATCAGGGGTACAGCCTGATATCTTAGCAACAGCCAAATCTATTGCAGCCGGTGTTCCATTATCAGCGATCGTTGCAAGAGAAGAGATCATGGAAGCTTCAGCACCAGGAACGATCGGTGGTACATTCTGTGGCAACGCATTAGCATGTGCAGCAGCCTTAAAGACGATCGAGATCATGGAACGAGATGACATTGCAGGACGTTCTTGTGAGATTGGTGAAAAGGTATCTAAGAGATTCAATGAGTGGAAAGAAAAATATCCAGTGATCGGAGATGTTCGTGGACTTGGAGGAATGATCGGTCTTGAGTTTGTCAAAGATCAGAAAACAAAAGAACCATATCCAGAATTTTCTGCAGCAGTCATCAAAGGATGTGCTCAGAAAGGATTGATGATCGAGGGAGCAGGTACATATGGAAATGTTATCCGATTCCTTGCACCACTCGTTATGACAGATGAACAGTTAGAAGCTGGATTTGATATTTATGAATCTGTGATCAAAGAATTATTAGAGAAATAAAAGCAAAAATAATCAGAGAAAATTGAAAAAATTTATCTAAAAAATTAAACATCTTTTTAATAAGAAGAAACCAGGGTAAAAATGACGAAAAATCTTATTTTTCTGGTTACTTTTGGTAAAAATAGATAAAGAATAAAAAATAAGGTGGCTTGTGTTTGGGAAAAATGTTATAATAAACTTTATAAAGATTTCGCTAAAAGGAGGAAATGTCTATGCATAAGTATGGACCAGTGATCAAGATGTTGTCGCTGGTAACACAGATTGGGATCACGATGTTGACTTCTGTTTTTTTATGCATGGCGATCGGACTGTGGATTGATAAACATTTTTCCACAAATCTGTTTCTTCTTTTTCTGATTCTTGGTATTATGGGAGGAATCAGAGGAGTATATTCTCTGATCCACAATATACTAGAACAGGAAGATATGGAGGAGAAAGATGAGAGATAAATTAAGACAGCTAGACGAGACATACCTGGATCTGATGATCGGAATTCTTCTAGGCGGAGTGTTATCTGCAATTTTGGGTATGATAATAACCAGAGGTGATCTAAGGTATCTGATCGGAGCAGTTGTTGGTCTGATCGCAGCGTGGATCATGATCACGACGATGATGGTAAGTATTCAGAAGTCTGTACAGATGGATACACATCAGGCAAGCAGACATATGATCGTAAGTGCATTGATCCGTTATGTGGTGACACTGGTTGTTTTGTATGTGATGATCAAGCTTAGTATGAGTGCATTTATCGCAGCACTTGTTGGTTTCTTAAGCAGCAAGTTTGCAGCATTTTTACAAAAGCCGGTTCACGAGCATATCACGAAGAAGATCTTGCAGGAATAAAGTGATGATAATAAGCAGAAAAGGAGGTTGTGCGATGGGAATTATGAATGCCCCCATGATGTTGGCAGCATCATCCGGTGATGACGTTGACTTTATGGTGCACGGGCTGATTCCGCTGAAATTTTTCGGGCATAAAGTCTGGATCACGACAACGCATGTGACGACGCTGATCGTTATGGTATTTATCATTGTATTAGCACTGATCGCAAGACATGCAGTTCTTCACGGAGATGAGAAGCCATCAGGACTTCAGAATTTTGTGGAGATGGTCGTAGAGATGCTTGATAATCTGGTCAAGGGAAATATGGGAAGACATTGGCGTCCATTTGTAAATTACATTGGAACGATCATGGTCTTTATCTTTTTCTCCAATACATCGGGATTATTTGGCTTAAGACCACCGACAGCGGACTATGGAACGACGCTTGCATTAGCGTTGATCACATTTGTACTGATCCAGTACAGTGCATTTAAGACGAGTAAATTACATGTATTTACCGATCTTTTCAAACCAATCCCAATCTTATTTCCAATTAACCTGATCGGAGAGTTTGCGACACCGCTTTCTATGTCTCTTCGTTTGTTTGGAAATATTATGGCGGGTACGATCATGATGGCATTGTGGTACGGATTGCTGCCATGGCTTGCGCAGCTAGGTATTCCGGCATTCTTGCATATGTACTTTGATCTGTTCTCCGGAGCGATCCAGACATTTGTATTTGCGATGCTTACGATGACATTTATTACAGATAAGCGGGAAGCTTAAGACAATCTATCAACGATCAAGATAGGAAACTTTAATATGTAGTTCAGGAGGAAAAAACTATGAATATTTCAAGTGAAGCATTTGTATTAGGGTGTTCTGCAATCGGAGCAGGACTGGCACTGATCGCAGGTATCGGACCTGGTATTGGACAGGGATACGCAGCAGGACAGGGTGCAGCAGCAGTAGGACGTAATCCAGGAGCCAAAGGTGATATCACATCTACCATGCTTCTTGGACAGGCGGTAGCAGAGACAACAGGTCTTTATGGTCTGGTTATTGGTTTGATCTTATTATATGCAAATCCACTGTTTGCAAAACTTTAATAAAACAAGCCGAAGGGAGGCCAAGGCGTGGACGGAAGAATATTTGGATTAGATATTCAGCTTGGCTTTGATGTGATTATGCAGGGAATCGCAGTGTTCATCATGTTTGCACTGCTTTCCTATATTTTGTTTGAACCGGTTCGTAAGATCTTAGAAGACCGTAAGAACAGAATTGCAAATGAGATCGATCAGGCAGCAGCCGATCAGGCAGAAGCTGCAAAGTTAAAAGCCGAATACGATCATAAACTAAAAAATGTTGAAAAAGAAGCAGATGCCTTGATGGCACAGGCCAGAAAGAAAGCACTGAAGAGAGAGGAAGAGATTGTTGCAGGAGCCAAAGAAGAGGCCGCAAGGATCATAGAAAGTGCGAATCATGAGGCAGAGCTTGCTAAGATAGGTGCAAGAGATCAGATGAAGCAAGAGATGGTTAAGATGGCAGTTTTAATGGCTGGCAAATTCATCCAGAATCAGATGGACGAAGCAGACCAGAATGCTTTAGTTGATCAGACCTTACAGGAAATGGGTGATAAGACATGGCTTCAAGAGTAGATAAAATTTACGGGGATGCCTATATTTCTGTGAAAACAGATGAGGACGCTCTTATCGAAGCTTTAGAAGAAGCGAAAGCAGTGAAAGAAATCTTAGATTCCAACACAGATTTCGTAAACTTCTTAAATCATCCCCAGATCACAAAGGAAGAGAAGATGGAGGCAGCAAAGAACGTTTTTAACGGCCGGGTTTCTGATGATATGACAGGATTTTTAATGATCATCATCAAGAAAGGGCGTTTTAAAGAATTTGATGGAATTTTTACTTACATCATTTCTAATATCAAACGTCAGTTAGGAATCGGAGCCTTACATGTAACGTCAGCGACGCCGCTGTCACAAGAACAAAAAGACAAGATCTTAAAGAAAGTCATCAATTCTTCAGAATACAAGAAGTTAGAGGTGACTTATGAGACAGATAAAGATATCATTGGTGGATTGATCCTTTGTATGGATGATCGGATTGTGGATAATTCTATCCGTACAAAGCTTGATTCGATGGGAAGATATCTGTCACAAATACAACTATAGAACAGGAGGAAGATAAGCCCCATGAATTTAAGACCAGAAGAGATCAGTTCAGTTATCAAAGAACAGATCAAACAATATTCAACAAAGCTTGAAACCTCTGATATTGGAACGGTAATACAGGTTGCTGACGGAATCGCCAGAATCCATGGACTTGAGAAAGCGATGCAGGGAGAACTGCTCGAATTTCCGGGAGAAGTCTATGGAATGGTATTAAACTTAGAAGAGGACAACGTAGGTGCAGTTCTCTTAGGTGACCGTAGAAATATTAACGAAGGCGATATTGTCAAGACAACGGGCCGCGTGGTAGAAGTGCCGGTTGGAGATCAACTGACAGGACGTGTCGTAAACTCCTTAGGACAGCCAATTGACAATAAAGGTCCGATCGAGACAGATAAATATCGTCCAATTGAAAGAGTTGCGTCAGGAGTTATCTCAAGAAAATCCGTAGATACTCCGATTCAGACAGGAATCAAAGCGATCGATGCGATGGTACCGATCGGAAGAGGACAGCGTGAGTTGATCATCGGTGACAGACAGACCGGTAAGACAGCGATCGCGATCGATACGATCATTAATCAGAAAGGACAGGGTGTTCACTGTATTTATGTAGCGATCGGCCAGAAAGCATCCACAGTTGCCAATATTGTAAAGACTTTAGAAGAATTTGGCGCAATGGATTATACAACGGTTGTAGCGTCTACAGCCAGTGAATTAGCACCACTTCAGTATATCGCACCATATGCAGGATGTGCGATCGGTGAAGAATGGATGGAGAGAGGAGAAGATGTATTAGTTGTATATGATGACTTAAGCAAACATGCAACTGCATACCGTACACTTTCCTTACTTCTTCGTAGACCACCTGGACGTGAAGCTTATCCTGGAGATGTCTTCTATTTACATTCCAGATTATTAGAGCGTGCAGCCAGATTATCCGATGAATTAGGTGGAGGATCTCTAACAGCCCTTCCGATCATCGAGACACAGGCAGGTGATGTATCTGCATACATCCCAACGAACGTTATTTCCATCACAGATGGACAGATCTATCTGGAAACAGAGATGTTTAACGCAGGTTTCAGACCAGCGATCAATGCCGGACTTTCAGTATCACGAGTTGGAGGATCTGCACAGATCAAAGCGATGAAGAAGATCGCAGGACCAATCCGTACAGACCTTGCACAGTATCGTGAGCTGGCAGCATTTGCTCAGTTTGGATCAGAACTTGATGATGATACAAAAGAGCGATTAGATCAGGGTGAGAGAATCAGGGAAGTTTTAAAACAGCCACAGTATCAGCCATTAGCGGTTGAGAAGCAGGTTGTGATCATCTACGCAGCAGTCAAGAAATATCTCTTAGACTTGGCAGTAGATCAGATCCTTGATTTCCAGAAAGAATTATTTGACTTGATCGATACGAAATATCCAGAGATCTTTACAAGCATTGCCGAGACGAAAGTCATGGATGATGCGACCGAAGAGAAACTGATCAAAGCGATCAATGAAGCAAAAGAATCATTTAGAAAGTAAGGTGATCTGTCATGGCATCAATAATTGATATTAAAAGACGAAAAGCCAGCGTCGAAAGTACCGGACAGATCACAAAAGCGATGAAACTGGTATCCACGGTAAAACTGCAGAGAGCAAAGCAGAGAGCAGACGAGTCCAAAGCATACTTTAATAAGATGTATGAGACAGTAAGCTCGATCCTTGCCAAGGCAGGTAATATCAATCATCCGTATTTACAGGAAAATGGTTCCACAAAGAAAGGGATCATTACCATTTCATCCAACCGTGGATTAGCAGGAGGATATAATAACAATATCGTGAAACTGATCCGGGACAGCGGTATGAACAAAGAAGATATCATGATCTATGCGGTAGGACACAAAGCGATGGATACGTTAAAACATCGTGGGTATGAGATCGTTTCCGATGATTCAGAGATGATCAACGAGCCAGTCTATGATGATGCCAGAATCTTAGGAGAGAAACTTCTAAAAGCTTTTGAAGATGGAGAGATCGGTGAGATCTATCTGGCATACACAGATTTTAAAAATACCGTGGTTCATGAACCAAAACTTGTAAAATTACTTCCGATTGAGAGCAATATAGAAAGTAAGGAAGAAGAAAAAGAAAGCAAGGCTCCAATGAATTTTGAGCCGGAGCCGGAAGAAGCTTTATCCTTACTGATTCCAAAGTATATCTGCAGCATGATCTATGGAGCCTTAGTCACATCCGTAGCGAGTGAGAATGGAGCCAGAATGCAGGCAATGGATTCAGCAACAAGTAATGCAGAAGAGATGATCTCAAGCTTAGAACTTGCATACAACCGAGCAAGACAGGGAGCGATCACACAAGAATTAACAGAGATCATTTCAGGAGCCGAGGCCCTGAAGTGATGGACTCGATATAAGAAGCAGGAGGAAATAACATGGCAGATAATCGTACAGGAAAGATTACACAGGTCATCGGTGCGGTTCTGGATATCAAGTTTAGCAGTGATAACCTGCCAGAGATCAACGATGCGATCGATATCCAGACAAGAGACGGCGGAAAACTTGTCGTTGAAGTTGCACAGCACCTGGGTGATGACACCGTAAGATGTATCGCAATGGGACCAACCGACGGATTAGTCCGTGGAATGGAAGCACAGGCTACAGGCGGACCGATCTCCGTTCCTGTAGGAGAAGCAACCTTAGGACGAATCTTTAACGTGCTGGGAGATCCTATTGATAATAAACCGGCACCAGAAGGAGCCGACCGTTTACCAATCCACAGAAAAGCACCGGAATTTTCAGAACAATCTACAGAGACAGAAGTTCTGGAAACAGGGATCAAGGTCGTTGACCTTCTCTGCCCATACCAGAAGGGTGGAAAGATCGGTCTGTTTGGTGGTGCGGGAGTAGGAAAAACTGTACTGATCCAGGAACTGATCCGAAATATCGCCACAGAGCATGGAGGATATTCCGTATTTACTGGAGTAGGAGAACGTACTCGTGAAGGAAATGACCTTTACACAGAGATGAGTGAATCAGGTGTTATCGACAAGACCGCCATGGTCTTCGGACAGATGAACGAACCACCTGGAGCCCGTATGAGAGTAGGGCTTACTGGACTTACGATCGCAGAAGATTTCCGTGACCGTGGAGGAAAAGACGTCTTATTATTTATCGACAACATTTTCCGTTTCACACAGGCAGGATCCGAGGTATCCGCCTTACTTGGACGAGTGCCAAGTGCGGTAGGTTACCAGCCAACACTGCAGACAGAGATGGGTGCTTTACAGGAACGTATCACATCCACAAAGAATGGATCGATCACATCCGTACAGGCAGTCTATGTGCCAGCCGATGACTTAACCGACCCGGCACCAGCAACAACATTTGCCCATCTGGATGCGACAACCGTACTATCCCGTGCAATCTCAGAAATGGGAATCTATCCAGCAGTAGATCCATTGGAATCCACATCAAGAATCCTAGATCCAAAAGTTGTTGGAGAAGAACACTACAAAGTCGCACGAGGCGTACAGGAGATTCTGCAAAAATATAAAGAATTACAGGATATCATCGCAATCTTAGGAATGGATGAACTTTCTGAAGACGAGAAACTGGTCGTAGACCGCGCAAGAAAGGTACAAAGATTCCTGTCTCAGCCATTCTTCGTAGCCGAACAGTTTACAGGAAAACCAGGGCAGTATGTATCCTTAAGCGATACGATCCAGGGATTTAAGGAAATCTTAGAAGGAAAACACGATGAGATTCCAGAAGGAATGTTCTTAAATGCAGGAACCATCGAAGAAGTTGTAGAACGTTTTGCAGCAAGAAATAAGTAGGTGATCCTATGGCTGAAAACACAATGAAATTAGAAGTCATTACACCAGAACGCTCATTTTATACAGGAGATGTCACATTCGTTGAGTTAAATACAACCGAAGGAGAAGTCGGAATCTACGCAAGACACATTCCGATGACGATGATCATCGCACCTGGAGTCTTAACGATCACAGAAGAAGACGGAACCAAGAAGAAAGCGGCATTACTAAAAGGATTCGTGGAAGTCACAGAAACAACCATGAGTATCCTGGCAGAAGTCGCAGAATGGCCGGAAGATATCAATGTTGAACGTGCAAAGAAAGCGGAAGAGAGAGCAAGAAAGAGACTCGAAGCTAAGAGCGCAGATATTGATATTGCAAGGGCAGAGTTGGCACTTAAGAGAGCGTTAGTTCGTAAGGGATTGAAAGCATAAAGTAAATTTGAATATGTGTAAAAAGATTCTAGGCAGATTGGTTGCTTAGAATCTTTTTATTATTCTTCATCTTGAGTTCCAATAAACAAACAAATATTCATAAAAATAAACATTATAATTGTGTGTGTAGTGATAAAGTTATATTTGAATACTAAACAATATATTAAATTAAATAATAAGTAACTTCCATCAACAATAAAAAAATGCCTTATTCTTTTATTGTGAAATAAATTTTTCATTACTAATGCCCCCAACGTTTTGACCAAGTTAAAGTTTTATTATCTATATTGTCTATGGATTCATCAGAAATATGATAGTTTGTTTGATATTCTTCTTTAGTAGATTTGATCAAATTATTATTTTCATCTACTTTTGTTTTTAAAGTATTAGTAACCCAATCTCCATTGACTATTTTTGAATTTTCAATGTATAAAAATTTTTGATTATCAATCGTCATATAATATTTTATATATAGTGATTGATCAGAAATATTTTCTTCTAAAACTTTAATAGGTGAATTAGGTATGTTTTCTGATTCGTCTGCAGATACACGTTGTAGTGATGATAATAACATAGATAAAACCAATGTAGATATCATATATATATATATAACACTTTTTTAATTATTTGTTTCATTAATTCCTACCTCCACTTAAGTATTAGTTATTTATAACTAACTATATCGTATGAAATATTTAATTTCTTGTCAATTGTATTTTGTATTTATTAACAAGAAATTAACAAGTGTGTTATGTAATACATTTGGAAACATATTCCAAATGTATTACATAATGCGTATGCTATAATGCCAGTAGGCAGAATGAAATGAATAGTCCGTAAGGGCAAACGAAAAGCACCAGAGATTAGGCCCTCTGGTGCTTTTCTATTCCGTTTTGGCAAAGGTAGCTTATTCCTTAGGCTGATTGTCTTTTACTCGTCTCCGTCCAACTATTTGTAAATGAAGTAGGCAAGCACATTCGCCATGACGAAGAGAAATTGTAGATACAATGGAATAAAAGAAAATTTTGAGAAGATATAGTCATGGGAATATGGGTATATCTTCTTATTTGATTTCTAAAGATAAGTGTTATTTTGCGTTGCATATAAAATAACCAGATAGTAAAATATGAACAAAAGGTAAGATTAAATGCGGAAAGGAAGGAACCTCATGCAAAAGAAACTTCCAATCGGAATTGAAAACTTCGAAGATATGATAAAAGAAAACTATTACTATGTAGATAAAACAGGATTGATAAAACAATTACTAAATGAACATGGTTTAGTCAATCTATTCACAAGAACAAGAAGATTCGGAAAATCCTTAAATATGAGTATGTTAAAATATTTCTTTGAAATTTTCGAACAAACAAAGAAATGGTATGACGGTTACCGCTTCGGAAATACAGATATCTACTGCCCATGGGATGTGATCAATCACTGCCGAGCATTAAAAATAGAACCAGATGCAACACCACAGCCATACTGGATCAATACAAGCGGAAACTATATCGTAAAACGATTTATAGAAAAAGCAAACCAACAAACAAGAAGAGAAATCGAGCAATTGATCGAAGGAAAAGCAATCCAGAAAGAAATCAGATTAGAACTAACATACAACGAACTAGACAGCACGATCGAAAATCTCTGGAGTGTACTTTTCGCAACAGGCTACCTTACCAAACAGGGAAAACCACAAGAAAAGACGAAAACCGCTTAAAAGATTTCTGCAAAGCATGCAAAAAGGCACTAAAACAGATCAAAGAAAAACACTACGATCAGAAATTAGAAGAAGAAGGATATGAAACAATATTAAACTACGGAATTGCCTGCTATAAGAAACGATGTAAAGTCATGGTAGATAAATGATAAAAAAGGACACTTTTGAAATTTAATCAAAAGTGTCCTTTTTATAATAAAATTATTTATGCCTCAATCATATCCGCAATGTACTGCTCTATATGTTCTCTCGGAACATTCAGCACAAACGAAAGTTCGGAAAAAAGCATATATTCAGCTAATTTAAAATACCTCTCATCAGTAGAAGAAAGCTTTTTACCCTGTTCGGCACGTTCCTGCTTGCGGCTATATATTAATTTTAGAATACTTGCAATCTTTTCATTATCACCGCTTAATATTACGGCCTTATATTCCTCCTCGATCAATTTACGCGCATAAGCAGTAGTCTCCCCATTATGATTAGAGAAAATAACCGTTTGTGTAAGACATGCTTTCTGAATTCGTTTCATATCACTTTACCTCCAATTTATAATTCTAAAGAAACTAAAGTAAATCTGACAGAAAAAAGACTGCTTCACTCGGTAACATTCGAATGAAACAGTCTTTTTTTCATGTAAATCGTACTCGGTTTATATGACTATTTTATCATTTTTCGAAAAATTTTGTAAGTAAATTTTATCATGAATTTTACATGACAATAAATATTATAATAACAAATATAGTGAATAATACACAGTTTCCACCAATACCCTTCAGTGTATGTAGATAAACAATAAAATAACACCTTCCGTGAAACGATAGAATTTTATAGGATTTTTTACAAGCTCGCAGCCGTGCTTGGTGCAATGTTTGAGCGAAGCGAGTTTTGCAAGGAAAGCCGGCGAATCAGCGGCTTGTAAAAAATCCGTCATAAAATTCGTGTTTCACGGAAGGTGTTATTTTATTGTTTATCTACATACATCGACAGCCTATGGCTAACAATTATTTATTCGCCAAATTATTATTCTGATACCGAGAATCAAACGTAACCTCATCATCAAACCATTCAGGCCCCTCATATTCCACAGCAACTTCCTCACTAGGGAATTCCACCTCGGCCATTACAAGTCCCTCATACTCTCCATGAAAGACATCCAGTTCAATAATAAATCCATGTTCATCCGGAATCTTATAACGAGTCTTGGAAATTAAAATCCCATCCACCTTTGGAAGCAGGTGTTCATAAGCTGCCTTATCAAGTGGAAATTCATGTTCGGTTCTAGCCATCAATCCCTTACTCTTAAAAGTTAAGAAATACTGCTTATTCATCCTGCGGATACGAATGACAGGTTCCATGCAAAGATAGCCCTGCTCAATCTCAGAGTGTGGATAAGAATCCAGATTATCAGGTAAGTTGTGGACGATAAATTTTCTTTCGATTTCCATGAGCATTTCCTCCTTGAAGTGCAGATCCTAAGCCTCTTAAGGCCTCATACTTTTTCTTTATTATACCCATCGTCTATGATATAATCAACAAAGATTCGAGAAAAAAGACAAAGGAGATGAATATAAATGCGTTTAAGAAATGTACCAGGAGCGAGAGAAACAATTATTGAAAACCAGTTTTCCATCCAAGAGCCAGAACAGAAGAAAGGAAAATGGGCAGAGGTATTTGGAAATGATCATCCGATCCACATCGAAGTAGGAATGGGAAAAGGACAGTTTATCATAGAAATGGCAAAAAGAAATCCAGAGATCAACTATATCGGAATTGAGAAATATTCTAGCGTGCTAGTAAGAGCCGTAGAGAAATTAGAAGACTTTGAACAGAACAATCTTCGCCTGATCCGTATGGATGCAGAGAATATTGAAGAAGTTTTTGATAAAGATGAAGTAGACAGAATCTACTTAAACTTCTCCGATCCATGGCCAAAAGACCGACATGCAAAGAGAAGACTGACATCCACAAGATTTTTAGAACGATACAATAACATTTTGACACCAGAAGGAAGAGTCATGTTTAAGACAGACAATAAAGATTTGTTTGACTTCTCCTTAGAACAGGTAGAAGAAGCAGGATGGATCTTAGAAAATCACACATATGATCTTCATCATAGTGAATATAATGAAGGAAATGTCATGACAGAATATGAAGAGAAATTCTCCGCCAAAGGAAATCCAATCTGCCGTTTAGTAGCATATCGTCATGCAAAGTAAAAGGATTGCATAAAATAAACAAAAAGTGGTAATATAATCATGAAACAAGGAAAGTTTCGATGCAAGATCCAGTTATTTTTATATTTGCATCCATGTATAAACCGATGGATCTGCAGATTTTATGAATCATTAGAAGAAGCAAAACGATGTTTAAATAAATAGCAAAGGATAGGTGAATGATTATGGAATATACATTTACAAGTGAAAATTTCGAAGAAGAAGTATTAAAAAGTGATGTACCAGTCTTAGTTGATATGTTTGCAACATGGTGTGGACCTTGCAAGATGATGGCTCCAGTCGTTGCACAGCTTGCCGAAGAATATAAAGGATCTGTAAAGGTTGGAAAGCTTGATATCGATCAGAATGTGGATATCGTGGCACAGTACAAGATCATGTCAGTTCCAACATTTTTAGTGATCAAAGATGGAGAGGTAGTTAAAAAACTGATCGGTGCAGTATCTAAAGAAGAATTAGTTGAAGCGATCGGTCAGGCAAAGTAGTACGATGAATATATTAAATATTGAACATATCAGCAAAATTTATGGAGAGAAAGTTATTTTTGATGACGTATCTCTTGGAATCCACAGCGGTGATAAGATTGGTGTGATCGGGGTCAATGGTACAGGAAAGACTACATTATTAAAAATTATCGCCAAGATCAATGAGCCAGACAAAGGCCAGATCATCTGTGGAAATGGAATCCGTGTATCCTATCTTCCGCAGAATCCAGAATTCCCGAAGAAACAAAGTATTTTGGAATATGTGATGGATGGAAAAGAACATCAGGACTGGAAGACAGAGAGTGAAGCAAAGACAATTCTTACAAAGCTGGGAATCTATGATTTTGACGAAGGATGCGATCATTTATCCGGAGGTCAGAAGAAGAGAGTTGCACTTGCAAGAACTTTAGTAGATCCGACAGAAGTCCTGATCCTTGATGAGCCGACCAACCACTTGGATAACGATATGGTTTTGTGGTTGGAAGAATTCTTAAACAGCTTCCGCGGCGTATTGATCATGGTAACTCATGACCGCTATTTCTTAGACCGCGTCACAAATAAGATTGTAGAGATTGATAAAGGAAAGCTTTACGAATATGACACAAACTATTCAGGATTTGTAGAATTAAAAGTCCAGCGTGAAGAGATGGAATTAGCGACAGAACGCAAACGTCAGAGTTTACTCCGTGTGGAAATGGAATGGATGAAGCAGGGAATCAAGGCAAGAGGAACAAGACAGAGAGCAAGAACCGAACGTTTTGAGGAACTTAAGAATGCCAAAGGTCCATCTATGCAGCAAAATGTCGAAATGGATTCCATAAGCAGCCGTCTTGGAAAGACAACGATCGAGTTAGAACACATTTCCAAAGGATTCGGTGATAAACATCTGATCAACGATTTCTCTTATATTTTCCTAAGAGATGATCGAATCGGATTTATCGGACCAAATGGATGTGGAAAATCAACGTTAATGAAGATGATCATGGGGATTTTAAAGCCAGATGAAGGAAATATCACGATCGGAGACACTGTAAAGATTGGATATTTTGCACAGGAGAATGAAGATATGACTGGAGATATCCGTGTCATTGATTATATTAAAAATGTTGCAGAATACATCCAGACAACAAAAGGGCAGGCAAGTGCATCCCAGATGTTAGATCGCTTCCTGTTTCCACCAGAACTTCAGTACACACCGCTGGATAAACTTTCAGGTGGAGAACAGAGACGACTCTACTTGTTAAAAGTACTGATGGAAGCACCGAATGTTCTGATCCTTGATGAGCCGACCAATGATCTTGATATCCAGACATTAACGATCCTTGAGGATTATCTGGATACCTTCGCAGGAATCGTGATCACGGTATCCCATGACCGCTATTTCCTTGATCGTATTGTAAACCGTATCTTTGCATTTGAAGAAGGCGGACATTTAAAACAATACGAAGGTGGATATACAGATTATCTTGAAAAAGTAAAACCTGCAGCCAAACCAGAAAAAAGCAAACCAGCGAAAAAAGAAAACAACGGAAAGAAATTCCAGAAAGAACATCAAAAGAAGCTTAAATTTACATACAAAGAACAAAAAGAATTTGAAACGATCGATGATGATATCGCCAAACTGGAAGAGAAGTTAGAGCAGTTAGACGAAGAGATCATGGAAAATGCAACGAATTCTGGAAAGTTAGCAGAACTGACGGAGCAGAAAGAATCTGCACAAGCGGAATTAGATGAGAAAATGGATCGTTGGGTATATTTAAATGATCTGGCAGAACAGATAGCAAATCAATGACAAATAAAAGAGGATTGACTTACAAAATATCAGATAAGGCAATCCTCTTCTTTTACTCTTCTTTTTTTATTTTGATCTTCTTTTTATACAATCGATAATCTACCCAGTTCTTGATCAAGAATTGAACCGTCGCAAAGAACGGAACTCCAAGGAACATTCCCAAAGGACCAAAATAAGCACCGCCAACTGTAATAGAAAATAAGATCAACAATGGACGTACGCCCGTGGATTCTCCAAGAATCTTAGGTCCAAGGATCAATCCGTCAAACTGCTGTAAAACAAAGACCATAATGATAAAGATCAGACATTTCATCGGACTTACGATAAATAAAATAAATGCCCCTGGAACAGCACCAATGATCGGACCAAAATAAGGAATCATATTTGTAATTCCGATAATAACACTGATCAGCACTGTATATGGGAGTTTTAATATTGTCATTGCAACAAAAGCAAGCAAACCAATGATCAGAGAATCAATGGATTTTCCAATAATAAATCCAGAAAAAATTTTGTGACAATCTTTTAAAGTGCGTAATACACGATAAGAGAAGTTTTCATTAAAGATTGCAAGAACAATTCTTTTACCAGCATATTTTAAAATAAATTTATCAATGGTCATATAAATAGAAACAATAAATGCAATAAATAAATTAAATAATCCCTTTGCAAATGACATGGAAGCTTCATAAAGCATAGGAACAATATTTGTTAAAAGATTATTCGTCAGTTCAAACAGCTTTGGTAAAGTTTTCGTCTCGATCATATCAGCAATCTGGTCAGGAAATATATCGGTACTGTTTTCACGATATTGCTCAAACATCGACATGATGGAGTTATAAATATCAGGGATCATCAAAGATAATTCACGGATACTGTCATATAACTGTGGAATGATAAATCGAAGGCAGATAATGATACAACCGACCATAACAAGATAACTGATCAAAATAGCAAGTCCACGTTGTTTGTCAGGTTTGCTTTTTAAAATTCTTGCAGATACATTTCTCTGAAAGAATGAAACAACTGGGTTTAGAATATAGGCGATCAGAAACCCCATAAAAAATGGAAATAAGATTCCCCATAGTTGGGAAATAAGTTTACTAGTTGTAGACCATTGTGTCACAAAACGGAAGATGATACATCCGATCAGAATTACGACAGTCGTATAAATGGAAATTGTAAAATATTTTTTATTTGATTCAAATTTGTGATTATTTGCCATTAGCTGCTCCTTAAGATTGTAAAATACAATATATTCAAAATGTGCGTTGTAATATTTATAGGGTAGTAGTATTTATTATAGACGTTTCTTAGAATAGTTACAAGAAAAGATTTACATAAAGAAAAACACCATCCCCGGCTACCTATATCAACCAAAAACAGTGCTTTAGTACGCGATGAGGGGTTCGAACCCTCGACACCCTGATTAAGAGTCAGGTGCTCTACCAACTGAGCTAATCACGCATATCTTATGAAGTTTTTACTGCGCTTCCTTAACGCAAGATTTATTATATACGAATGTTTTAAGAAATGCAAGCATTATTTTCATTTTTTTTAAAAAAATTTTATAAAATCTTTAAAGTAATTTAAACAAAGTGATTAAAAGTACAAAAAAAGCACGAAATATGGTATCCTAAAGACTGGAAAGGGGATCGATCATTATGGAGAAAATTGCAATCGCACAGACAACATCTTCAGGAAACTGGAGTGAAAATCTTCGAAAAGCAGAACAATTTATAAAGAGAGCCAAAGCAGAAAAAGCAAAAATGATCGTATTTCCAGAATATTTTATGAATTATTATCCGGATGCGGACCATAAATATATAGAAAAGGCACAGACACTCCACGGAGATTTTGTATCACAGATGAAAGTTTTCGCGAAAGAATATAAGATGTGGATCATTTTTGGAATGAATGAAAAAACTGTGGATGAAACAAAGAATTATAATACGATGGCAGTGATCAATGAGAATGGACAATTGATCGCACATTATCATAAGACACATTTGTTTAATGCATATAAGTGGCAAGAATCGAGAGATACAATAGAAGGAGATCGATTCTTTGAACCAGTACAGACACCAATTGGCATGCTCGGACTTGGAATCTGTTATGATCTTAGATTTCCAGAAGCAGCAAGATATGAAGCACTAAAAGGAACACAGGTCATGATCTATCCATCAGCATGGGTAAAGGGAGAGAATAAATTTATACAATGGGAAAGTCTTCTTCGTGCAAGAGCTATTGAAAATGAAATGTATGTACTTGGATGCTGCCATTACAGTGAAAAACATTATATGGGAAGAAGCACCGGATTTGGGCCAGATGGTGATCGGTTGTATCAAGGAGTGGAACGAGAAGAACTTCTTTTTGCTGCAATTGATCTAGAACAGATCAAGATAGTAAGAAAGGCAAATCCTGTATTTGAAAACAGGAGACGGGACCTATATGAATGGTAAAAATATAGTAAAAAATATAGCAATTGGATTTGCACTAGTGCTCGCTGGGGCGGGGGCTGTATTATTTTATAAGAATAATATCGCAATGAATCCAGGAGAAACTTTATTAAAATATATGTCGTATGCAGAAGATGGAGAATATGATAAGATGTATGATCTTCTGGATAAAGACAGTCAAAAAGGAATTTCAAAGAAAGAATTTATAAAAAGGAATAAAAATATATATCAGGGTATTGGAATGAAAACACTTGAAGCAGTGGTAACGTCCAAGAAGAGAGAAACAACCGTTACTTATCGTGTCAAAATGAGGACAAATGCGGGAGTTATATCTTATAATAACAAAACAATCTTTGTAAAAGAAAGAAGAAGATACCGTATGGAATGGGATGATTCTGTCATCTTTCCACAACTTGGTGCGGAAGATAAAGTAAGGGTCAAGACGCTACATGCGAAACGAGGAACGATAAAAGATGCTAGTGGGAATGCACTTGCTATACAGGGAAAGATCTATTCAGTAGGGTTTGTGCCAAAAAAAATGGATTCTGATTCTGTAAAACTTGCTTCGAAGAAACTTGGAATTTCCAAAGAAGAAATTCAAAAAAAGCTGGAACAAAAATGGGTAACAAAAGATTCTTTTGTTCCATTGGTAAAATTAAAAGAATATTCCAGTGATCTGTTAGATGTCAAAGGAATCATTATATCGACAGAGACAGGAAGAATCTATCCATTAGGTGAATCCGCAGCCCATCTGGTAGGATATCTGCAGAATGGGGAAGGAAAAGCAGGACTTGAAAAGCTTTATAATAAGCAGCTCAGTGGAACAGATGGTTTAGAGATATATATAGTAGATGCCAATGGACAGAAAAAGCAGTTACTGGCAGTGAAAGCTCAGATTGATGGACAAAGTTTAAATACAACGATCGACAGTAAGCTTCAGAAATCCATTTATGAACAATATAAAAAGGATAAGAGTGCACATGTAGCAATGAATCCGACAACGGGAGAAGTGAAAGCATTGGTAAGCACGCCTTCTTATGATGCGCAGGCATTTATCCTTGGAATGACACCGGAGAAATGGAATAAGATCAATAATGATCCAAGACACCCTATGCAGAATCGTTTCAAAGGAATCTTTGCCCCAGGGTCATCTTTAAAACCGATCATTGCAGCGATAGGATTAAGCCAGAATAAATTCAGTGCATCCGATGACTTTGGCAATAGTGGAAAACGCTGGCAGAAGAATAAAAGCTGGGGTGGATATTATGTGACGACTTTGCACGACTATAGTGGGCACAATGTAAGGAATGCGTTGATCTATTCAGACAATATTTATTTTGCGAAAGCAGCATTAAAGATTGGAAAAGACACTTTAAAAGACCAGTTTGATAATCTTTTGTTTGGAAAAAACTTGGATTTTACATTCGGACTAACAGCATCATCTTATGGAAGTGAAGGATTTACGTCAGAGATCCAGCTGGCAGACAGTGGATATGGGCAGGGAGAGATGATGGTCAATCCAGTACATATGGCAACGATCTATACAGCATTTTCAAATAAAGGAAATATGCTAAATCCATATCTGATCAAACAAAAAGGCAGTAAAAAGCAAGTATTAAGAGAACATGTATTTTCAAATGATGCAGTAAAAACAGTCAATGATGCAATGAAACAAGTGATCAGCAATCCAAATGGAACGGGACATGCTGCACAGATCGATGGTATTGATCTAAAAGGTAAGACCGGAACTGCAGAGATCAAGCAGTCGCAGACAGACACGAAGGGAACAGAACTTGGATGGTTTGTAACGATCATGCCAAAGACAGAATATAAAGAATCCCTGGAACTGGTATCCATGACAGAAGATGTAAAAAAACGAGGCGGAAGTGGATATGTGGTCAATAAAACAAAGAAGATCCTAGAAGAATACCTGCAGTGAGATCACTGCAGGCATTCACTCCAATTATAAATTTTATTTTATAATTTCTTTACAACTATTTCATTGCTATTCTCACGTGGTTTGCGTATAATTACCATTATACTTAAATGTGATATCTATAATAGAACAGATATCAAAGAAGGAGAACGTCTATGAGAGATAAATTAAATCAGTTTATGCAGGGAAGATACGGAAATGACGATCTGAACCGCTTTTTGATGAAGATCATTTTAGCAGCATTCGTACTATCACTATTTACAGGAAGAATCGTATTTGGCGGCGTTGTTTCATTAAGCCGTATTTTTTATTGGATCGCATTAGCATTATTGATCTATTGCTATATCAGAATGTTTTCCAGAAATATTTATAAGCGATCTGAAGAAAATCGATGGTTTTTAAACAAGACATCTAATATGCGTGGTTTCTGGAGTAACAGAAAATATAATGCACAGCAGATGAAGAATTATCATATCTACAAGTGCCCAGGATGTGGACAGAAGATCAGGATTCCTAGAGGAAAAGGAAAGATTGAAGTGCGTTGTCCAAAGTGTCGTACAACATTTATAAAGAGGAGTTAAGATGTTTGGCTATATCATTGTCAATAAACCAGAGATGAAATTTCGTGAATTTGATGTTTATCACGGATATTACTGTGGTTTGTGCAAGAAACTAAAACAACATTATGGAAAGTTTGGCCAGATCACATTATCTTATGATATGACTTTTGTTTTGATGGTATTAACAAGTCTTTATGAACCAGAAACGACAAGAAGCAAGGAACGTTGCATCACACATCCATTTCAGAAACATGATACAAGAGTCAATGATATTACTGATTATGTTGCACATATGAATATTCTTCTGACTTATTACAAATGTAAAGATGATTGGAATGATGACCGTAAGTTAAAACAACTTGTACTAGAGAAGATCTTATATCACAAGAGTGGATTTTCCAGAAATTTTTATAGAGAAAAGTGGAAAAAGATCAGTCATTTGTTAGATGAACTTTCAAAAGAGGAACAAAAAGATAATCAGGATATCGATCAGATGTCTGGAATGTTTGGACAGATCATGGCAGAGATCATGCTGTATCAAGATGATGAATGGAAAGAATTATTGTCAAGATTTGGATTTTTCCTTGGCAAATTTATTTATCTGATGGATGCATACGAAGATATTGAAGATGATCTTAAGAATCACAATTACAATCCACTGAAACAATTATATAAGAAACCGGAATTTGAAGATATCATCCATAAGATTCTGACAATGATGATGGCAGAATGTTCTAAGACATTTGAACAACTACCATTGATCGATGATATTGATATTTTAAGAAATGTCTTATATTCCGGAGTATGGTACCGATACGAACAGGTGCGAGAGAAAAGAGAAAAAGAAAAGGAAGAAAACAATGTCTGATCCATATGAAATTCTAGGAGTGCAAAGAGGTGCTTCGGAAGAAGAAATAAAAAAAGCATATAAAAGGCTGAGTAGGAAATATCATCCAGATGCAAATCTTGATAATCCCAAAGCGGCAGAAGAGAAATTTAAACAGATCCAGCAGGCGTATCAGCAGGTAATGAAAGAAAAAACAAGCGGATACAGCCAGAGTTCTTATGGAGGTTATCAAGGTCAGAGTGGTGGCTATCAAAGTCAGGGAAATCCATATGGAAACCAACAGGGAAATCCTTATGGAGAATGGAACCCATTTGAAGATATTTTTGGCAATTTTGGTGGATATTATACAAATGGCGGTGGGCAGCAGCAACAGTCAACAACCGGATATGAAAAAGATACTCATTTAAGAGCAGCAGGTAACTATGTAAGGAATGGATATTATCAAGAGGCAAGAAATGTCTTAGATGGAATGGAACCAGCAAGAAGAAATGCCAGATGGTATTATTACAGTGCAGCAGCAAACCAAGGGCTTGGAAATAACGTGACTGCCATGGAACATGCCAGACAGGCAGTCTCCATGGAACCAAACAACTATGAATATCAGATGTTATTAAATCAGTTAGAAGGAAATGGTTCCTGGTATCAGCAGCGACAAAGCACCTATCAGAATCCATACTCTACAGGTGGAGACTGGTGTATGAAGATCTGTATGCTGAATCTGATGTGTAACTGTTGTTTTGGTGGCAGATACTGGTGCTGATCCTTATAGACCGATAAATAGATCAGCATAAATTAGGAGGAAAGAAACAATGAGTAAGATTATCGGAATAGATTTAGGAACAACAAACTCCTGTGTTGCCGTAATGGAAGGCGGCGTACCAGTTGTTATTCCGAATGCAGAAGGTGGAAGAACAACTCCATCGATCGTTGCATTTTCAAAGAATGGAGAACGTTTAGTCGGAGATCCAGCTAAACGCCAGGCAGTAACCAATGTAAGCCGCACGGTAGCATCTGTAAAACGTCAGATGGGAACTGACCGAAAGGTGAAGATCGATGGAAAGAAATATACGCCAGAAGAGATTTCAGCAATGATATTAACAAAGCTTAAGAAAGATGCAGAAAGCTATTTAGGGGAAGAAGTAACAAAAGCTGTGATCACAGTTCCGGCTTATTTTAGTGATGCACAAAGACAGGCAACTAAGAATGCTGGAAAGATCGCGGGACTTCAGGTAGAACGTATTATTAATGAACCAACATCTGCAGCATTAGCCTATGGCCTTGATAAATCTGTATCCCAAAAGATCATGGTTTATGACCTGGGTGGAGGAACGTTTGACGTATCAGTGATCGAAATCGGAGACGGTGTAGTTGAAGTATTGGCAACCGCAGGAAATAATCATCTGGGTGGAGATGATTTTGACCAGAGAGTGATGAATTATCTGATCGGGGAATTTAAGAAAACAGAAGGAATCGATCTGTCCAAAGATCAGACAGCAATGCAAAGAGTCAAAGAAGAAGCAGAGAAGGCCAAAAAAGAACTTTCATCTTCTATGACAGTACAGGTAAACCTTCCATTTATCGCTGTAGGCAATGATGGCCCAAAACATATGGATATTACGTTAACACGTGCTAAATTTGAAGAGTTGACAGCAGATCTGATCGAACAGACAGCAGGGCCAGTTCATCAGGCATTATCGGATGCAGGAATCAGTACAAATGAGCTGCATATGGTGCTTTTAGTTGGTGGCTCAACAAGAATGCCAGCAGTATCTGAGAAAGTCAGACAGCTAACTGGAAAAGAGCCGAGCAAGAACATGAATCCAGATGAGTGCGTAGCCTTAGGAGCAGCGATCCAGGGTGGAAAGATCGCAGGAGAAGCTGGATTAAATGAAATCTTATTAATGGATGTCACACCACTTTCTTTATCCATAGAGACAGCAGGTGGAGTTGCTACAAGACTGATCGAGCGAAATTCTACGATCCCGACAAGATACAGCCAGATATTTACAACAGCAATGAACTTTCAGACAACTGTAGAAATTAAGGTTTTGCAGGGAGAACGTGCCATGGCAAGAGATAATCAGGTACTTGGAACCTTTAAATTAAAAGGAATCAAGAGAGCCATGCGAGGAGTTCCACAGATTGAAGTAACATTTGATATTGACGTAAACGGAATTCTGAATGTATCAGCGAAAGATCTTGCAACAGGTAAAGAACAATCGATCACGATCACAGCAAGTTCTAATATGTCTAATAAAGATATTGAACGAGCTATGGAAGATGCAAAAGCGTATGAATCAGAAGACCAGGAAAAACGTGACGCGATCGAAAGTTATAATGAAGGGCAAAATATGTTGTACAAAGGAGAAGCATATTTAGCCCAGCATAAAAAAGAATTATCAAGAGAACAGAAATCAGAATTAAAATCAGCGATCAGCGACTTGAAACATTCTATGAAGCGGATCAAACCACAGAATATTACAGAAGAACAAGGAAGAGCGATCAAAGAAGCATATGATCGTTTAGATCAACTGATCGGATAATTCAAAACAGAATAAAAAATAAACAGAATAAAAAATATAAAGATGGGAAGATTAATTACTACAAAGGAATGTAGTGATAAATCTTCTCATTTTTTACTATAGACAAATGCATCATAAGGGTGTATGATGCAGATAGTTAGTTAAGACTAACCCAAGGAGGAACCGATGAGATATCAAGTAGAATTAAGTCAGGTAAAATGGAAAAAATGTATGCAGATGCAGATGGCGATGCACTGTGCACCTGTGCTTGCGGGATTAAAGCCATCCAATGCAGTAACTCTCGACTATATTGATTCAAAAGAATTGATTCAGTCACTTGCGGGAAGTGAGATCAAATGTGGACTGATCTATTCAGGGAATGGAAAATGTCTCTGGCTGCTGTATCGTGAACAGCAGGTCAACCAGTATCTGATGGATCCAGAAAATCAAAGATTTTTAAAACACTGCGGCTATTCATCCTTTCAGATTCAAAATATCCTTTATACACTTAAGAATCGTTACAGGCTTTATAAAGCAGGGCAGGCGGATTTTCCACATGAGCTTGGCTTGATTCTCGGATATCCATTATGTGATGTGATCGGATTTATCAAAAATCACGGACAAAATTGTTTATATTGTAGTTACTGGAAAGTCTATGATAACCTTTCCCAGACAAAGAGGGTCTTTGAGGTTTATGATAAAGTTCGTTTCCAAATGGTAAAACTTGTGGAATACGGAAAAAGTTTCAAAGAACTTGTTGACATGTACACAGATTATCGGACACCGAAGTATGCTTAACTAAAATAAAAACCAAAACACTCAAACAAGAACAAAAAGAAAGATGATCATTAGGAGGATAAGTCATGAGCGAAGTAATCGTTGCATTTTGGACAGGAACAGGAAATACAGCAGAGATGGCAGAATATGTTGCAGAAGGAATCAGAGAAGGTGGAGCTGAAGCAAAAGTTGTTTCTGTAGACGATATTAGTGCAGCAGATTTAAAAGATGCAGCCGCATTTGCACTTGGATGCCCATCTATGGGAGTTGAACAGTTAGAAGAATCAACAATGGAACCATTTGTTGAAGAAGTTTGTGGATTCGCTTCAGGAAAAACAATCGGATTATTCGGATCTTACGGATGGGGAGACGGAGAATGGATGAGAAACTGGGTAGAGCAGATGGAAGGAGCCGGAGCAACAGTTGTCGGTGGAGAAGATACGATCTGCCAGGAAGCTCCAGATGCTGATGCTCAGGACGAATTAAAAGCCATGGGTAAACAGCTGGCAGCAATTTAATTTTACAAATAAAGAATAAAAATACACGGCCGGACGTATGGAGTATATGTCCGGCTGTATTAAAAACAGCAGATTATTTAGAAGGAGGGAATATAAAAATGAGTATTGTGATCATTGGAGGACATGATCGTATGGTACGTCAGTATCGTACAATTTGTAAAGAACATAACTGCAAGGCAAAAATATTTACTCAGATGCCATCATGCTTAAATAAAAAAATTGGAAATCCAGATCTTGTTGTATTATTTACAAATACGGTATCACACAAAATGGTACGTTGTGCAGTCAGTGAAGCAAAGAACAAAAATATCGAAGTTGTCAGAAGCCACTCAAGCAGTCAGGCAGCACTTACAGAAATCTTAGAACAGCATTGTGAAATTGCATAAATGAGAAAAAAATGCAAAAACCCCTTGACAGCACATGAAAGTTAGCATATACTAACAAACTGTAAAAGATAATTAGTCTGAACTAACAAAAGATAGTTAGAACTAACGGTAATAAGATAAAACATAGAAAAGGGGATAATATCATGCCTTTAATTATGGTTGGAATTGGAGAAACATGTACGATTCAGAGAATCGGTGGAAATGAGGAAACAAGAAGATTTCTTGCAAATCTTGGTTTTGTACAGGGAGCAGAAGTAACTGTTTTATCAGCAATCGGAGGAAATGTGATTGTGAACATCAAAGACTCCAGAGTTGCAATTAATAAGGATATGGCTAGACATATTATGGTTTAATATGCCTGTTATATTGTGTTTATGAGTTACAAATAGTCATAAATGCAGAATAGATTTTTAAACAATGATAATGAGAAGAAAGGAGATATGACCATGACTTTAGGAGACGCAACAGTTGGAAGCACAGTTGTAGTTGCTAAGATTGACGGAGACAGTGCTTACAAACGTCGTATTATGGATATGGGAATCACAAAAGGAAGCGAAATCTTTATTCGTAAAGTAGCACCACTTGGAGATCCTGTTGAAATTACAGTCAGAGGATACGAATTATCTGTAAGAAAGAACGATGCTCAGTGTGTATTGGTTAGAGAAGCCTAATACATAAGAGTTAGTAGCATCTAATAAAAGTTAGTAATATCTAATATCTAGAAAAGCTATTATTTAAGAGGAAAGTAATTCCCCAGGGAGGTAAAAAGAAATGGCTATTAATATCGCACTCGCGGGTAACCCGAACTGTGGTAAAACTACCATGTTCAATGCCCTGACAGGAGCTAACCAGTATGTTGGTAACTGGCCAGGTGTTACCGTAGAAAAAAAAGAAGGTAAATTAAAAGGAAAGAGAAAAGGGGAAGACGTTACGATCACTGACCTTCCAGGTATCTATTCTCTTTCACCATACACACTAGAAGAAGTAGTCAGTCGAGACTTCTTATTAAATGAAAATCCAGATGTTATCATCGACTTAGTGGATGCAACAAACATCGAGAGAAACTTATATCTGACAACACAGCTGATCGAAACTGGCGTACCAGTTGTCATCGCTTTAAATATGGCAGACTTATTAGAGAAACGTGGAATCAAAATTGATACAGAACGTCTTTCTATGTTATTAAACTGTCCGATCGTTGAGACATCCGCATTAAAAGGAAATGGTCTTGATGAAGTTGTAGATGAAGCAATCAAAGTTGCTAAGAAGAATACAGTAGATCTTCCAAAAGAGATTTTCTCAAAAGACTTAGAAGCAGCAATTGCTGAAGTTAAGAATGTACTTCCATATTCTATCTCTGAAGACAAGAGAAGATGGTATGCAGTAAAATTCCTGGAAAATGACAGCAAAGTCGCAGAGAGCGTAGCACTTTCAGGAAATGATGCAAAAGTTGTAGAAGACAACAGAACAAAGATCGAAAAAGCGGAAGATGACGATATGGAAAGTATCGTAACAGATGGACGTTACCAGTTCATTCAGAAGATCGTATCTACAACAGTGAAGAAGAGCGGAGAGAAATTAACAATCTCTGATAAGATTGACCAGATCGTTACAAACCGTATCTTAGGTATTCCAATCTTCGTTGCAATTATGTTTGCAGTATATTATTTATCTATATCAACAATTGGTACTATGATGACTGACTGGGTAAATGATGTATTTGTACCTGAAATGCTTCAGAAAGGTGCAGAGAACTTATTGGCAGGAGTTGGTGCTAGTGCGGTAATTCAGGATCTGATCGTTAATGGTATTATTGGTGGTTTAGGAGCTGTCCTTGGATTCGTACCACAGATGGCTGTATTATTCTTATGTTTATCTATCCTAGAAGATTGTGGATATATGGTACGTATTGCATTCGTAATGGACCGTGTATTTAGACACTTTGGATTATCAGGTAAATCTTTCATTCCATTATTAATTTCTTCAGGATGTGGAATTCCTGGTATCATGGCATCTAAGACAATTGAACAGGATAATGACAGACGACTGACGATCATGACTGCAACATTCATCCCATGTGGAGCAAAACTTCCAGTTATCGCTATGATGGGTGGTGTTATGACAAGTTATGCAACAGGAAGCTATGAAGCTGGTGGATTAGTTGCACCATGTATGTACTTTGTTGGTATCGTAGCTGTATTGATTGCAGCGATCATCTTAAAGAAGACAAAACCATTTTCAGGAAAACCAGCTCCATTCGTAATGGAACTTCCACAGTATCATATCCCATCTGTTAAGACAGTATTACTTCATGTATGGGAAAGATTAAAAGGATTTATCATCAAAGCTGGAACAATCTTATTCTTAGCTTGTGTTGTTATGTGGTTCTTAAGTGGATATGGATTTGTGAAAGGTTCCTTTGGAGCAGTTGAAGACCCAGCAAACAGCTTATTAGCAGTGATCGGTGGAGCAATCGCACCAATCTTTAAACCACTTGGATTTGGTAACTGGAAAGCAGTAGCAGCTTCTTTATCTGGATTCTCAGCAAAAGAATCTATCGTTACAACAATGGGTGTCCTTGCAAATGTATCTGGAGATGCATCTGAAGATGCTGTTACAGTAGCACAGGCAGTAAGAACATGGTTCCCTACAGCAGCAGCAGCATTCTCATTCTTACTGTTCAACTTGTTAGACTCTCCATGTTTAGCAGCGATCGCAACAATGGCAAAAGAACTGCAGTCTAGAAAATGGTTCTGGTTTGCAATCCTTTTCCAGAATGTATTTGCTTACGTGGTTACACTGATCGTATATCAGATCGGATCATTCGCAATGGGTGGTGCATTTACAGTAGGAACAGCAGTTGGTATCGTATTTTTACTGATCATGTTATTCCTGTTATTTAGACCAGATCCATACAAAGATCAGAAAGTATATTCAAAGAGATCTGTTCAGGCATAGTCTGGATGGTATATAATAAAAGGGGCTGGATGTATAAGCATCCGGCTTCTTGCTTATAGAATTTCATATAAAAAAGATATGATATAAAGGAGGGATAGTTATGAATCCAGTAAGTATTATCTTATTGTTACTCATTATCGCATATTGTGTATTTATTATTTATAAACAGGTGCAGAAGAAGAAACAAGGTGGATGTGGAGGCAACTGTGCAGGCTGCTCTGGATGCAGCAGTTTTCAGGTAAATGATCCATCAGCCAAGAAAAAGGGAAGGTAGTTAACAATGGGAAATTCAACAGGTTCTATGTTTTATGTATTTGCAATTTTCATTGGATTATATCTTATCGGAGTGATCGGATATCAGCTTTATAAACTGATCCGAAAGTTACTGAATAAATAATAAAAAGGGGATAACATAAAATGGCAGATATTATTATTGTACTGATCCTTATTGTCATTGCAGTTTTTGCACTCAAACAGACAAAGAAACATATGCAGGGAGAAAGTCCTTGCTGTGGCGGTGGATCAGGCAGTATAAAGAAAGCAAAAGAGAAACATTTAGATGGTCCTGTGATGGGAACAAAGATCATGAAGATCAAAGGCATGACTTGTGAGCATTGTGTTAACAATGTGACAAATGCGATCAATAAAGTTCCTGGAGCTTCTGCAAAAGTATCTTTAAAAGATAACGAAGCAATCATTTCATACGATCGTGAATTAAGTAATATTGAGCTTAGAAATGCAGTAGAAGAAGCTGGATATAAAGTCGTATCACTTTCATAGACAGTAAAAAAGCACTTTTGAAATCTGTGAAGAAATAAAAAGTGCTTTCATTTTAAATTATTTATCCTGACTGCTTAGTGCATCAATGTGGGCCTGAGAATTTAGATGATCTTTAATTGCACGAAAACTTTCAGGACTGATCACATGTTCCATACGACAGGCATCTTCTGCTGCAATATCAGCAGGAACCCCAAGGTTTATAAGCATGTTAGATAAAACGGTATGACGCTCAAAAATAGTTTCAGCGATCTCATGTCCGGCATCAGTCAAAGAAATAAATCCATCAGAATCAACAGTGATCAGTTCAGAATTACGAAGATTCTTCATGGCAATGCTGACACTCGGTTTAGAGAAGTTTAAATAATGAGCAATATCAATGGATCTTACAGACCCTTTGTTTTGTTTCAAAATTAAAATTGCTTCCAAATAATTTTCAGCGGATTCTTGTATTTTCAAAAAGATTCCTCCTTACTAATATTATATCTCTGATTAAGAAGATATGTTTATTTTAGTTATTATTCTAACATAAACAAGATGGCTTTTCAATGGAAGCACATGAGAAAAAAATACCGCAAAAAAACAAGAAAAGTTGATAAAAAGTATTGACAAAATAGTTAGACAATGCTAACCTTATATATGTAATTAGATGAGACTAACTCATCAAGACGACCTTTATATAGTATAATCATTTATGTAGTATGAATGCGAGATAAAGTGTCATGCCATAGACTTTATCCCGCATTTATGCATACAATAGTAAGACAAGGTGGAAAACAGGATGTGTCAAGAGCAAGTAGAAAGAGCACTACAACAAAGTGGTAAGAGAATCACACAACAGCGAAAGATTCTTTTAGATGTCATCCTGAATGGAGACTGGGAGTGCTGTAAAGAGATTTATTACGAAGCAGTCAAACGAGATCCCTCCATTGGAATGGCAACCGTATACCGCATGATGACAACATTAGAAGAGATTGGAGTCATCGAGAGAAGATGTGTATTTCGTGTTAAAGATGAAATAGAGCTTTAATTAAAATTTAATAATTTATAGAAAAATTAAGAAAGTATTTGGTTTCATTCAATGAAATCAAATACTTTTTCTGTTATAGTAAGAGTATGAAAAAACAAAGAGGAGAAAAGTATTATGAAAAGAATGATAAATAATATACTTCTTATCATATGTATTTTTATATTTTGCATCAGTGCATGGAAACTGTATGGATATTACAGATCGTATAAGAAAGCAAAAGATACATACAGCAAGATTGCAAAGGAAAATGTTAAGATATCAAAGAATGAGCGAAAGATTGATTTTAAGAAGCTGAAATCACAAAATCAGGATATTGCAGGCTGGATTTATATCAGGGGCACGACGATTGATTATCCGATCGTTCAGGGAAAGGATAATGAGGAATATCTACATCAGGATTTTAATAAGAAGAAAAGCAGTTCAGGAACTATTTTTTTAGATAACAACTGCAAGAAAGATTTTACTTCAGACAATAATATTATCTATGGACATCATATGAAGAATGGGACGATGTTTGCACAGCTTCTCAAATTCAGAGAGAAATCTTTTTTGAAAAAACATAATGAGATCATGATATTTACGCCAGACAGGACAATACATTTGAAGGTAATCAGTGCGTATGCACAGAAAGCCCAGAATAAGATTCCGGTTACATTTGCAAATGACAAACAAAAGAAAGCATATATAAAGAAGATTGAAAGTATGAGCGAACAAACGATCAAGACATTCAGGATCAATGACAGCCATATTTATACATTTGTGACATGCAGCTATGAGGGGGAAGACAACAGGACTTATGTACATGCTGCAGAAGAATAGTAAATATATTTAGAAAGTGTCAGGCATAAGATGAAGAAAATGAAACTAACCAAGAAGAATAAAAGAGAATTAAAAGCTATTTCAGCTGTTCTGATATTATTTGCAATTGTGTTCCTATGGATTGTTCAGACGATCGGATTACCAATAGAAACATATATAGATCGTGGAAAGATCAAGGTGATCGATGTCTCATCTTATAACGGAACAGTAAATTGGAAGAAAGTAAAGGATCAGAAGATCAATCATGCAATGTTAAAGATTGGATCTGGAATCGATCAGAATAAAAAAGGAAGCAAGGACAGTAGATTCAGTACTAATTTTCGCAATGCAGGGTATGCATCAATCCACAGAGGTATTTATTATTATTCTTATGCGAAGACAACACAGGATGCGAAGAAAGAAGCAAAGCATTGTCTAAGCCTTTTAAAAGAGCAGGGAATTACTCCAGAAGATCTGGATCTTCCAGTTGCATTCGATATTGAAGAAGAGGCAACATTTCAGACAGGTAGAAGTAATGTCACGGCAATCACAACAACATTTTGTGATGCACTGAAAGATGCAGGATATGAACCAATGGTATATTCAGGAGCCTCAGCGTTAAAAAGATTTTTTGAATATCATAAGATCAAGTCGTATAAAATATGGGTAGCACATTATACAAAGGCAAACAGACCGTCTGTACCTTTCCGATATGATATGTGGCAGTATACAAGTAAAGCCTCTGTTTCAGGAGCAAATACGAGTGCTGGATATTGTGATCTTAATTATTATCTGGTTAAGAATGTAAAAAAATAAAGAACCCCTTTTAGCTAAAGGAGTTCTTTTTTGATGTCATATAATATGAGCAGAAATTTCCATTAAAATAGAAAATAGAAAACAAACACCAACTGCGGCAAAAAAAGAAAAACCAGCGGATTTCTCTTTTGGCCATGAAGCACGGTATTGTTTATAAAACCATGTTTTCATATATCCAAGGCGGCCATTTAAATAAGCGATTGCAATGATCAGCAGAATACTTAATACAAGTCCGATCAGAGCCATTGGAATGGAGGCAATGATCGTTGTAAGATCTGTGCTTGAGACATTGCCAGAAGCCGTGTTGGCAGCTGTATTAAAGATATCGGTTTTTGATAGCAGATAAGTCAATAATAGTGATGATCCATTAAAAACCATATGAGCAGTCATAGAAGATAGGATGGAATCAGAGGCTTCGATCAGGAAGCCAAAGACGATTCCAAGAAAAAAAGCATAACAAAACTGTTGAAAGTTCATATGGGCAATTCCAAAGAACAAAGCACTTAGCAAAATTCCTTTGATCGGATTAGCCTTGCGGACTCTGGAATAAACAACGCCACGAAAGATCGTCTCTTCTACAAGTCCTGGAAGAAATGCTGTCGTAAGGATAGATAATGAAAGATTTTGCATTACCTTTTGAGTCATCGTTGTTGTTGTCATATCTTTAAAAAATAAATTTGCGATCAGTGTAATGAATCCGGCAACCGGACGGATCGTAAATGCTAGAAGTATGATAAGAAAAAACGATCCAATATGAATCGGATGAATCCGTAAAGTTGTTTTAATATCATCGCCACAGATCTTAAGATAGATCAAGGTAGCAGCCAGTAAAACAACATAAAATAATCCAGTAAACAGATCACTGTCTGTAATAAAAAATCTCAATCCTATGGAAAGACCGAAATACAGGATTACATAAAAAATGCTGAAAAAACCAGCTGATTTTATATAGTTCATAGAGTTACCTCATTATTTTTTTAAAATGCCATTATCAGTGATCGTGATCATACCATCTTTTAACAGGCGGCCAACAGCACGCTTGAAGGCGGCTTTGCTAAGACCAAGTTCACGTTCGATCGTAGCAGGTCTTGCTTTATCATTAAATGGAAGACGTCCATCATAGCTTTCAATCGTTTCCATGACTAATTTTGCATCACGGTCAATCTGCAGATAAGCTTTCTCATGAGGGCTTAAAGATAATTTACCGTCATCAGCAACTTTTGTGACACGAAGGCGTAGCTGCTCACCAATAGAAATCTTATTGTGAATCTCACGTTTTGGAATACGACCAAGGAACTGATCTTCAACAGCAACAAAAGCGCCATGGTCAGGATTGATATTATACACTGTAGCGTGTACCCAGTCATTCACTTTAAAATTATGCTCAGTAGATAGTAATTTACCAATCTTCATTGTTGCACAAAGACGATCACTTTTATCGATATAAAGAGATACAAGATATTCTTTGTTTGGACGGATATGACCTAACTGTTCTTTAAAAGGAAGAAACAGATCTTTTTCTAAACCCCAGTCCAGAAAGGCACCGATCTTGCTGACTTCTTTGACGCGGAGTGGACGGATCGCACCTAAAGTGATCTTTGGAATATGAACGGTTGCAATCGGACGGTCTTCAGAATCTTTGTATACAAAACAAGAAATTTTATCTCCGATTTTTGCATGTTCTGGAACCTGTTTGGCAGGAAGAAGAATACTTCCTTCTGTCACATCTTTTTGGTCATTAACGTATACGCCAAAATCCTTTCTTTTTACAATGTATAAATCTTGAAATTTACCTAATTGAATCATAGTTATCCTCTTTCTTAATTTTTAGATTTGTCAGACACTTAATCATTGATTTTTGTCGTTTTCACACATTATAACACAGTTCTATAAAAAAGCGAAAGAAAAAGCCAGAAGACAGCATAAAATCGTGCTTTATTTGAAGTTTTTACTTGACTTAGATGAGGAAAGACTATAGAATTATCTTATGCAAATTCACAGACATAAACGAATATGTTTGATTTGAGATTAGGAGGAAAATTTAATGAACAAGACAGAATTAGTTGCAGCAATTGCAAAGAAAACAGAATTGTCTAAAAAAGATGCAGAAAAGGCATTAAAAGCTTTCACAGATGTAGTAGCTGAAGAATTAAAGAAAGGTGAGAAAATCCAGTTAGTAGGATTTGGAACTTTTGAAGTAACAGAAAGAGCTGCACGAGAAGGAAGAAACCCTCGTACAGGAGAGATGATGAGTATTGCTGCTTCTAAAGCACCTAAATTCAAAGCAGGAAAAGCTTTAAAAGATATTGTAAACGAATAGAATGTTCATTTAATATTATAAACTGCCGGTTCTCATAGATCCGGCAGTTTTTTCTATATGATTTTCTATGATGAGTTGGGAGGAGAATATTATGCGTTTGGACAAATTTTTAAAAGTATCAAGATTGATCAAGAGAAGAACTGTCGCGAATGAAGCCTGCAGTGCAGGGAGAGTGTTAGTAAATGGCAAAGCGGCCAAAGCCGGAACGAATGTAAAACCTGGAGATCGTATTGATATCCAGTTTGGAAATCGAGAGACAGCCGTAGAAGTTGTTTCTGTTGCAGAAACTGTAAAGAAGGATGAAGCGGCAGATCTGTACAAATTTTTATAGGTATGTTTTTTTGGCTCCTTTCATAAGATGTATAAAACATTTTGGAAAGGAGCTAATTTATGATAGAGGAAAGACAACCTGTAAGAGCACATAAGATCAGTTTGTTAAACCGAAATCTTGGAGTGATCACAGGAGTAAAGGATGTTGTTTCATTTGACCTTAACGAGATCATTCTTGATACGGATCAGGGATTATTGATGATCAAAGGGATCAATCTTCATGTAAAGAAATTGTTGGTGGAGAAAGGCGAAGTGGAGATTACAGGTAAGATCGACAGCTTTTTATATTCTAATATGGATGAAGAACATGGAAAGAAAGAAGGATTTTTAGGAAGGTTGTTAAAATAATGCAAGAGGTTGTGACGGCACCGCTTATGTTCTTTTTATCTTCCATTTTGTTTGGGATAGGACTTCTTGGTATCTATGATATTTTGCGGGCATTTCGAGCAGTAATTCAACATGGATTATTTTTTACAGCAGTTGAGGACATTTTGTATTTTATGTTTGTGGCAGTCATAAGTTTCTGGTTCCTTTGTACATATAATCATGGGGAATTAAGAGGATTTTTTTTTATAGGGATATTTATAGGAATGTTTCTATATTATATAAAAATAAGTTCATATGTCATATCATGGCTTATATATTTTTTTTCAAGGATAACCAACATTTTTAAAATTATATATGAGATAATTACAAAACCTATGATTTCTATTCAAAGAAATATAAAATGGAGATTGAAAAAAGAGAAAAAAAACGTTACAATGGCACTAAAGAAACAAACTAAAAGAGGTGGTCAAAGTGGCACGAAGGAGAAAACAAAATAATATGGACCAGAGAACGAAGGTCATTCTGGTTATTGTGGTTGTATTTGTGGTCATCTTGGCATTTGCTTATATGAATCTTCATCAGAAGTCAAAGAAACTTGAGAAAGAGCAGCAACAGGTAGAAGCTCAGATCAAGAAAGAGAAAGAAAAGAAAGATGAACTAAAGAAGAAGAAAGAATATATTAAGACAAAAGAATTTATTGAGAAGACTGCAACAGAGAAGTTTGGACTATTATATCCAGGAGAATATCTTCTGAAGGGTTCTGACTAGGAGATGATCAAAATCAAACATTCTTGGCATTTTCCGTCTGGTGAAGATTGACAGGGGAAGATGCCAATCTAAAACATTTACACTCATATAATTTTCCGGAGAAGGGATGAAGGCGAAAGTTTTCATCCCTTCTCCACTGTTTTATTTATATTATGAAAATTACTTTTTGCTATTCTTGCTATTTCTTGTCAGTCAGCTATAATAAGGATAGTGTATACAGAGGTAAAGAAAGGCAGAGGAAAAGACGATGCTCAAGATACAATACAGAAATGCAAAAGATGGTGGAATTGAAGTACTTCGATGTTTCAGCCAGGAGCAACAGGTAACGATTCCAGCACAGATTGAAGGAAAGGCAGTTACAAAGATTGGTGATTATGCATTTTCTTCGCACAAAAGAAAAGAAGATGAAGCAAAGGAAATTAAAATCGGAGAAGATTTTTTTGAAAATGAAGAAGAACCGATGTTTTGTGGAGAAAACGTCAAAGAAGTTTATCTTCCGCATACAGCAGTTGAGATTGGAAAATATGCGTTTTACGGATGTGTAAATTTAACAACTCTTGGATTTTCAGATTCTCTTTTAAGAACCGGGGCGGGAATTTTTACAGGATGCAAATTACAAAAGATATGTTATGATGTCTATGAAAATAAAAAAAGTGCATTGCGTGATGTTGTAAGGGATACCCGTTTCCCATTGCAAGTGCATATAAATTATAAGAATGAAGGTACAAAAAGCTGTTTGTTTTACCCAGAATATTATGAAGAAGCGGTAGAGAATACACCAGCAAGAATTATAGAAACACATTTTCATGGAACAGGATATCAGTATCGTCAGAGCTTTTTGAGAGGAGAAATTGATTATCGAAAATATGATGACATATTTCCAGTGGCCGCAGTACAGGAAGATCCAGATATTATCTGGAAAATCTTATCTGGCCGTATGTTGATGCCATATGGAATGTCTGATTTTGCATGGATGCAATATGAAGGCTATATAAAGCAACATCAGTGTGAAATGATGAATTATCTGACGGAAGAGAACCAGATGCCATTTGTACAGTTTATGGCAGAAAAAAATTATTTTACAAAAGATGGGATTGAGGCAGCGATTGATTGGGTATCAAAAAAACATAAAACGGAACTTTTAAGTTTTTTGATGAATGAACAACATAAAAGATTTCCAAAGAAAAAGAAAACTTTTGAATTGTAACAGGTAGGAAAAGAATAAAAAATAAAAGGATATGACGAGAATGGAAGAAAATATCAATGAACGTCTCAGTGAACTTGGGACAAAGATTCTTGGGACAACAAGAAATGAATTATATATCCATATGCGTTTTTTAGATGTTGCATTGAGCAGTTTTGCCTATGTGATCGATCCTTCTGTAAATGGCGTGGGAACGGATGGAATGTGTATGTTTTATCATCCAGGAGCTCTTGGAGGAATGTATAAAAGCAGCAGAGTGAGAATGAACAGAGCTTATCTGCATATGGTCTTGCACTGTATTCTTCATCATATAACAAGAAGAAAAGGAAGGAACAAAACATTGTGGAATATTTCCTGCGATATTGCAGTGGAATCCATTATTGATCATTGGCATTTAAAATGTATCCATATGGTACAGACAAGGCTTAGAAAAGATACATACAGGCAGATTGAAAAGAAGTTAAAAGTATTTACGGCAGAGGGAATTTACAAATACCTTGTCTCTTTAGGGCTGGATGAAAAGAAGCAGAAAGAACTGCAGATGGAATTTCATGTAGATGATCATCAATACTGGCCGGAAGATCCAAAACAGGATCTGCATCAGGAAGTAGAAAATAAATGGAAAAATATCAGTGAAAAAACAGAAACAGATATGGAAACATTTTCAAGTGAGGAGTCACAGCAGGCGGGAGATTTGATCGGACAAGTACAGGTTGAAAACAGAGATCGCTATGATTACCGAGAATTTTTAAGGAAATTTTCTGTTTTAAGAGAAGAAGTCAGTGTTGATCCAGATTCTTTTGATTATATATTTTACAGTTATGGACTTTCGATGTACGGAAACATGCCGCTGATCGAACCACAAGAATGGAAAGAAGTAAAAAAGGTAGAAGATTTTGCGATTGTTATTGATACGTCAATGTCGTGTTCTGGAGACCTTGTAAAGAAATTTCTGGAGGAAACTTATGATGTATTAACAGAAGCAGAAAGCTTTTTCCATAAAGTAAATATTCATATTATTCAGTGTGATGAGATGGTGCAAAATGATCAGAAGATCACAGATGAAAAAGAATTAAAAGAATACATGGAACATTTGGAATTGATCGGAGAAGGTGGAACAGATTTCCGCCCAGCATTTGAGTATGTCAATCAGCTGATCGAGCAAGGTGAATTTTATCATTTGAAAGGACTTATCTATTTTACAGATGGAAAAGGAACCTATCCAAAGAAGAAACCATCATATGAGACTGCATTTATCTTTATGCAGGAAGAATACGAAGATATAGATGTACCGCCATGGGCGGTCAAACTGATCGTTGATGCGGAAGATCTTGATGAAGGAGAAGAAGAACATGAACATTAAAAGAGCAAAACAGGAAATTAAAGATTCCATTGAAGCATATTTAACAAAAGATAACTACGGGGAATACAAAATCCCATCCATAAGACAGCGTCCAATTCTTCTGATGGGACCTCCGGGAATTGGAAAAACACAGATCATGGAACAGATTGCAAGAGAATGTGAGATTGGTCTGGTAGCTTACACGATCACACATCATACAAGACAAAGTGCGATCGGATTGCCTTTTATCAGAGAAAAAGAATATGGCGGACAGACATATTCTGTTACAGAATATACGATGAGTGAGATCATCGCATCTGTTTATGAAAAAATTGAACAGACAGAAAATAAAGAGGGAATTTTGTTCATCGATGAGATCAACTGCGTATCCGAAACATTAGCACCAACGATGCTTCAGTTTTTACAGTGCAAGATGTTTGGTAACCAGAAAGTACCAGATGGATGGATCATCGTGGCAGCAGGAAACCCACCAGAGTACAACAAATCTGTTCGTGATTTTGACGTTGTAACACTGGACCGTATGAAGAAGATCGATGTGGAAGCTGACTATGAAGTATGGAAAGAATACGCATATCAGGCAGGAATCCATCCAGCAATCCTTGCGTATCTTGAAATCCGCAAAGAATACTTCTATCGTATGGAAACAACCGTAGACGGGAAAGCGTTTGTTACAGCTAGGGGATGGGAAGATCTTTCTCAGCTGTTAAAAGTCTACGAAGAATTAGGAAAAGACATCGACAGAGAAGTTGTTTTCCAGTATTTGCAGCATTTAAAGATTGCCAAAGATTTTGCTAACTACTACGAACTTTACAAGAAATACAAAGAAGATTATGGTATTGAACGCATCTTGCAAGGACAATGGAATCAGGAAACGATCGGAAGACTGAAATTTGCAGCATTCGATGAAAAACTAAGTGTTGTAGGTTTATTAAACGGAAAATTATCCGAAATGTTTGCCCAATCTTATCGTCAGGATGCCTATGTCACAGAATTATTTGGCTGGTTAAAACAGTTAAAAACAGGAAAAACATTAAGTCAGGTGGTAAAAGAGATCCACGAAGATTTTAATGAAAAGAAAAAGACAGAGAAACTCGGAAAAGCTCAGGAACATATGCTGCTTGATGTGATCAAGACTCTAGAAAGGTACGAACAGATCAGCAAGGCAGAACACTTAGAAGCTGATGCAGAATTTGAACGTGTCCGCGAAGAATTCAAGAAAGAACCAGAAAGGTTAGAACAGCAGATTGAAGATACATCTAAGGCATTAGACAATGCATTTGATTTTATGGAAGAGGCCTTTGGACAGAGCCAGGAGATGGTTGTGTTTGTAACTGAACTGAATGTGAATTATTACAGCGTTTGGTTTATTAAGGAAAATGGATGCGATAAATATTATCAGTATAATAAGGGGCTTTTGTTTGATGAACAGCAGGAGCAGATATTAGCTGAGATGAATGAATTAGAGAAGAAATTTTAATTTTATAATTGGCAAACTGTAAGATTGGAAAATTTGAGAACTTTTCCCGTTAATTTCAAGGAATGTTGCATTAAAGCAACATTCCTTTTATTATTTATGCGCGTCGGTTGTTATACAAAAAAATTACCTTTCGGTTTACAATCAATACAAAGCGGATATAAGGGATATGATTTCCATTCTGTTATCGATTGTTTTATGTATCAAGTGCAGAAAAAGGATATAAGTTTAAGAAAAATCAAAAAATAAGAATAAAATCGAATTTTGTAAAAAATGATGAAAATTTAATAAAGAAGTAAAAAACAGCATTCTTACAAATGGCTTAAATTGGTCGGACCATCAAAGAGAAGAATGCTGTTTTTTGTGCAATTTAGCTAAAAATAATACCAATTTTCAAAGAAAATAAACATGTTTGTAAAATAAATAACTTGACTTTTTATCAAATTAGTCCTACCATATAAGTACAGTAACTGGTAGGACCAATCTTACTATGTCGCGTATACGCTAAAAATAGGATATCGGGAACCGTTCATATTTGAAAAGAAAGGAGAGAACCTAGAATGTTCATTCACTTTTTATTAGCGATGCTTCCAATCATCTGGCTGATCATTGCATTAAGCGGATTAAAGATGGCAGGTCATGTAGCATGTCCGATCGCTTTGATCATCACAGCCGTTGAAGCACTTTTTTTGTGGAAGCAGAAGATTATTGATGTCCTGACAGGAGGGTTAGAAGGATTTGCAATGGCAATCTGGCCAATCTGTCTGGTTATCGTGGCAGCAGTGTTTACTTACAACTTGGTCGTACATACGAAAAACATGGAACTTATCAAAAAGATGTTAACTTCCGTATCAAAGGATAAAAGAATCCTTGTTCTTATCATCTCATGGGGATTTGGAGGATTTATGGAAGGTATGGCAGGATTCGGAACAGCCGTAGCAATTCCAGCAGGAATCCTTTGCGGACTCGGATTTGATCCAATCTTTGCAGCGATGATCTGTCTGGTAGCGAATACCACACCAGTTGCATTTGGATCCATCGGAATTCCAACTGTTACCGCAGCAAATGTTACAGGATTCAGTCCTCATATGACAGCATCTTACGTTGTACTTCAATTAGCAATTATGGTAATTTTAGTTCCTTTCTTCCTTGTTTTTATCACAGGAAAACACGAGGGAGCCAAAGGACTTGGCGATTATAAAGAAATTTTATTTATTACATTGATGTCTGGAGTTTCATTTTTGATTCCACAGTATCTGACAGCAAAATTTATCGGAGCAGAACTTCCAGCAGTCATTGGATCTGTATGTAGTATGGCAGTCACGATTATCTTAGCGAAAGTCATGCTTAAGGGTAAATCAAGTAAATTTGATGTTGAGATCGAAGAAAAAGAAGACGAAAGATCATTGACAGTCAAAGATGCATTGGTTGCATGGAGTCCATTTATTTTAGTCTTGGTATTCCTATTACTGACATCCACATTGGTACCAGCGATTCATGATCCATTATCAGCGATCAAATCAAATGTACCGATCTACACAGGAGAAGGCGCAGCACCATATACATTTACATGGGTTGCAACACCAGGAGTCTTGATCCTTATAGCAGCATTTATCGGAGGAATCATTCAGAAATGTCCGATCGGAGAAATCTTTGGTGTATTAGGAAAAACTATCGTACAGATGTTAAAAACAATTATTACGATTATGGCAGTACTTGCAACTGCAAAGATCATGGGATACAGCGGAATGACACAGTCTATTGCAGATTTTATCGTTCGAGTAACAGGAAGTTTCTATCCACTTGTTGCACCACTGATCGGATCTATTGGAACATTTGTTACAGGAAGTTCTACATCAAGCAGTGTTCTGTTCTCTAAATTACAGGCAAGTACAGGAGCAGAATTAAATATCAACCAGATCTGGCTGGTAGCAGCAAATACAGTTGGTAGTACCGCAGGAAAGATCATTTCCCCACAGAGTATCGCAGTAGCGACAGCGGCAACAGCAACGGTTGGAAAAGAAAGTGAGATCTTAACAAAGGTTATTAAATATTTCGTACTATTTGCAGTAATCTATGGTCTTGTCTGCTATTTCGGATTAAGACTGATCTAGGAAAATGGAACACCATTTCCAAGAGATAAAAAAGGTATTAACTTTTAAGGAGGAAGATAGATGAGTGAGTATCAGTATAACAAGGTGACACCAGAGATGATCGAGAAATTCAAAGAGATCGCTCCGAAACGTGTCTTAGTGGGTGATGAGATCAATGAAGATTTTACCCATGATGAAATGGCAATCTACGGAAAAGCAAAACCAGAAGTTTTGGTAGAAGCAACATCGACAGAAGAAGTTGCAGCCGTTGTAAAACTTTGTAATGAAAACAAGGTTCCTGTAACCCCAAGTGGTGCAAGAACAGGATTAGTAGGAGGAGCCGTAAGTATCGGTGGCGGTGTTATGATCTCTCTTACAAAGATGAACAAGATTCTTGGATATGACAAAGAAAACTTTGTAGTTAAGATTCAGTCAGGAGTCCTTTTAAATGATCTTGCTCAGGATGCAGAAAAACAAGGATTATTATATCCACCAGATCCAGGTGAGAAATTTGCAACCGTTGGTGGAAATGTAGCAACAAATGCTGGTGGTATGAGAGCTGTTAAATATGGTTGTACAAGAGATTATGTACGAGCTATGACAGTTGTACTTCCAACAGGTGAGATTGTGAAACTTGGAGCTACTGTATCAAAGACAAGTTCAGGATACAGCTTATTAAACTTAATGATCGGTTCTGAAGGTACATTAGGTATTATCACAGAACTTACATTAAAAGTGATCCCAGCACCAAAATCAGTGATCAGTCTGATCATTCCTTATGAGAATCTGGAAGATTGTATCGCAACAGTACCAAAATTCTTTATGAATCATTTAGCACCACAGGCACTGGAATTCATGGAAAAAGAAGTTGTAATGGATACAGAAAAATTCCTTGGAAAACAGGTTTATCCAAAGGAAATGGAAGGTACGGAAGTTGGAGCTTATTTACTGGCAACATTTGATGGAAATTCTGAAGAACAGTTAGAAGATATCGTAGAACAGGCAGCAGAAGTTGTAGTGGAAGCAGGAGCGATCGATGTATTAGTTGCTGATACACCAGCCTTAAAGAAAGATGCATGGGCTGTCCGTGGAGCATTACTTGAGGCGATTGAAGCAGATACTGTACTGTTAGATGAATGCGACGTTGTAGTTCCAACAAATAAGATCGCAGAATTCTTAACATATACAAAATCATTGGAAGCAGAAGCTGATTTCAGAGTTAAGAGCTTTGGTCATGCTGGAGATGGTAACTTACATATCTATGCATGCAGCAATGACATGGAAGAAGCAGAATTTAAGAAACAGGTTGCAGTCTTTATGGATAAAGTATATGCAAAAGCAACAGAATTTGGTGGAATGATTTCTGGAGAACATGGAATCGGACATGGAAAGATGGATTATCTAGCAGAATCTCTCGGACCAGTTCAGATGAGGATCATGGAAGGTGTCAAAGAAGTATTTGATCCAAATATGATCTTAAATCCAGGTAAGATCTGTTACAAATTATAAGTTATATAAAAATAATAAGACAAACATAAACAAAAAACATAGACAAAGCTTTTTAAGGTAATTTTAGGAGGATATCAAGATGGCATATTTAATTTCAGAGGAAGCAAAAGACTTATTACAGGATGTACACGAATTTTGTGAAAACGAAGTAAAAGAACAGTGTAAAGCATATGACGTTAGTGGAGAATGGCCAAAAGAAATTTATGACAAAGCCATTGAAATGCAGTTACATTCATTAGAAGTACCAGAAGAATATGGTGGACCAGGATTATCAAGAGTTGACGTTGCAGCACTGATCGAAGAAATGGCTATCGCGGATGCAGGATTTGCAACAACAATCTCAGCCAGTGGATTAGGAACAAAACCAGTACTGATCGCAGGAAATGAAGAACAGAAAAAACATGTATGCCAGAAGATTATTGATGGTGGATTTGGAGCTTTCTGTTTAACAGAACCAGGAGCAGGATCTGATGCAAGTGCAGGTACAACAACAGCTGTCAAAGATGGTGATGAATGGGTATTAAATGGAAGAAAATGCTTCATCACAAATGGTGGTATCGCATCTTTCTATTGCATCACAGCAATGACAGATAAAACAAAAGGTACAAAAGGAATTTCTATGTTCTTAGTTGATGCTGGAACTCCAGGATTAAGCACAGGAAATGAAGAAAATAAAATGGGTATCCGTACATCTAACACATGTGATGTTGTATTAGAAGACTGCCGTATTCCAGCAGAAAATCTGATCGGAGAAGAAGGAAGAGGATTCCCAATCGCTATGAAGACATTAGACCAGGCAAGAGCATGGATGGGATGCGTTGCAACAGGTATCGCACAGCGTGGTATCAACGAAGGTATCGCATATGCCAAGGAAAGAGTACAGTTTGGTAAACCAGTTATCAAAAATCAGGCAATGCAGTTTAAAGTAGCTGATATGGAAATCAAGACAGAGACTGCTCGTCAGATGGTTGCACATGCCTTAACAAAGATGGATATGGGATTACCACATTCCAAAGAAGCAGCGATCGCAAAATGCTATGCATCAGATATCGCAATGGAAGTAGCTTCTGAAGCAATCCAGATGTTTGGTGGATATGGATACAGCAGAGAATATCCAGTAGAAAAATTATTAAGAGATGCTAAGATCTTCCAGATCTTCGAAGGAAGTAACGAAATCCAGAGAATCGTAATCGCTAACAATACAATTGGAAGATAAAAATAAGAAGGAGTAAGACAATGAACATTTTAGTTTGTATGAAACAGGTTCCGGATGATTCTGTAGAAATCCATTTAAATGCAGATGGAGCACCGGATTTAGCCAATGTTACACCTGTTGTAAATGCATTTGACACCTATGCTCTTGAAATGGCAGCACGATTAAAAGAATCCTCAGAAGGAGAAATAACCATTGTATGTGTTGGAGAAGAAGGAGCGAAAAACTCCTTAAAGAACTGCCTTGCAGTTGGAGCAGATCACGCGTTTTTAGTAAGTGATGATGCTTTCAAAGATTCTGACACAACAGGAATCGCAAATATCTTAAAAAATGTAGTAGCAAAATTAGAAGCAGATAATGGTCAGAAATTCGACTTGATCTTCACAGGAAAAGAAGCAACAGATGCCGCACTTGGACAAGGTGGAATCATGTTAGCCGATGAACTTGGAGTCGGAGTGATCACAAATATCACAGAAATTGCCTTAGACGGTGACAAAGTAACAGCTAAACAGGAAACAGAAGAAGGATATCGTACAGTAGAAGCTTCTGCACCATGTGTTGTTACTGTTACAAAACCAGAATATGATCCACGTTACCCAACGATCAAGAATAAAATGGCAGCCAGAAAGAAACCAATCGGTGACATCAAAGAAGCTGATCTTGCGGATCTTGAAAAAGAAAAAGTCGGTGCAGACAATGCAAAAGTTCAGGTGATCAAATTATATGAGCCAGCAAAGAAAGAAGCCGGAATCAAGATTCAGGAAGAAACAGAAGAAGATTCAGCATTAAAAGCAGTCGCTATGATGGCAGATGCCAAAGTATTCTAGGAAGGGAGAACAAAGGACATGGCAGAATATAAGAATATCATGGTATATGTAGAAACTGCAGAAGAAAATCCAGTGAAAGTTGGATTAGAAATGCTCTCACCAGCCAAAGAACATGCTGAGAAAGTCACAGCGGTTGTTATCGGAAGCGGTGTAGCAGATGCAGCGAAAAAAGTAGCAGAGGCAGGTGCCGATCAGGTCATCTGTGTCGATAGCGAAGATTATAAAGAATATAATCTGGATGCATATGCAGCAGTTTTAACACAGTTAGTAAAAGACGAAAATCCAGAAGCAGTATTTATCGGTGGAACACAAGATGGAAAAGACATCGCACCAGCAGTCGCAGCGAAATTAGGTGTAGGATGTGCATCTGATGTCTTAGCTGTCAAAGCAGAAGATGGAGAAATTGTATACACATGCCCACTATATGGCGGAACTGTGTTAGAAGATGTAAAGATTACAAGTATTCCACAGGTAGCGACTCTTCGTTCTGGAGCATTCCAGAAAGTTGAGAACCCATCAGAAGGGGAAGTCGTTGCAAAAGAAGTCAAAGTACCAGAAGATGTGATCAAAGCTAAGATCACAGAAAGCGTCAAAGAAATCGCAGAAACGATCAACCTAGAAGAAGCAGAAGTCATCGTTTCTGGTGGACGTGGAATGGGAAGCAAGGAAAACTTCGCATTAGTTGAAGAACTTGCAAACATTTTAGGCGGTGTTGTCGGAGCAACAAGACCAGCCATTGAAGATGGATGGGTATCAAAGATCCATCAGGTAGGACAGTCTGGAAAGATCGTTGCACCAAAACTATACATTGCCTGCGGAATTTCCGGAGCAACACAGCATGTATCAGGAATCATGAATTCAGGATACATCGTAGCGATCAACAAAGATGAAGACGCACCAATCTTTGATGTAGCAAATGTTGGAATCGTTGGAGATGTTATGAAAGTGCTTCCTGTTATGATCGAGGAGATCAAAAAGATCAAGGATGCACAGTAAATAAAAATCTATTTTTATAAAATAGCTTGTTTCTATACTTAATGTATATTCACCATTTATAAAAGGTCAGATTGCCTTAAAGGCAGCCTGACCTTTCTTTCCGTTTTTATATTTAGATATTATATAATAAGAAGAAACTCAAAATTTTATCGAATAAAGTTTGTTTTAATTTTCTCTTCAGTAGCAGGAACTTCAACTCCGGCAGCAGCCCCAGCCTCAATACAGCGAAGCAGCCAAGCCATGTTATTTCCTAATGTACGCATGATCTGGAGCCCTTCTTCATCCTGTTTTACTTCTTCAGGAGTATTTCCATGAACCATATTCCAGTAGTTTGAGGAAACAACAGGCATCTGATGATATTCAAGATATTTTAAGAGAACATCCAAAGTTGCAGTTGTACCAGCACGACGTGCGGAAGTTACAGCAGCTGCAGGTTTATGTAGCATAAAGTTACCAGCCTGAGAACAGAATTTATCCATAAATTCAATGATCTGACCACTAGGAGAAGCCCAGTAAACAGGGGACCCAATAACTAAAGCGTCAGATTTTTCCATGATCTTAGCTGCAACCTTCACATTTTCAATCGAAGGATCTCCAGCCTGAAAAATCTCAGTCTCAATTCCCTGTGCATTTAAAGTATTTGCAACCTCAGTCAAAGCAGTAAAAGTGCAACCAGCTTTGCGAGGACTTCCATTTAATAATAAAACTTTCATTTATCTCGTCCTTTCTAAAAGTAAAGAATCCAGTTACAAACAATATTCTATGTCAAAAGATGTTTCTTGACAAGGAGATAAATTTTCAATTCAAGATGCCAATAAACTAAAGTTATGAAGATTATCCATATGAATCATATGGATAATCTTCTATCATAACCTTTATTTATGCATCATCCCCACAATGTTGGTAAAACGCCAGCATATACAATCCACACAATCCCACAAGTGCATAAACCACACGTGACAACCAACTCATATCACCAAACAAAAATGCCACCAGATCAAACCGAAAGAATCCGATCAGTCCCCAGTTAATAGCACCAATGATCGTAAGAGTCAAAGCTGTGCAATCAAGAACTTTATTTCCCATAATAAAATCAAACCTCCTTAGAACAATGAATAAAATTCTAATTTAGTATTTGTAAAATTCCGTATTTTATGTATAAAAAATTTGTCATTTAAAATAGTCGAGAAAGTAGTGACTTGACAATTGATGAAAATAATATAAAATAATAAATAGCAATAAAAATCAATAAAGAAACGGAAATTTATATATGTTGTCAAAATATGCTTCAAAAATGACATGATCTTATAACAGGAGGAACAAAAAAGAATGTTTGTAGAAGAACGACATCAGGAAATATTACGTTTGCTAGAAGAAAATGAAAAAGTGAAAGTAAAGGATCTAAGCAAACGCTTTGAAGTAACAGAGGATTGTATTCGTAAAGATCTGGCAAGTATGGAGGTAAAGAACCTTTTAAAAAGAACATATGGTGGAGCGGTTCGCCCTGATACATTGCATCCAGGACATAATAATATTGTATCGACAAGAAAAGATAAGAATATAAAAGAAAAACAACAGATTGCAAAAAAAGCAGTTGAGTTGATTCGTAATGGAGATATGATATTTCTTGATACATCAACGACGAATATTGAATTGGCAAAAGAAATTATAAAAAGAGAACTTCAGATTACAGTGGTAAGCTGCATGCTTGATATAGCAGAATTATTTACAACAACAAAAAATGTAAATTTTATTTTGCTTGGTGGACAGTTTAATCGCAGTCAGAATGGATTTTTAGGTGAATTAACGAGACAGATGATGGAAAATTTCCGATTTGATATTTGTTTTATGGGCGTTGTAGGTGCGGATCTTTTCAATAATGTGATCACGACGTATGTTCCGGAAGACGGCATTATGAAACGTGATGCAGTACAAAAAAGCAGTCAGTGCTATCTTGTTATGGAAAGTAATAAGTTTGATTTTAAAGCGAACTATGTATATGCTACCTTTAATGACATAGAAGGAGTTATCTGTGAGAAGGAACTTTCAGAGGAAATTAAGAAGAAATTAGAAGAATATCAGACAAAGATCATATAGAAAAATAGAAAGGACAAAGACTATGGATGGATTATATCAGACACAACGAATCAAAGATTTAAAAGATAAAATGTTGTCAGAGCCAAGATATGCATCAATTGAGCAGGCACTGATCATCACAAAAACATATCAGGAAAATGAAGATGATCCAAGAATCATCCAGAGAGCCAAATCTTTAAAGGCAGCATTAGAACAGATGGAGATTCGTGTAGAACCGGATGAGCTGATCGTTGGAAATCGTACAGCCGGAGTCCGTTATGGAGTTGTATTTCCGGAGAGTGGAAGTACATGGGTCGATAAAGAATTTGAAACACTTCCAACAAGACCGCAGGATCGTTTCAATGTGCATCAAGAAGATATTGAAACATTCCGCAAAGACATCAAACCATATTGGGAAGGAAAATCCTTAGAAGATGTCCTGAACCAGAGATATGGAAAAGAGATCAACGAGATCGCTAAAGTTGTAAAGATCAATCAGAAAGACCATGCACAAGGACATATCTGTCCAAACTGTGTAAAATGGTTAAAGATGGGACCACAGGGACTACTTGATCAGGCAGAAGAAAAATTAAAGACATGTAAAGAAGGGCAGAAAGACTTCTATGAGAGTGTTAAGATCGTTATGGAAGGTGCCAAACATTTTATGGTCCGTTATCACGATCTGATCATGGATATGGCAGAAAATGAATCAGATGAAACAAGAAAACAAACAATGATCAAAGTAGCCAGAAACTGTAAGAATATTTCTGAAAGACCAGTACAGACATTCCACGAAGCAGTGCAGTCTACATGGTTTTTATTTGTTATCTTACAGATGGAATCCAATGCATCTTCATTTTCACCAGGAAGATTAGACAGACATTTAGCACCTTATTATGAAAAAGATATCAAAGATGGAATCTTAGATAAACAGCAGGCATTAGAGATCATTGAATGCTTATGGCTGAAATTTAATGAGATCGTATACATGAGAAATTCTCACGGAGCTAAATATTTCGCTGGATTCCCAATCGGATTTAATATTGCGATCGGTGGGCAGGATGAAAATGGAAATGATACATATAATGATCTTTCTTTCTTATTCTTAGAATCACAGAAGCACTTAGGACTTCCACAACCAAATCTTTCTGTCAGACTTCACGAAGGAACATCGGATGAGTTATTAAAAGAAGCAGTCAGAGTCGTAGCCAAAGGAAGCGGAATGCCACAATTCTTTAATGATAAGGCAGTGATCCCATCTATTCAAGAATTAGGAATCGAAGAAAAAGATGCCAGAGACTACGCGATCGTAGGATGTGTAGAATTAACAACACAGGGAAATAACCTTGGATGGAGTGACTCTGCAATGTTTAACTTGAACAAAGCATTGGAAGTCACATTAACTGGTGGAACATGTCTCTTAACCGGAGAAAAGATCGCACCAGATTATGGAAATCTTGAAACATACGAGACATTTGAAGACTTGGAAGCAGCATTCAAGAAACAGATTAATTATTTTATGGATAAGATGATCCTTGCATGTGAAGAAGTAGAGAAGGCACATATTGATCTTCTTCCATCTCCATTCTTATCAGCTTCTATTGAGAACTGCATGGAAAATGGAATGGATGTCACAGCAGGGGGAGCAAAGTATAATTTATCTGGAATTCAGATGATCCAGATTGCCAATCTGGCAGACAGCCTTGCTGCGATTAAGCAGCTGGTGTATGATGAAAAAAGATGCACACAAAAAGAAATGCTTGATGCATTAAAGAACAATTTTGAAGGATATGAAATCTTAAGAGCCATGTGCGTTAATAAAGTTCCAAAATACGGAAATGATATTGATGAAGTTGATAAACAGGGAACAAAATGGGCAGATTATTTCAAGAATCGATTAAGAACATTTAAGAATTATCGAAATGGTCCATATCACACAGGTATGTATACCGTATCAGCTCATGTACCAATGGGTGAAAATGTCGGGGCAACTCCAGATGGAAGATACGCAGGGGAGCCACTGGCAGATGGAGGAATGTCTCCAGTATATGGAAGAGATATCAAAGGACCAACAGCCGTATTAAAATCTGTATCCAAATTAGATAAGACATTGACAACGAATGGTGGATTGTTGAATATGAAATTCCTTCCAGAATTTTTTAAGACAGAGACAGGAATTGATAAGTTTGCGAATTTCTTAAGAACTTTTGTTGATCTTGAGATTCCACATATCCAGTTTAATGTAGTAAGAAAAGAAGACCTGCTTGCAGCAAAGAAGAATCCAGAACAATATCGTGGATTGACTGTCAGAGTTGCAGGTTACACAGCCTACTTTACAGAACTTGCCGATGAACTGCAAAATGAGATCATCGCAAGAACAAGTTATGGAGATATTTAAGATGACAGGAAAAGTATTTGATATTCGTAGATTTTCAACGCACGACGGAGATGGGATCCGTACTACAGTCTTTTTAAAGGGATGTCCTTTAAAATGTGTGTGGTGTCAGAATCCAGAAGGAATTTCCATTCGCAAAAGACCAATCTATTTTGAAAATCGATGCATACATTGTAAAACTTGTATTGCTAAATCAAAAGAACACGGAGTTACACTGGAAGAAGACCAGATTCATCTTCATCCTGACAAAAATGAAGACTGGAATACGATCATTGAGTGGTGTCCAACGGGAGCGATCGCTATGGATTCCAGAGAGATGACTGTGGAGATGGTTATGGAAGAAATCCGCAAAGATAATCCATTTTACCGCCACGGAAACGGCGGGGTTACGATCTCAGGTGGGGAACCACTTTTACAGTGGAAGTTTACAAAAGAGCTGTTAAAAGCATGTAAAAAAGAAGGAATCCACACTGCGATTGAGACATCTCTTTATGCAGAGCAGGAAGTGATCAAAGAAATTCTTCCATATTTAGATCGTATCTTTGCAGACCTTAAGTTAGCAACAGAGAAAGATCATATGCATTATACAGGGGTTTCAAATCGCAAGATCAAAGAGAATATCAGATACTTACTAGAGACATCAAATAGAAACAAAGTAATCATAAGAACACCGATGATCCCAGGCATGACTGCAACCAGAGAGAACATCAAAGGGATTGCAAAATATTTAAATGGAATCTATCAGTATGTTTCTTATGAAATCTTAAACTATAATCCACTGGCAGAAGCCAAATATCATTTGGTAGATAAAGAATACTGTTTTGAAGAAAATCCTAAATTGTACACGAAAGAACAGATGCAGGAATTTAAGAATTGGGCAATTGAGGGTGGATTAGAAAATATTATAAATGAGCAAATTTGAAAAGGATTTACGTTTTCGAGAAAAGAGAGTATAATACTCAACAAGGACCATGTCTTATAGCCGTAAAGGTAAAAGGGGGAATAAAGACATGAAAGTTATATTTCTGGACGTAGATGGAGTATTAAATTCGCAGCAGTTATTTGAAAAATCTGAAGATGCCCAATTGATCTCCGTAGACGAGGAGAATATTAAGAATTTGAAGAAAATCGTAGATGCAACAGGAGCCAAGATCGTTTTATCATCTTCCTGGAGATATGGATGGGCAGAACACAGTGATGCAGTACAGGACTGGTGCCAGATCCTGGTTGATATTTTAGCAAAATACGATCTAAAGATCATAGATAAGACAGAATATCTAAGCAGTGGAAGAAGAGAAGACGAGATCAAAGACTGGTTAGATAAGTGCGAAGAGAAGATTGAAGGATTTGTCATATTAGATGATGGAGACTACGAATGGCATAGACATGGATTTGATAAGCATCTGGTAAAGACAGATTTTTGTACAGGTGGATTACGAGCAGAAGATGCAGACAGAGCAATCAGGATATTAAATAAAAAAAGACTATTTAGCTTTTTCAGAAAATATTAAATAAGAAGATATTAAATAAGAAAGTATCAAAGGGGATTGGACAGATGGACAAAAATCAAGTGACAACAGCAATGATCGATTATTACAAAGGAGACCCAAAGAGAATCCAGCATTTCCTGAAAGTACACGCATATGCGAAACTGATCGGAGAACAGGAAGGATTAGATAAGAAAACTTTAGATATTCTTGAAGTGGCTGCATTAACACACGATATTGGGATCAAAATAAGCGAAGAAAAATATAACAGCAGTGCAGGAAAATATCAGGAGATTGAAGGACCAGCAATCGCGCAGAAGATGTTGAAAGACTTACAGTACGATAAAACAAAAATAGAGAGAGTCTGCTATCTGATCGGACATCATCACACATATGATCAAATCGATGGAATCGACTATCAGATTCTTGTAGAAGCAGATTTCCTTGTAAATCTTGCGGAAGAACAAAGTTCCAAAGAGACAATTGAGTCCGTAAAAAACAAGATTTTTAAGACCAAAACAGGAATCTGGCTGATAAATAAAATTTTTTGAAAAAAAAGCTTGCCAAGACACGAGGAATATGATAAAGTATAGAAGTCGCAGAAATGAGACAACAACTTAACTGCCCAGATAGCTCAGTCGGTAGAGCAGAGGACTGAAAATCCTCGTGTCGCTGGTTCGATTCCGGCTCTGGGCATTGTATGCGGGTGTAGTTCAATGGTAGAACTCCAGCCTTCCAAGCTGATCACGTGGGTTCGATTCCCATCACCCGCTCTTTTATTAAGAAGAATGTTATGCATTCTTCTTTTTTTATTGTAATTTTCTATTATACCATATTTTTAAAAACATGGTCAATCAAATTATGTTATGATACAATAATAAAAGAACAAAAATCTGAAACATCATACCATAAAGGAGATACAAAAATGGATTACAACAAACTGGCATTAGAAATGCACGAAAAAAATAAAGGAAAGATCGCAGTACGTTCTAAAGTAACAGTAAAGACAAGAGATGACCTAAGCACAGCTTACACACCAGGAGTTGCAGAACCTTGTCGTAAGATCCGTGATAATAAAGAAGATGTATACCGCTATACAGCAAAAGGAAATTTAGTCGCTGTCGTATCTGACGGAACAGCTGTATTAGGACTTGGAGATATCGGGCCAGAAGCAGCGATGCCTGTTATGGAAGGAAAAGCCCTTTTATTTAAAGAATTTGCAGATATCGATGCATTTCCAATCTGTCTTGATACAAAAGACACAGAAGAGATCATCAAGACAGTCAAAAATATCGCACCATGTTTCGGTGGTATTAATTTAGAAGATATTTCCGCACCAAGATGTTTTGAAATTGAACGCCGCTTAAAAGAAGAATTAGACATCCCAGTTTTCCATGATGACCAGCATGGAACAGCCATTGTTGTAGCAGCCGGATTATTAAATGCCTTAAAATTTGTCGGAAAGAAAATGGAAGATGCCAACATCGTGATCAACGGAGCAGGATCTGCAGGAATCTCTATCTGTAAATTATTATTACAGTTCGGAGCTGGAAATGTAGTATTAGTTGATCAGAAAGGTGCATTATGCCCAGGAGAAGACTGGATGAACCCAGCCCAGAAAGAGATGGCAGAGATCACAAACAAAGATAAACAGACAGGTCCATTAACGGAGATCATCAAAGATAAAGATGTATTTATCGGAGTTTCCGCACCAAATATCGTAACAGCTGAGATGGTATCTACAATGGCAGACGATGCGATCATCTTCGCAATGGCAAACCCAACACCAGAGATCATGCCAGATGAAGCGAAAAAAGGTGGAGCAAGGGTGATCGCAACAGGAAGATCTGACTTCCCGAACCAGATCAACAACGTATTAGTATTCCCAGGAATCTTCAGAGGAGCCTTAGATGCAAGAGCCGGACAGATCACAGAAGAGATGAAGATGGCAGCAGCAAGAGCAATCGCAAGTATTATCAGTGATGATGAATTAAATGAAGAATATATTATTCCAGGAGCTTTCGATGAGAGAGTATGCAAAGCTGTAGCAAAAGCTGTTGCAGAAGAAAGCCAGAAATAAGCCATAGAACTAAATTAAGTACAAGGGCACTTCTGTTCAAGGAGTATGTTTTGTGATATACTATATTGCATCATGAGAAAAAATTAGGAGAATTTATTCAATGAAAACAAGTGGAATATTATTACCAATATTTAGTTTACCATCAGATTACGGAATCGGATGCTTTTCAAAAGAAGCATATAAATTTGTAGACTTTTTAGAAGAAGCAGGCCAGAACTACTGGCAGATCCTTCCATTAGGAACGATCGGAGCAGGAAATTCTCCTTATCTTTCGTTTTCAAGTTTTGCAGGAAGTGCATACTATATTGACTTAGAACAACTACTTGAAGAAGGACTGCTTAAGAAAAAGGAACTCGAATCGATCAAGGAAGAAAATCAGGGGAAAGTTGACTATGATACAGTAAGACAGAATCATAGAAAACTATTAAGAAAGGCTTATTTCAGATTCCATCCAGACGAAGAGTATAAGAAATTTGTCAAAGACAATGAGTACTGGCTTGGAGAATATACAGAGTATATGAGCAAGAAAAAGAGTAAATTGCCAGAGAGTTATTTCGCTTTTTGTCAATATTATTTCCATAAACAATGGCTCAAGTTAAAGAAATACGCCAATGATAAAGGAATTCAGATCGTAGGAGATCTTCCATTCTATGTAGCCTTGGACGGAACAGCCTTTACATATCACAAAGAATTATTTAAAGTTGATGAAGAAGGAAAGCCAACTGTTGTTGGAGGATGCCCTCCAGATGCATTTGCAGAAGATGGACAGGTATGGTCTAATCCAGTCTATGATTGGGAATATCATAAGAAGACAAACTACGAATGGTGGATGAACAGACTATGTCATAACTTCATGCTATATGATGTATTACGCTTAGATCATTTCAGAGGATTTGACGAGTATTTCGAGATTCCGGCAGAAGATGAAACAGCAGTCAATGGAGAATGGGTCAAAGGTCCAGGAATTGAGTTCTTTGAAGCAATGAAGGAACAACTTGGAGACAAGAAGGTTATTGCAGAGAACTTAGGATTTTTAACAGACAGTGTTCACAAACTGTTAGATGACACAGGATTCCCAGGAATGAATGTTCTGGAATTTGCATTTGGAGCATATGATGACAGCATCTATCTTCCACATAAATACAAAGAAAATAGTGTTGTATACACAGGAACACATGACAATGATACGGTTGTTGGATGGTACGAAACATTATCAGAAGATGATAAGAAATTCTTAGAGCATTATTTAAAATACAGTACGATCGAGAGAACAGGAACTGTACATTTAGACTTGATTTCTCTTGCATTAGAGAGTCGAAGCGATATGGTGATCATCCCACTTCAGGATTATCTTGGATTAGGAAATGAAGCAAGGATCAACACACCATCTACGGTAGGTGGTAACTGGGAGTGGAGAGTGAAAGAAGAGCAGTTAACAGATGAGTTAAAAGAACTGATCAGAACACTGACAATAAAATATCGTACAGTTGCAGAAGAGAATGCGAAGAAAGCAGCCGAAGAAGCACAGCAATAGAAGAAATTGATAGAAGAAAAAGGATGAAAGAATTTGGGAAATCTTTCATCCTTTTTTGCATAGAAATAAAGAAATATGCGTATAAAATAATTGATATTAGATTGTATGGAATATGATGTACCATATAAAGCAATAAAATTAGCTTGACGACACAAAATCATAGTGCTACAATTTAGTACATAAAAGCGTTGAAGTTTTAAAGTTCAGAAGTTTAAAGTCAAGGAATACAATCGGGAACGATATTAAGGAGGAGAAAAATATGAGATTAAAGAAAGTCATGGCAACAGGATTAGTTGCTGCATTAGCATTATCCACAATGGTTGGTTGCTCAAGCAAGAAAGACAGTTCAGACCAGAAGAAGATCGGAGTCGTTCAGTTAGTAGAACATGATGCTTTAGATGCATCTTACAAAGGGTTTAAGGATGGTCTTGAGAAAGCTGGATATAAAGACGGAGACAAGATCAAGATTGAATATAAGAACGCACAGAATGAACAGTCAAATTGTCAGACAATTGCCAAACAATTTGTCACAGATAAGTGCGATCTTGTATTAGCGATCGCAACACCAGCAGCACAGGCAATGGCCAATGAATCAAAAGATATTCCGATTTTAGTAACAGCTGTTACAGATCCAGCCGATGCCAAACTGGTGAAATCAAATAAAAAACCAGGAACAAACGTATCTGGAACATCAGATTTAACACCAGTAGCAAAACAGATGAATCTATTAAAAGAATTAATTCCAAATGCAAAGAAAGTTGCAATGTTATATTGTTCTGCAGAAGCAAACTCCAAATTCCAGGTAGGACTTGCGAAGAAAGAAGCAAAGAAATTAGGATTAAAAACAATCGATGCAACAGTATCAGAATCCAGTGAGATCCGTCAGGTTGTAGAATCCTTAAAAGGTAAAGTTGATGCAATCTATTCACCAACAGACAACATGATCGCAGCAGGAATCAATACAGTATCCATGGTAGCAAATGAAGCTAAGATTCCATTTATCGTAGCTGAAGAAGGAATGTGTACAGGTGGAGGACTTGCAACATACGGAGTTAACTACTACAAGTTAGGACAGCAGACAGCAAAGCAGGCAGTAAAGATCTTAGAAGGAAAAGCTGAACCAAAAGATATGCCAATTGAATATCAGGAAAATGCGGATCTGATCATCAATAAAGACACAGTAAAGACATTAGGAATTAAGATTCCAGAGAAGTTAAAAAAAGAAGCTAAGATGGTAACAACACAGAAAAAGACAGATAAAGAATAATAAATAAGATTTTCTTGCATGTAAGATTACAAGAAGATCAGGAAGTGTCTTCCGATTTGCGGGAGGCACTTCTGTGCATTTAGAAAAGAGGTAGAAAATGGCATTAATTACAAATCTTTATAGTGCATTAGCCCAAGGAACATTATGGGGAATCATGGCACTGGGAGTTTATATTACATTTAGGATCTTAGATATCGCAGACTTATCCTGCGATGGAACATTTGCACTCGGTGGATGTATCAGTGCAATCCTTATTACAAGGGGAGTCAATCCATTTGTAACATTATTATTTGCACTTGTAGGAGGAATGTTAGCAGGACTTGTTACAGGCTGGCTGCACACGAAACTTATGATCCCTGCGATCTTAGCAGGTATTTTAACAATGATCGCATTATGGTCCGTTAATATCAGAGTTATGGGAGGACCAAATGTTTCATTACTTGGAGAAGACACTGCATTTACAAAGGTAATGGATCTGTTAGGAGTAGATCAGACACTGGCAACATTGGTAGTTGGAGTCATTATTGGAGCCATTGTGATCGCAGCTCTGTACTGGTTTTTTGGAACAGAGATCGGATGTGCACTTAGGGCAACAGGAAACAATGAATTTATGGTACGTGCTTTAGGGGGCAATACAGATACATCCAAAGTGTTAGGATTGGTGATTTCTAATGGACTGATCTCAGTATCTGGAGCTTTAGTAGCCCAGAACCAAGGATACGGAGATATCAAAATGGGAACAGGATCTATTGTAATTGGTCTTGCATCCATTGTAATCGGAGAAGTTATCTTTGGAAAACGTTTTAACTTTGCTTATATCCTTGCATCACTGATCGGAGGAGCAATGGTATATCGTATGATCATCTCACTTGTTTTACATTTCGGATTAAGTACCGATGATATGAAATTATTCACAGCGATCATCGTAGCATTAGCACTCGGTATTCCTGCTCTCAAATCAAAATATTCACACCGCAGGACACCAGCATAGAAAGAGGGGCAAAGTTATGTTAGAAATTAAAAATGTACATAAAACATTTAATAAAGGAACGATTAATGAGAAAAAAGCATTAAATGGAGTCAATCTTCACTTAGATCCTGGGGACTTCGTAACGATCATCGGAGGAAATGGGGCCGGAAAATCTACAACACTCAACATGGTAGCAGGAGTCTATCCGATCGATCAAGGAACGATCATTCTAGATGGCAAGGATATTTCAGATCTTCCAGAATACAAACGTGCCTACATGTTAGGAAGAGTATTCCAGGACCCAATGATGGGAACGGCAGCAGGTATGCAGATTGAAGAAAACATGGCAATGGCAAACCGTAGAGGAAAGAAAAGAGGCCTAAGCTGGGGAATCACAAAAAAAGAAAAAGAAATGTTTAAAGAAAAATTACAAATGCTCGACTTAGGACTAGAAGATCGAATGACATCCAAAGTAGGACTATTATCCGGAGGTCAGAGACAGGCATTGACACTGCTTATGGCAACACTAAAGAAACCAAGCCTGCTATTATTAGACGAACACACAGCAGCCCTTGATCCAAAGACTGCGAAGAAAGTACTAGACATCACAGAGAAGATCGTAGCCAGAGATAATCTTACAACAATGATGGTAACACATAATATGAAAGATGCGATCAATATCGGAAACCGCCTGATCATGATGAGCGATGGAAAGATCATTTATGATGTGAAAGGGGAAGAAAAGAAGAAGCTTAAGGTAGCAGATTTATTGCAGAAATTCGAAGAAGCCAGCGGCGGAGAATTTGCAAACGATAGAATGTTGTTGTCTTAAAATTCCAATGCATCACTTTCGGTTGCTTATTTATTTTTTATCATATACCTGAAGTCTAAAGTGTGGATAATTACAAGATTGGAAAACTTAAGTGGTGTGTATGTTGAGTGTCACCCTTTATTCTTATAAATATTTCTTCTCTTGTTCTTTCTGACTCATACATGCAACACTATCAACAAATCAAAATTATACTTGCTATTTCCCCACACGGGTGTTATAGTTAACATCTGGATGGTATTCTTGAAAGAAATCATACCGGCAAATCAATTTAACTTAGAACATCACCCGCAAGAAAGCAGGTGATACATGTATGAAAGTAGGATTCATCGGAGCAGGGAAAGTAGGCTGCTCTCTTTATGATTACTTTGTACACAATAACATACTCGTCACAGGGTGCTACACCCGTACACAAGCGAATGTAAGTGGAACGGAAAAACAAACACAGAAGATATTTACAACATCGATTGATAAAATATTAACAAAAAGTGATGTTCTATTTTTAACAGTACCAGATGATGCGATCAGCACAGTCTGGGAACAAGTCAAAACTTATCCGATACAAGGAAAGTTTATTTGTCATTGCAGCGGATCACTAGGATCAGCTGTTCTTTCTGGAATTGAAGCAACCGGAGCATACGGTTACTCTATTCATCCAATGTTTCCATTTAAAAGTAAAAAAACTGCATACGAAGATCTAGCACAGGCATTATTCAGTGTGGAAGGAAATGAAGAACACATGGAAGAGATCATGGATTTATTGTCAGCTTGTCCAAATCGCATCGTGAGATTAAAAAGCGAAGATAAGCCTAAATACCATGCAGCAGCCGTCTTTGCATCTAATCTTGCAGTCGGATTGATCAATCAGGCGAAGGAACTGCTTAATGAATGTGGATTTGATGATGAAGCAGCATTGAATGCATTGAAACCACTGGCAGTTACAAACATGAACAATATATTTGATGTTGGAACATGTGATGCACTGACAGGGCCAGTAGAACGCCATGATATCAAAACCGTGCAAAAACATTTAGATGCCATAGATCAGGAGAAAAAGGAAACTTACAGTGCTCTGACAAAAGAGATCATAAAACTTGCAGAGACACGTCATCCTGATACTTCTTATGCAGACATGAAACATGTATTGGAGGAAGTAAAATGAAAACAACAGTAAGCACAGTACAGAAAATGAAAGATAACGGAGAAAAGATCACAATGCTGACAGCATATGATTATTCTACCGCAAAATTATTCGATGAAGCTGGAATCGATACAATGTTAGTTGGAGATTCTCTTGGAATGGTAATGCTTGGATATGACTCAACGATTCCTGTAACAGTTGATGACATGATCCATCACGGAGCAGCCGTTGTAAGAGGAGCAAAAGATGCTCTGATCGTAGTTGATATGCCATTTTTATCTTATCACACATCTGTATATGATGCGGTAGCAAATGCTGGACGAATTATGAAAGAAACAGGTTGTACAGCGGTTAAATTAGAAGGTGGAAAAAACGTATGTCCACAGATCGAAGCAATCGTAAATGCACAGATCCCAGTATGTGCCCACATTGGACTGACACCACAGTCATCTAATATGTTTGGTGGTTTCCGAGTACAGGGAAAAAGCGAAGAAGCAGCAAAAGAGCTGATCGAAGCAGCACAGGCAGTTGAGAAAGCTGGAGCATTTATGTTAGTTCTGGAAGGAATTCCAGAGAAATTAGCAGCGATTATCACAAAGAAAGTACATATTCCAACGATTGGAATCGGAGCAAGTCCAGAATGTGATGGACAAGTACTGGTATACCAGGATATGTTAGCAATGTATGGAAACTTTGTGCCTAAATTTGTAAGACAGTTTGCACAGGTTGGAGAAGTGATGCAGGGAGCAGTCAAAGACTATATCAATGCAGTCAAAGAAGGAACTTTCCCAGGACCAGAAAATACATATGCGATCAGTGATGATGTGATTGAAAAATTATATTAAAAACAGACAACATAAAGGACATATTTTATATAGATAGATTCTCATACATAAATGGGAAAAAGGAGTTTTAACAATGAAAATCGTAGAAACAGTCAAAGAAGTCAGAGAACAGGTAAAAGAGTGGAAGAAACAGGGATTAACAGTTGGTTTCGTCCCAACTATGGGATACCTTCATGAAGGACATAAAAGTCTGATGGATGCAGCAAGAAAAGATAACGACAAAGTCGTTGTAAGTATTTTCGTAAATCCAATGCAGTTTGGACCAACAGAAGACCTTGCAACATACCCAAGAGATTTAGATCATGATGCAGCATTATGTGAAAGTGCAGGAGTAGATTTAATCTTCCATCCAGAACCAGAAGAAATGTATGAGAAAGATTTCTGCTCATTTGTGGATATGACAGGACTTACAGAAGGATTATGTGGAAAAACACGTCCAATTCATTTTAGAGGAGTATGTACTGTTGTAAATAAATTCTTTAATATCGTAACACCAGACAGAGCATATTTTGGACAGAAAGACGGACAGCAGTTAGCAGTTATCAAACGTATGGTGCGTGATCTGAATATGGATATCGAGATCATCGGATGTCCAATCGTTCGTGAAGAAGACGGACTTGCTAAGAGCTCAAGAAATACATATCTTTCTCCAGAAGAAAGAAAAGCAGCATTGATCTTATCAAAAACAGTTGCTTTAGGAAAAGAACTTGCGAAAACAGAAAAAGATGCAAATAAAGTCGTAGAAGCAATGAAGAAAAATATCGAGACAGAACCAATGGCTAAGATTGACTATGTAGAAGCAGTTGACGCATTGTCTATGGAACCAGTTGAGAAACTAGAAGGAACATGTATGCTGGCTATGGCAGTTTACATCGGAAAGACAAGACTTATTGACAATACACTCATTAACGAATAGACTAAAGGAGAAGAAAAATAATGAATATCAGCATGTTAAAAGGAAAAATTCATAGAGCAACAGTAAAACAGGCAGAATTAGATTATGTAGGAAGTATTACAGTTGATCCTGTATTATTAGAAGCAGCAGGAATCTTAGAATACGAACATGTACATATCGTAGATGTTAACAACGGAAGTCGTTTTGAGACATACACAATTCCTGGAGAACCAGGAAGTGGAATGATCTGCTTAAACGGACCTGCAGCACGCTGCGTTGCAACAGGAGACAAGATCATCATTATCGCATATGCAGATATGACACCAGAAGAAGCAAAGACATTTGAGCCAAAAGTCGTATTTGTAGATGACGATAACCAGATTTCCCGCTGCACAAACTATGAAAGACATGGACGATTAGAAGATATGTAGGAGAAAGAAGATCATGTTAAAAGGAAAAACGATTGTATTGGGTGTGACAGGAAGTATTGCAGCTTATAAGATGGCAAATGTGGCAAGTATGCTTGTGAAACGTGGGTGTGAAGTTCATGTGGTCATGACAAAGAATGCCACACATTTTATCAACCCGATTGCATTTGAAAGTTTGACCAACACAAAATGTCTTGTAGAAACATTTGACCGTAATTTTCAGTTTCATGTAGCACATGTATCACTGACAGATAAAGCCGATGCAATGTTGATCGCACCAGCTTCAGCGAACATCATCGGTAAGATTGCAAATGGAATTGCAGACGATATGTTATCAACCACAGTGATGGCATGTAACAAACCAGTGATCATCTCACCAGCGATGAATACGAAGATGTTCAATAATCCAATCTTACAGGATAATCTTGATAAATTAAGAAGATTTGGATATGAGATCGTACAGCCAGCAACAGGACATCTTGCTTGTGGAACAAGTGGAGCAGGAAAGATGCCATCAGAAGAAGTATTGGTTGCACATCTTGAGAGAGCGATTGCGAAAGAAAAAGATTTAAAAGGCAAGAAAGTTCTTGTAACAGCAGGACCAACGATTGAAGCGATCGATCCGGTACGTTATATTTCCAATCATTCTTCAGGAAAGATGGGGTATGCAATCGCAAAGATGGCAATGCTTCGCGGAGCGGATGTAACTTTGGTTACAGGACAAACAGCGATCGAACCACCAATGTTTGTAGATGTAGTACCTGTTACCAGTGCACAGGATATGTATGATGCTGTGACAAGCCGAAGTGATGAACAGGATATCATTATCAAGGCAGCAGCTGTTGCAGATTACACACCAGCGAATGTCAGCGATCATAAAGTCAAGAAAAAAGACGGAGATATGTCAATTGAACTGGTAAGGACCAAAGACATTTTAAAGACTCTTGGAGAGAATAAAAAAGAAGGTCAGTTCCTATGCGGCTTTTCCATGGAGACACAGAACATGTTAGAAAACTCCAGAGCAAAGCTTGAAAAGAAGAAGATTGACATGATCGCAGCAAATAACCTCAAAGAACAGGGAGCTGGATTTAACACAGATACAAACGTGATCACATTGATCACAAAGGATGAAGAAAAACAGCTTCCAAAGATGACAAAAGAAGAAGTTGCAGATGCAATCCTTGATTTTATCATTTCAAGAAATTAGATGTTTATAATGATAAAAATCTTTCTAAAAATTAAATAAAATAATTGTTCAACTTCTGGTTTCTCTCTGTGACTATGGTATAATAAAAGATATTAATACCAAAGGAGAGTCAAGGGATGAAAGCAGTAAATAAAGTTCGATTAATCTATTTGCCAGCGATCGTGCTACCAATCTTTGTGATGATAGTGTCGATCGCTGGTTTAAGTATAGGGTATTCAAGGATCAACAAAGCAGACCTGTCAGTAGGATCTTTTGAAAGATTCGCAAATCCTTTAAAGACGATGAATACAGAGACACAGGGCATTTTCTTTGAATTAGAAGAGCATGTAAATAAGAATCCTGAAATCTTTAATAATCAGCAATATTTAAATGACGTCAATAAACGATTAGGGGGTAAAGATTCCTATCTGCTCGTTCGAAAAAATAACAAGATCACTTATGCAGGAAAGGAAAATGTTTCTGACAAATTGATCAATAAACTGCCATCCTATGGGAATAAAGACAGTGATGCTGACCGTGGTTTTTTTGTAAGCCATCCAGGGAATTACCTTGTAAAGCAGCAGGATTTTAAATACAAGGATGGAGGAAAAGGATCTGTATTTATTATGACAGATCTTGGAACAGTCCTGCCACATTACCGCAATATCTTTATTCAGGTATCTTGTGCAGTCATTGGTGTACTGATCTTAACGAGTACATTTTTATCATGGTTTATGTACCGTGAATTCGTAAGTCCGATCAGGGAACTGAAGGCAGGAGCAGAACGAATCAAGGAAGGAAACCTTGATAATGATGTAGTGATCAACAGTGGTGGCGAAGAGATCAGAGAACTTTGCAATGCATTTAATGAGATGAGGGCGGAGTTAAAAGACTCGATCGATGCAAGAATTGTTTATGAAAAGCAGAATAGGGATCTGATCAGTAATATTTCTCATGATCTTAAGACACCGATCACAGCGATCAAGGGATATGTCGAAGGAATCATGGACGGAGTTGCAGATACTCCAGAGAAGATAGATCGCTATATTAAGACGATTTATAATAAAGCAAATGATATGAACGTCCTGATCAACGAATTATCTTTATATTCAAAGATTGATTCCAATATTATTCCGTATAATTTTGAGAAGATTAATATTAATTCATATTTCAAAGATTGTGTAGATGAGATCGGAGCAGACCTTGAACAGAAGGGAATGCTGTTCTCATATCGTAATTATTGTGGAGCGAATGTATTGGTAACAGCTGATCCGGAACAGCTTAAGAGAGTTATTAATAATATTATTAATAATGCATGCAAATATAACAATAAGGCCAAAGGAAAGGTAGGAATTACCTTAACAGAATTTGATCGCAAGGTACAGGTAGCGATCAAGGATAATGGAATGGGAATTTCCAAAGAAGATCTTCCACATATTTTCAGAAGAACCTATCGTGCAGATATGTCAAGAAATTCTGCCGGAGGAAGTGGTCTTGGACTATCCATTTGCAAGAAGATCATAGAAGAACATGGTGGAGAAATCTGGGCAGAGAGTAAACTGCGTGCAGGAACGACAATATTCTTTACATTAAATAAAGTAATCGATCAGTCAAAGGAGAAATAACATGAGCAAAGTATTAATCGTAGAAGACGAACTTTCAATCGCAGAATTAGAGAAAGATTATTTAGAACTTAGTTCATTTGAAGTAGAAATAGAAACAGATGGACAGCAAGGACTTGAGAAAGCATTAAAAGAAGATTTTGATATGATCATTCTTGATATCATGCTTCCAGGAGTTGATGGGTTTGAAATCTGCAAACAGATCAGAGAAGCCAAAGAAATTCCAATTCTTATGGTATCTGCAAGAAAAGAAGACATCGATAAGATCAGAGGATTAGGACTCGGAGCAGATGATTATATCACAAAACCATTCAGCCCAAGTGAGCTTGTAGCCAGAGTAAAGGCACATCTGAATCGTTACCAGAGACTTGTAAATAATCAGATGGAAGCCAACGACATCATTGAGATTCGAGGATTAAAGATTGATAAGACAGCAAGACGTGTATATTTAAATGGCGAAGAAAAAGTATTTACAACAAAAGAATTTGACCTTTTAACATTTCTTGCAGGACATCCAAACAGAGTGTTTACAAAAGAGGAATTATTCAATAAAATCTGGGATATGGAATCTTTGGGAGATATTGCAACTGTTACAGTTCATATCAAGAAGATCAGAGAGAAGATTGAAGTGAATACAGCCAAACCACAGTATATCGAGACAATCTGGGGTGTTGGATACCGTTTCAAGATGTAGGAGATTTTTATGAGAAAAAATAAAAAGATAAATATCATATACAAAGACGAACAGATTGTTGTATGCGAGAAGCCAAAAGGAATTCCAGTTTCCAGCGATAAGACAGGAGATATGGATCTTTTGCATCAGCTTAAGAATCAACTGTTTTTTGAGGAAAATACAGATGGAGAGCCAGAACTATATCTGGTACACCGCTTAGACAGACCAGTTGGTGGTGTTATGGTATTTGCAAGAACAAAGCAGGCAGCAGCATCACTGACAGAACAGATCAAAGATCATACTTTTGAGAAGGATTATCAGGCGGTACTAACTGGATGGCTTCCTGATGATGAGGGAACATTCAGAGACTTCTTATTAAAAGACCCCAAAAATAATGTATCCAAAGTCGTCAAAGAAGGAACGAAAGGTGCAAAAGAAGCTATTCTTGATTACGAAGTTATTGATATGATGGAAGATTCTAAGATGAAATACACATATTGTCTGATCCATTTAGAAACAGGCCGTCATCATCAGATCCGTGTCCAGACTTCAAGCAGAGGATTTGGAATCTGGGGAGATACAAAGTATAATCCAATTTATCAGAAGACAAAGAAGAAATACAAAGAGATCGGACTGTTCGCAGCAAGGATTGCATTTGACCATCCAACGACACATGAGAGAATGGTATTTAAGGCAGATCCAAGTGGGGAAGCATTTGACTTATTAGAGATGACAGAATAACAGGAGATGATAAGAAAAATGAGATTCAGACCATGCATTGACATTCACAATGGTAAGATCAAACAGATCGTAGGTGGAAGTCTCCTTGATCAGGGAGATTTTGCAACAGAGAATTTTGTATCAGAAAAAGATGGTACATTTTATGGAAAACTTTATAAAGATAATCATTTAAACGGTGGACATATCATCATGCTTAATGCCAGAGATTCACAGTATTATGAAGAAGATAAAGTACAGGCGTTAAAGGCATTGAAAGCATTTGAAGGAGGACTTCAGATCGGTGGAGGAATCACAGATGAGAATGCCAAGGAATTTATTGAAGCTGGAGCATCTCATGTGATCGTAACATCGTTTGTATTTGCGGGTGGCAAGATTCATTATGACAGACTGGATTCTTTAAAAGAACAGGTAGGAAAAGATCATCTTGTGCTTGACTTAAGCTGTCGAAAGAAAGACGATAAATATTATATCACAACCGATCGCTGGCAGAAGTTTACTGATGAAGAATTAACGGTAGAACTGCTGCACAAACTAGAGTCATGGTGCGATGAATATCTGATTCATGGAGTCGATGTAGAAGGAAAGGCTCAGGGAATCGATCAGGAATTAGTGAAACTTCTGGCTCAGTATGATGGCAATAAAGTCACATATGCTGGTGGAGTTAAGAACTTTGATGATCTTGAATTATTGAAAGATTATGGAAACGATAAGATCGATGTAACGATCGGAAGTGCCTTAGACTTATTTGGTGGTGATATGGAATTCGCAAAAGTTTTAGAATACTGTAATTGAAGGGAGGCTTAGATATATATGAAATTATTATACGAAGCCAGTAATTTTACGATACAGGCAAGATGGGTTATTCCATTTGCAATATTAGGAATAATAGGAGTACTACTCCTTGTATTTTCAAAGAAACCATTTTTTAAATTGTTATCTGCAGTTTGTCTTGCTATCTGTGCGATTGCAGCACTTAGATTTTGCTTTGGATATATGCAGGTGATTCATGCATATAAACAAGGGAATTATAAGAGTGTCGAAGGATATGTAGAGAACTTCACACCAGCATCAAGCGGAGGTGAAGATCAGGAAGACATGGAAGAAGAAAGTTTTGATATTAATGGCGTTCATTTTTCCTATGGTGACAAATTTATTAAGAAGTTTGGTTATCATCTACCATCTACACAGGGTGGATATATCAAGAGAGATGGACAATATCTAAAGCTTGGTTATATAACAACCGAGAAAGGATATGTGATCGTAAAGATTCAGGAAAGAAAACAATAATCAACAAAAATGAATTTTAAATAAGAAAAATACCGGAAACTTGAATTCAACCACAAGTTTCCGGTATTTTGATTTGTATCTGAATCTTAATATAACAACAAGATTAGTTCTTGCGCATATATTCAGCGCTTTTCTTAGTAAGTTTTGCACGTAAACCACGTTTCTCTGGTTCTGGTGGTGCTACATTACGAAGATTCTTGATAGATGTAATATAAATTCCACTTACAACGGCTTTGATCTCAGCCTTTACAGGAACATCATCAAAGATTGCTTCATCACATAATAATGGTGTGATCTTAGGTCCAATCTTTGCTTTTACAACTGGTACTTTAGATAATCTGGCACGTTTTGGAATGTTGTCTGTTACCATCTTAGGAAATCCAGCATCCATGATCTTCATTCGTTTCTTGTCAATGACAAGCATATTAACTGTCTGTGCCATCTGATCTAATTGTGCACGCTGGTCTTCCTGTTTGGCCTGCATCTTTCTACCAACAAAGTACAGAACACCAAGAATGATCGCAGCGATAACTGCAATAATAAGTATGACTGTCCAAATACTCATATTTCTCTTCTCCTCCTAGTATATACATTTGAATATCTTAACTATTATAACATCTTTTTTCTAACTTGTCTTATGTTTTTTCCTCATTTCGATAATTTCTTCACGAATTGTAGCTCCGAGATGCTTTTTCTCAGCTCGTTCAAGCTGATCTGGATAGATTGGTTGTCCAAAAGTAATATGAACAGTTGCAGGTTTTACCTGAAAACGTTTGTTATTCTCAAGAATATCAGCGGTACCTGAAATTGCCATAGGAATGACAGGAACTTTGGCTTTCAGAGCTGGTCTTAAGCTTCCTTCTTTAAATTCATGAGGATCTTCATCCTGGCTTCTTGTACCTTCAGGGAAGATCGCGATAGAAAATCCATCTTTTAAAAGCTGTGTACCTTCATTCATTGTAGCAAGTCCTGCTTTGATATTCTTACGATCTAAAAACAGACAGTTGATAAAACGCATCCAGTGTGCCAGACAAGGAATCTTCTCCATCTCTTTCTTGGCAAAGAATCCCATTCCACGTCCAGTCGCAACATAGCTACATAAAATGTCATAATAACTGCTGTGATTTCCAACATATAAAACAGCAGTATCATCTGGTATATTTTCCTCACCATCAACAACCAGTTTCGTGCCAGCCATAGCAAGGCAGAGCTTAAAAGATTTTAAAATCATACGCTGTGCTATAGAGGAACGTTTGTGAGATTTTCCACTTTTGTTCCAATGCTCAAATAATGGATAAAGTGGTGCAGTCAGTGTCAGGAAAAAGAACAGATAAATAATATCCGCAAAAAAACGAATCATGATCGTTCTCCCTTCTATAAGTTATAGTTTGTGTTTGATATTTAAATTATTTTTTGTGGTTTGCATCGAGCAATTCATGCTTTAACTTGTAAAGAGGCATGGAAAGATCGACGTATACTTCTTGTGGATTTACAAGACGACGGCTTTCATCCCATAATGTATTTAATTCATCCTTACAATAAGAACGGATATCCATGACAGAAGGACTCTCATAGAAACACTGTCCTTTGATAAATATAGGGACAAGCAGTTCGCGTAATGTATAAGTTCCTCCAGCAAGTGTAGATTTCTTCCATGTAGCCTGAGGATCAAAGATCGTAAGATCATCAGCTTCATTATATTCTTCCCCAACGAGACAGATCAGATCACCACGGATCTTACCGTCTTCTTTTCCGTAAATACGATAGATCGTTTTGTTTCCTGGATTTGTGATCTTCGCAGGATTTTCAGAAATCTTGATCTTCGCTGTAAATTCTTTAGATCCTTTATGCTTAGAGGCAGCAAGTTTATATACACCGCCAAATGCAGGGCAGTCTTCAGAAGTGATCAATTTCGTACCAACACCCCATGAAGTGATCGGAGCCCCTTGCGCTTTTAAACTGGAGATCAGATTCTCATCAAGGTCACCAGAAGCAGCAATGACAGCATCAGGGAAACCAGCATCATTAAGCATCATACGGGCTTTCTTAGTAAGGTAAGCAAGGTCACCACTGTCTAAACGGATTCCATAATGCTTTGGCATATGTCCTTCTTCTCTTAATTCTTCAAAGACACGGATCGCATTTGGAACACCAGAACGAAGGGTATCGTAAGTATCCACAAGCAATGTACAAGAATCAGGGTAAAGATCTGCATAAGCACGAAAAGCACTATATTCATCATCAAAACTCATGATCCAGCTGTGGGCATGAGTTCCAAGGATCGGAACATCAAAACATTTACCAGCAAGTACATTAGAAGTACCATCACAGCCACCGATCACAGCGGCACGGGCACCATAGGTTCCAGCATCAGGTCCTTGTGCACGGCGAAGTCCGAATTCCATAACACCACTTCCTCCAGCAGCATAAACAACACGAGAAGCCTTCGTAGCGATCAGACTCTGATGATTGATGATATTTAAGATTGCAGTTTCTACAAGCTGGGCTTCCATGATCGGAGCTTTCACTTTAAGAAGTGGTTCTCTTGGGAAAACGACAGTCCCTTCAGGAATCGCATAGATATCTCCTGTAAAATGATATCCGGCAAGATATTCCAGAAAGTCCTCATCAAAGATTCCCTGATTACGAAGATAATCGATATCATCGTAAGAAAAAGACAAGTTCTTGATGTAATCAATGACTTGATCTAAACCGCAAGTGATCGCATAACCACTTCCGGATGGATTGTCACGATAAAAAACATCAAAAACAACAGTTTCGTCGTTACCTGTTTTAAAATATCCCTGCATCATGGTTAATTCATAAAGATCAGTCAGCAAGGTAAGATGATTTATATCCATAAATACTCCTTCTCTACATACAAAAATATCAGGCCTGCATTGATCAGGCCTATACAGCACATATTATAACATAATTTGACAATAACAAACAATATTCTTCTCAAAGTTGCGAGTCAATAATTTCCTTTAGTTTTAACAAGATATCTTCTTCATCATTCCCGGAAACTTTTATGATTATGTGTTCACCGAGGCTGGCAGAAGATGTCATCATCTGGATCGGATCAGCAACATCAATGATCTGTCCATTGTGTTCCATGATAACTTTGGAAGAAGATTTACGTGCAATAGCCGCAAGAGCAGCACAAGGTTGTGCATGAAGTCCTCTTGGTGATTTGATCGTAAAATCATATATTTTCATAAAATCAATCCTCTTTCTGTTCAGATAGTTCTAAGTAACCTTATTGTAACATAAAATAGTAAGACGGACAAAAAGAGGAGGAGAAAATGAGGTATAAAATGATATATATACTTTTTTTAATATTTTTATTGATCACAATTCCATACGTGATCACAGTATTTTTAAGCCAGCAAGATAAAAATATTCAGTTTGAAAACTATGACAGCGGCTATCAGGTTATTTCAGGAAATGATAAAGATGATCTTGAAACATATCTGCTTAAGATACTGCCGGGACAGATTTCCATGGATCAGGAAAATGAAGCAGTTAAAGCACAGGCAGTAATATTACGGACGGATATCATAAGAAGAATGGAAAATAAAAAGCAGATAGCAAGACAGAAACTTCCCTATACAACTTATGAAAACAGTGAATATAGAAAAAAGCTTGGAAATCGCAGCTATCAGAGCATGGATCAGAAACGAAAAAAATCAGTCAGTGAGACACGAGGGAAGGTTATCACATACAAAAACAAACTCATAGAACCATATTTTCATGCACTAAGTGTTGGGATGACCCTTGATTCAAGGGAATGGTTTGGAAAAGATCTTCCATATATCAGGGAAAAAGAAAGCCTAAGTGATATTGAAGCAAAAGATTATATGAGCGTGAAAGTCATGAGCTATGAAAAAATCGCTGGAATGATCAAGACAAAGACAAAAAAAGATATCAAAATAAATCGCTTAGAAAAAAATTTAAGAATAGGGAGAACAACAAAAAATGGATATGTAAGACAAGTCTATGCTGATTCACTGATGATCAAAGGGGAAGATTTTGCAGATTGGTTTCATTTAGCATCAAATAATTTTTATTTTGAACAGTATAAAGGAAAATTAAGGATCATCTGTCTTGGAAAAGGAAATGGACTTGGAATGAGTCAGTATGGAGCAGGAACGATGGCAAAAACAGGAAAAAGTTATAAAAAAATATTAAAATATTACTATCCAAAGACAAGGATCACAAATCTATATGAATAAACAATATGAAATGGGTAAAACTATGTTTGAGGTGATGAAAATGAGAAAAAACAACAAAGAAACCCCATTTCAGCTGAGAAAATATTATGGGATCATGATCGTGGTATTTACATTATTTCTTGGAATTATGGCATATTACAGTGCAACATTCAGACAGAAAAGAAATCAGGCGAAGCAGGAAATAAAATTAGAAGAACGATCCATTGGAGCAAATAACAGTGCTACAAACAAGACCACACAAACAACAAAGACGACAACAGCGCAAGCAAAAGAAAAAACAAAGACAGCAAATGCACAAGCGAAACGTACTATGAATAAAAGTGTGACGTATAATGGTACATCAAAACTAACCTGGCCGGTCAAAGGAAATATCATCCTTCCATACAGCGTAAATTCAACAATTTATTTTGAATCACTCGATCAGTACAGGATCAATAAAGGAATTTTGATCGAAGCGAAAGAAGGAACCGAAGTAAAAGCAGTCAAGCAGTCAAAAGTAAGAGAAATCAGAAAATCAGCAGAATATGGACAAACGGTATTGATGGATCTTGGAAATGATTACACCGTGTTATATGGGCAGTTAAAAGACATAAAAGTAAAAGAAGGAACCTTAGTAAATGCAGGAGACGTGATCGCAAAAGTAGCAGAGCCGACAAGCTATTATTCATTAGAAGGAACCAATCTCTATTTTCAGATGGAAAAAAATAAAAAGAGTGTAGATCCTTTAAAATATCTGGAATAAAATTGTGACAAAAATAAAAAAACACTATAATATATAGTAAGGAAATAACAGCCAAGATATATCTGGCTGATGTAGAAGAGAGGCGGTCAGAGTTGATCTGGCAGCCTTTCTTCAAAGAAAAAGACAGAAACAAAGAGGAAGATATAGATGAAAAATGTAACATACATATTAAAATGTAACGATAACAGCTTGTACACAGGATGGACAAATGATATCACACATCGTCTAAAGATGCACAATGAAGGAAAAGGAGCAAAATACACCAGAGGCAGAGGCCCGGTAGAATTAGTCTACCTCGAAGAATTCGAAACAAAGCAAGAGGCTATGAGCAGGGAAGCTAAGATCAAACGTCTTACGAGAAAAGAAAAGCTCCTGTTGATAGAAACCTACCAGCAGGAGCAAAAATTAAATCTGAAACATCAAGATCATATGGCATAAGCTTCCACCCATCACGAACAGATGAAAGATCTCATGTAGTCCAAAATTCTTCCAATGGTTTTCAAACCAAGGAATCTTAAGTGCATAGATTACACCGCCAACAGTATAAATGATTCCACCAGCAAGCAGCCATCCAAAGGATGTGTGGGAAAGCGAATGAATGATCGGAGCTATCGCAACGATACAAAGCCATCCCATGGCAATATACATTACAGAAGACACCCACTTTGGACAAGTAACCCAGAACATCTTAAATACGATACCAAGGATTGCAATAGCCCAGATGACAGACAATAATCCATAACCAATCTTACCGCCAAGAACGATCGTACAGATCGGAGTATAAGAACCGGCGATCAGAACAAAGATCATTGCATGGTCGAGTTTCTTCAACTTTTTGTTGATCCGAGGTGAGATATTAAAAGAGTGGTAAGCAGTACTCGCCCCATAAAGTCCGATCATGCTTAAAGTAAAGATGATCAGAGAAATAATGCGTACATAGTCCCCGCTTAAAAAACTCTTGATGATCAAAGGGATGGAAACGATCGCTGCAAGGATCATTCCGATCAAATGTGTAATAGCACTTCCGGGATCTTTTAATTTATGTGTCATGGTAAAACCTCCAGTCATTCTAGTATGATAAAATCTATAACATAGTATTAAAAACCACATCTAACTTTCTTACATACTACTACTATTTTGATAATATTGCAAGGGCTTTTCAAAAAAAAATGAATCTGTTATACTATTAACAATTATAGGATTTAAAAGAAAAGCAACAGACAGAATGGATATTTAAAATATGGAAAAAACGAAGAAAGCCTATGAGATCGTCATAGACAGTATCAAAGAACAGATCATGGATCAGGAACTCGTCCTTGGACAAAGTCTTCCACCAGAGAGAGAAATTTCAGAGAAGCTTGGAGTCAGCAGAAATTCCGTCCGTGAAGCACTAAAGATCTTAACCGTCATGGGAGTTGTTTCAAGCAGGCAGGGAGCAGGCAATTATATATCAGGAAATTTTAAAGGATATATGGTAGATGCCCTCTCTATGATGTTTATGCTTGATCAGCTAGATTATGATCAGATCAACCAGATTCGTATAGGACTTGAAATGCGGGCATATGCACTGGCGGTAAAGCATGCAGAGTCAAAAGATATCATAGAATTACAAGAATATGTCAATGCGTTGGATCAAAGTACAGATGATGAAGAGAAAGCAATGTACGATAAGAAGATTCATTACGCGATTGCGAAGGCTTCAGGCAATGTCCTGATCATGAATATCTTAGATGCATTATCTGACGTGATCGACATCTTCATTTCTGAGATGCGCCGAGAAATCTTAAGAACAGAGAAACGAAAAGGAATGCTACAAGAAGCACATAAGCAGATTGTTGAGTGTTTATTAAAGAGAGATGTGGTCAATGGACAGAAAGCATTGATGGAACATTTTGAAATGATTGATAAAATTATTCACAAAGAACTCGAAAGAAAGAGCCAATAAGGCTCTTCTTTTTTATGCAGAATTAACAAAAAAACAAAAAATAAAAAATAGTACTTTACAAAATCAGACAAGATATATATAATAAAAACATAAATTGGTAGTACCAATAAGACAAAGTATAATGAGAAAATAAAATGGATGCATCAAACATCCAAATTTTTTTAAAAGAAAATTGGTAGTACCAATTAAGAGCGGACAGCTTAAGATAAAGGATATAAAAGTCTTAGGAATGAGGAGGAATAGTCATGGATATTTTAGTATGTATCAAACAGGTACCGGCATCTAATAAGGTAGAAGTTGATCCGGTAACCGGCGTACTGTTAAGAAACGGGGCCGATTCAAAGATGAATCCATATGATCTGTATGCGTTAGAGACAGCACTTAAGATCAGAGAAGAAGTAGGAGGAACGATCAGCGTGATCAGTATGGGACCTCCACAGGCAATGGCAGTTATAAGAGAGGCATTTGCAATGGGAGTAGACCGTGGGGCATTGTTATCTGATCGCCGATTCGGTGGAGCAGATGTACTCGCCACAAGTTATACGATTGCACAAGGAATCAAGAAGATGGGAGATTTTGATCTGATCCTTTGTGGAAAACAGACAACTGACGGAGATACAGCACAGGTTGGTTCCGAAGTATCCGAATGGTTAAATATCCCAAGTGTATCAAATGTAAAGAAGATATCAAAGGTAGAATCCGATGCGATCACGATCGAGATGGATCTGCCGGAAGAACTAGAGATCGCCAAAGTTCAGTATCCATGTCTGTTATCCGTAGATAAAGACATCTTCCAGCCACGATTACCATCCTATGTAAAGAAGATGGATACCGCAGACCGTGAGATTGAAGTATATTCCTTAGATGACATGGAAGATAAAGATGAAACACATTATGGATTAAATGGATCACCAACACAGGTAAAACGAATTTTCCCTCCAACAGCGAATGACCATCATGAAGTATGGGACGGAGACGGAAGTGAAGTCGCAGACAAATTATTCCATATGATCACAGATATGAAATTTATCTAAAAGGGGGAAATGAGAATGCCAAAATTAGTAATACATCAGGAAAAAGTAGAAGATCCACAGGTTCTGGTTGATATTTGTCCATTTGGAGCAATGGAAGAAAAAGACGGAAAACTTTCCATCAATGCTGCATGTAAGATGTGCAGACTTTGTGTAAAGAAAGGACCAGCTGGAGCAGTAGAATATGTAGAAGATGAGAAGAAAGAAGAGATTGATAAGAGTCAGTGGAACGGAATTGCTGTTTATGTCGATCATGTTGATGGAGAGATTCATCCAGTCACATACGAATTGATCGGTAAAGCAAGAGAACTGGCAAGTAAGATCAATCACCCAGTATATGCTTTATTTATGGGAAATAACATCGAAGACAAAGCAGAAGAATTATTACATTACGGAGTTGATAAAGTATTTGTTTACGATTTTCCAGAATTGGCAAGATTTAAGATCGAATCCTATACATCCGTATTTGAAGATTTCATCAAGAAACATCAGCCATGCGCAATCCTTACTGGAGCAACAACTGTTGGAAGACAGTTAGCACCAAGAGTTGCAGCAAGAATGAAAACAGGACTGACAGCAGACTGTACGATCCTTGAGATGGATGAGAACACAGACCTTTCCCAGATCCGACCAGCATTTGGCGGAAACATTATGGCACATATCTTAACACCAAATAATCGTCCACAGATGGCAACGGTAAGATATAAAGTCATGAATGCACCAGAGAGAACTGAGGAAACTCAAGGAGAGATCATCCCATGTGCAATCGATAAAGAAAAGATCAAAGCACACGTAGATGTTTTAGATATTGTTAAGAAAGAACCAGAGAAATTTATTGAATCTGCCGATGTCTTAGTCGTTGCAGGAAGAGGAATCAAGAAAGAAGAAGACCTTGCAATGATCAAAGAATTAGCAGAATTATTAGACGGACAGGTAGCCTGCACAAGACCACTTGCAGAAGCAGGATGGGTGGAAGCAAAATGTCAGGTAGGATTAAGTGGAAGAACCGTACGCCCGAAACTCATCATTACCTGTGGTGTATCAGGAGCCATCCAGTTTGTCGCTGGAATGGATCATTCTGATTGCATCGTATCCATTAATACCGATGAAAAAGCACCAATCTTTAAGACAGCACACTATTGTCTGGTAGGAGATGTCTACGATATCGTACCAAAACTGATCGAGAAGATTAAAGCTGCGAAAGGGGCGTAAGAGATATGAGTTATAAGAAATTTGATCAAACAGATTTAGAAGCTATCAAAAATATTGTAAAAGATGAAGAAAGAATTTTATATGCGAAAAATATTAATGAAGAATACAGTCATGATGAATTAGGTGGAGCAAGCAGCTATCCAGATGTAGTAGTAAAAGCGACATCCGCAGAAGAAATTTCAGAGATCATGAAATATGCATATGAAAATAATATTCCGGTCACACCACGAGGAGCTGGAACCGGTCTGGTAGGATCATCCGTAGCAATTGAACACGGGATCATGATCGATTCAAGCCTTATGAATCATATATTAGAACTTGACGAAGAAAACTTAACGATCACCGTAGAACCTGGAGTTTTATTGATGGAACTTGCAGCTTACGTTGAAGATCACGATTTCTTCTACCCACCAGATCCAGGAGAGAAATCTGCAACAATCGGTGGAAATATCAGCACGAATGCCGGTGGTATGCGTGCCGTAAAATATGGCGTGACAAGAGATTATGTTAGAGGTCTTGAAGTTGTCCTTCCAAATGGAAAAATAGTGGAATTTGGTGGAAAGGTTGTAAAAAACAGTTCCGGATATTCCTTAAAAGACCTGATGATCGGTTCCGAAGGAACCTTAGGCTTTATCACAAAAGCCACATTAAAGTTACTCCCTCTGCCTAAAAAGGCAATAAGCTTACTGATACCATTTAAAACCTTAAAAGAAGCAATTGACACAGTACCTCTCATTATTAAGTCCAAAGCAATCCCGACCGCTATTGAGTTTATGCAGAGGGAGGTCATCATTGATGCAGAAGAATACCTAGGTAAAAAATTCCCAGATTCTCAATCCGATGCGTATCTTCTGCTCAAGTTTGATGGCAATTCAACAGAAGAGATCGAAGCAGACTATGACAAAGTTGCAAAATTATGCTTAGAAGCAGGAGCGATCGATGTATTGATCTCAGACACAGAAGAAAGAGAAGAATCCATCTGGAAAGCCAGAGGAGCCTTCCTTGAAGCAATCAAAGGATCTACAACCGATATGGATGAGGTAGATATGGTTGTACCAAGAAATAAAGTTAACGAAATGGTAGAATATCTGCATAATCTACATAATGAAGTAGATATTCGAATCAAGAGCTTCGGACATGCTGGAGATGGAAACCTGCATTCTTATATCTTAAAAGATGATTTAAGCCAGGAAGAATTTGAAAAACGAATGGCAGCAGCAATGGAAAAAATCTACGAAAAGGCTGCACAGTTAGGTGGAAAAGTATCCGGAGAACATGGAATCGGATTTGCAAAGAAACCATATTTAAGAGAATCTCTTGATCCTGAAACCATTGAATTGATGAGCGGAATCAAGAAAGCATTTGATCCAAAGAATATCCTGAATCCACATAAAGTATTCCAAGGTTAAATGAAAGAAGATTGGAAACATACATTCATAGAAACCCTCTTAAGTTTAAAAATACACAAAGCAGACAGGAAAGACATTCCTGTCTGCTTTGTGTACATAAAATAATACAATTTGTTGCAAAATGGTTGACAGATATTTCAAAAAAACATATACTAAAAATAGTAACAATTACTATTTGAATGTAAAAGGAAAGGAAGAGGTTATGCAGCCAGTAACAAAGAAAAGCAAACAAAGGGATGCAATCATCAAGTTTTTAATGACTCGCAAAGACCATCCGACTGCCGACATGGTATATATGAACATCAAAGAGGAGTTTCCAAAGATTAGTCTTGGAACGGTCTATAGAAATCTTGCATTATTAAGCGAGCGCGGGGAGATACTAAAGTTATCTTATGAAGGCGGAGCAGATCATTACGATGCATGCACCGATCCACACTATCATTTCGTATGTCAGGAATGCGGATCAGTCATTGATCTGGATATGGCACCGATCGATGAGAAGCTAAATGAGATCGCAAGCGAGAATTTCCCAGGAGAGATCACACAAAACGTCGTATATTTTAAAGGAATCTGTAAAAATTGTTTAAAAAAGCATTGACAAAAATACAATGTGGTGGTAATATAAAGACAAGTTAAAAACAGTAACAATTACTATTTTTAATCCAGAGACACTAAGCCGAGAGGCAAAGCAATATAAATGATTATATAAAGTATAAAGGAGAACAAGATTATGAAGAAATGGATTTGTACAGTATGCGGATATGTATATGAAGGAGAACAGGCACCAGAGAAATGTCCACAGTGTGGAGTACCAGCTGATAAGTTCAAAGAGCAGGTAGAAGGAGAAAAAGAATGGGCAGCAGAACACGTAGTAGGTGTTGCCAAAGGTGTCAGTGAAGATATCTTAGCTGATTTAAGAGCAAACTTCGAAGGAGAATGTTCTGAAGTAGGAATGTACCTTGCAATGGCAAGAGTTGCTCACAGAGAAGGATATCCAGAAATCGGATTATACTGGGAGAAAGCAGCATACGAAGAAGCAGAACATGCAGCTAAATTCGCTGAATTATTAGGTGAAGTTGTAACAGACAGCACAAAGAAGAACTTAGAGATGCGTGTAGATGCAGAACACGGAGCAACAGAAGGTAAATTCGACCTTGCAAAACGTGCAAAAGCAGCAAACTTAGATGCAATCCATGATACAGTTCATGAAATGGCTAGAGACGAAGCTCGTCATGGTAAGGCATTTGAAGGATTATTAAAGAGATACTTCGGATAAGAAGGATTATTTTAGGAGGTATGAGTTTTCATACCTCCTTTTTTTTTGCTATATTCCATGCTATAATAAAAAATAAGACTGAAAAAGCAGGTGAAAGCATATGATTTCAGAAGAGAAAGTAAAGATTATGGCAGAGATGGCCAGATATGAGAAGAATCACGGGAAAGATGATTTCCGTGTTTATAAATATGAGAAGAAAGACTATATCAGATTAGAACAGATCAAGACAAGTATCTGTCTGTTGATCGCATATCTTATTTTGACAGGATTGCTGTGTGTTGTGAAGATGGATACAGTGATCATGAACCTGAGAGATGGGAAAATCATTATATTAGCAGCAGTTGTTTTGATCATTTATATAGCAGTGTATCTTATTTATAGTCATTTCATAAAAAAACGTGCAGCCAGACATTATGATGAAGTAAGGGCAAGAGTTCTGATCTATGACAAACATCTGGAGGAACTCGAGATGCTTTATAAAGTGGAAGAGAATGAGGATGTAAGTCCAACGATCGCACCGGAGGAAGACGAAGATGGAAAAATTATTGATATATAGAGAACGGCTTTTAAAATTTATAGCAGCAAGAGGAAGATATATTCAATCAGGAATCAGATTTCTAAGCGGATTTATCCTGTTTTATGCAATGGGAAGATTATTTGGTTATACAGATTTTTTTGCATCACCATTTTTCCTTGTTATGATGGGAATTATTAATGTATTTATTCCAACATCAGCCCTTTCATTGATTTTCTATGTAGTCATATTTTTACAGTTGGCACATGTTTCTCTGGAAGTTGCATTGTTTTTTTTACTTGCTGTTTTGTTATATTTTTTAGTGTACCAAAGAGTATTTCCGGAGACACGAATTTATTTGATGATGGTACCGGTATTCTTTTACTTTCAATTGCCAGCATGCATTCCGATCTTTGCAGGAATGTTTGCAGGAATTGCAGGAATTCCTGCTATCTTAATGGGAACATTTATTTATTATCTTGCAACGATGGTCTCACAGGCGGTGACACAGCTTCAGACAGGAGCAGCACATGGAAAGATATACAGCCTGGTCGCAGCAAGAGCAATAGATAATAAGGAATTATTGCTGTATTTTGGAATATTCTGTTTGATCGTGGTACTGATAACTGCGATCAGAAGAAAAGGTGCGGCACGCAGCTGGGAAGTATCAATTCTGGTAGGAGGAGCAGCGTATGTAATCTTATTGTTTGCAGGTGGATATTTTGCAAACAGTGAAGTTTCTATTTTGGCACAGATCGGGATGGTCGTAGTAAGTATCGTGATCGCGATCATCATCCAGTTTTTATATAATGTAATAGACTACACGAGAGAAGAGACATTTGAATTTGAAGATGAAGAATATTATTATTATGTAAGAGCAGTGCCAAAGGTATCTGTGGAAGAAGAAGAATTTAATGTGACGCAGATCACAGCACCGGCACATAGATTCAGTTTAAGAAGAAAAGAACATAAAGAACAAGACAAAGAGCATAAAAAGGGAGAATAGATTTGAGCAAATTTTTCAATGGACTTGAAAAGTATATATATTGGACATCAATACCAAAGATGGGGATCAATGATATTGTAGATATTTTGATCGTTAGTGTTATGATCTATCTGATCGTTAAGTGGATCAAGACAACAAGGGCATGGGTATTATTAAAAGGAATTATTATCCTTCTTTGTATCGCATTTGCAGCATATATTCTGCAGCTCCACACAGTATCATGGATTCTGTCTAATACGATGAGCGTTGGAATTACAGCAATTCTGATTGTATTCCAGCCAGAACTTCGTAATGCACTGGAACAGCTTGGAAGGAAGAACTGGGTAACAGATATCTTCTCTACGGAGAGCAGACAGGAAGAACAGGAATATACTGCAAGAACATTGCAGGAGATTTCAAGGGCAGCAATTGAGATGGGTAAAGTAAAGACAGGAGCATTGATCGTGTTGGAGAGAACGGTTGCACTTGGAGAATATGAGCGAACAGGAATTCCAATCGATGCTAAAGTCAGCAGCCAGCTGCTGATCAATATATTTGAACATAACACACCACTTCATGATGGAGCAGTGATCATCAGGAACAACAGAGTTGTATCTGCAACATGCTACCTTCCATTAAGTGATAGTGTGGAGATAGACAAAGAGATGGGAACCAGACATAGAGCTGCAGTAGGTATCAGTGAAGTGTCAGACAGTCTTACAGTCATCGTCTCAGAGGAAACAGGAGGAATTTCGATTGCAAGAGATGGAAAGATCATCAGACATTTAGATCCGCAGGGGCTTAGAGATGAACTTTCTGTATTGAGAGAAGAAAAAGGACAGAATAAGAAGTTTAAATTATGGAAGGGACGGAATCGTAATGAGAAAAAGAATTGAAAGTGATCTTTTATTGAAAATACTTTCTGTTGTTTTTGCATTTCTGCTCTGGATGTTTGTAATTAATACGGATAATCCTGTGATTAAGAAGACATTTAGTGATGTTCCTGTAGATATGCTGAATGAACAGGTATTAGATGAACTGAATCAGACATATAAGATTGAATCTGGAGATACAGTGAGTTTTACCGTTAAAGGAAAGAAAGATATTGTAGACCGTTTGACGAAGTCAGATTTCCGTGCGACTGCGGATGTATCGTCTATGTCCGATGTTCATGCGATTCCGATTAAGGTTGAGGCATTAAGGTATAAGAGTCAGTTAGATGTAGATACAGGAAATGCAACGATTAAGGTTGTGCTTGAGGATGTGAAGAGTGATCAGATTCCAGTTGTTATGGAAGTAAAAGGAAAGCCTGCAAGCGGGTATACTGTCAGTACACAGACAGCAACTCCAAATCTTATCTCCATATCCGGGCCAAAGAGCGTTGTGAGCAGAATTAAACAGATTGTTGCAGTTGTCAACGTTTCTGGTGTCAAAAAAGATGTCACAATGACACAGAGTGTAAAATGCTATGATGAAGACGGAGACGAGGTAAGTCAGGAAAGAATTAAACTGGATACGAACAAGATCAAGGTCAAGATTGGTCTGTCAAGAACTAAGATTGTTCCATTTAAGGTGGATACCAAAGGAAGTCCGGGAAAAGGATATGTTCTTGGAAGTATTGATTATCAGCCAAAACATATCGAGATCACAGGATCGAAAGAAGACCTGGACAAGGTTGACAGTATCAAACTGGTGAAGCTGGATATCAGTGACAGTACAAAGAGCATTGAAAAGACGATCAAAGCATCAGATATCAAGCTTCCAGATGGAATTTCATTTGTGAAATCCGTAGATAAGATTAAGAATGTGGTAATACGTGCGAACATAGAAAAGAAAAAGAGTCGTACACTTACGATACCGACAAGTCAGATTGCACTGATCAATAATACAAAGAATTATGCTGTGACATTTGACGATCAGGAGATTAAAGTGAAGATCAGTGGTTTACGTTCAGTTATCGATAAGGTTGTTGTCAAAGATCTGAATCCAAAACTGGATATGAGATTATATGAACCGGGAACACATACCGTACAGATTCAATTAACAAAGATTAAGAACATGACGATCGAAGATAATGTAAGTGCGAAAATCACTGTCGAATAGAAAATTAAGGAGTTAGAGGTAGAATGGGTAAGAAATTATCAGTTGTTCTTCCATCGTATAACGAAGAACAGATGATTGAGAAAACTGCCAAGGTGGTAGGAGATATTTTGAGCAGGGAGCAGATACCCTATGAGCTGGTATTTGTAAACGATGGGTCGAAAGACCATACATGGGACAAAATACTAAAGATTAAGGAAGAAGATTCCTGTATCAAAGGAATATGTTTTTCAAGGAATTTTGGAAAAGAATCCGCAGTATTTGCTGGGATTGAGCAGGCAGATGGAGATTGTATCGCAGTTATGGACTGCGATCTCCAGCATCCGCCAGAAGTATTGGTTAAGATGTACAGATTATGGGAAGATGGCTTTCAAGTGATCGAGGGTGTGAAGGCATCCAGAGGAAAAGAAAGTTTTATTCATAAGATGTTTGCCAAGACGTTTTATAAGATTATCAGTGATGCAACAGGAATTGATATGTCTCGGGCATCTGATTTTAAATTATTAGACCGTCAGGCAGCAGATGAATTTCTAAAGCTGCCAGAGCGTAATGTATTCTTTAGAGCATTGTCTTCCTGGGTTGGATTCAAGACAGCCTATGTAGAATTTGACGTACGGGAGAGAGAAGCAGGAGCTTCCAAATGGTCGTTTAAATCATTGGTAAAATACGCGGTCAATAACATTACATCGTTTAGTGCAGCACCGATGCAGATAGTGACGTTTTGTGGGATTGTGTTCTTTGTATTTGCAGTGATACTAGGGATACAGTCACTTTATATGTATTTTGCAGGACATGCAGTTGCAGGATTTACAACAGTGATCTTATTGCTATTGCTGGTTGGAAGTATTTTGATGTTTAGTCTTGGAGTGATTGGATATTATATTGCAAAGATTTATGATGAAGTGAAGATGCGGCCGAGATATATTATATCAGAAGTTGTGAAATCAAAAGATGAATAAAAATGAAAAAAGAATTTTTAATATTAGAAGAGGCTGCCGCTTTAGTGCGACAGCCTCATGTTATAACTAATCGAAAGAAATGATATATTTAGTCTTTTAATAATTTTTTTCGTGAACGAATTGCAATTCCTATTAGAATGATCAAACTGATCAATGAGATACAAGTACCAATTTTAAGACCAGGAGTTGTGTAGTTTAATTTAATATTATGAGTTCCAGGTTTTAGAACTATACCGCAGAACATGCCATTTACTTTAATTACTTTTACAGATTTACCATTATCAGTAGCCTTCCATCCTTTACTGTAAGCGAAAGGAATACATAAGATACGATCATCTGTTGTTTTGATATTTCCAGAAAAGTGGTTTGCACCATCATAAGAAATATCAGTTAAATGAGGATTGCTACGCAAAGTATTCAATGCAGCAGTCTGTGTTTTGCTGTTAATCTGTACGACAGAAATCTTACCGATCTTATAAGTAGCGCGTCGCTTCATGATAATAGATAAGGTAACATATTTCTGATCTTTTTTAATTTTTTCTGTATTAACTTCTACCAAATAATTTCGATTATCAATATCATAAATAGAATCTTTTTCAGCATTATAGATATTAGCTGTATGACCAGAAATACCAACTTTTAATCGGGTATTATTTTTCCCTGTATAAAGAATATGATTTCTACCACTATTAGAAGGAATTGTTTGTATATTTTGAAGATAAATATAACATTGATCATTAAAATATTCTTTTGGAATTTGGATCTGTACAACTTTTTCCTTTTTCTTCGTTTTATGGTAGTAGAAGTTAGTATAAACATCATGTGTGACTAAATTATCAGTGATAGAAGATTTTTTCAATGAAGCAGAAGCAATATCATTTGAATCAGAAATGACAGCATTTTGTGTCATGGTCTGTTCCTTTTGAGCTGCATTTGCATTTGCAAAATCTTTCTCTGTAACATAAGTGTTATATGTATAACCGAATGGTACAATATTTTTATTTTCATAAAGATTATTTTTTTCGTTAGATTTAATTAATTCATAACCATTTGGAATCTTAGCAGCATTATTTTTGTTTATAACGATATATTTCACATGATATAAATTTAAAAGGTTTTCTCTCATATCAAGTTTTTTAAACTTAAATTTATATTGATATTGATTCAACCCAAGATTTTCCAGAGAATCAGAAACATTTTTATCAGTGATACTATAATAGTTTGTTGTAGTTGGAATATGTCTGATAATTCCCCAGTTTGGAACTGATTCATTCATAGCATCAACACGGTCAAGCTGATTAACTTTAATATTTGCAGAGCGGAATAATGAATCTTCCTGTTTACCTAATAAATCATAAGCTTCATCAAATGCAACATAAGAATTAATAACTTTACTTAGTCTAGTTGAATAATGCCCAAAACCAGTGAAACTTACTGAAAAGCAAGTTAATCCCAAAAGAAGCAAATGATTTAGACGGAATTTTGACATAAATGGAATCTCATTAACTACAAATAATACGAATGCAGTTAATATAAGAATAATAGCTGCATATTTAACGTCTATGGCACCTTCTGCATAACGTTTATAGGCAAGATAATAAAATACGATTCCAAGCACAATACCAATCTTTTGAATTAATGTAAGATCTAAAAGATCATCATAAACTTCCATTAAAACAGCTCCGACAATAAAAGCCAGTGCAAAATGCCAGCGGTTTGTAGGATAACTAAATGCATGAAGTATATATGCAAAGATTGGGAATAATGTAAATACAACACCTAGGATCAAAGAGGCTTTGTAAGGAAAACGTTCTTTGGATTTTTTTAATAATAATACAATTCCACCACAATAAGCAAGGGCAATAAAGTTTAGTGAAGTTCCTCTTCCAATCTGATGGAAACCGATGGACTGAAGAATGATAGACTGATAGTATTTCCTTTGATAAAGGAAGATATTAAAATAATTCACTCCAGAAGAACTTCTGGCATTTCCCATAAATGCAATAATAACTGGAAGGAGTAAGATCATGGATAAACCTAATCCAAGAATATACCATCCAGCAAAACGTCCCAACGTTTTGAAAAATCCAGCTTCCTTATAAATAGGGAAACGAATCAATGCATAGATCACGGCAACGGCAGTCAGCATATAGAAGAAATAGAAATTACTCATAGCTGATATTGCAATCATGATTGTGAATAGATAAGGTTTTTCTTTACGGTAAATCTTCTCAACGCCTACGACAAGTAATGGAAGATAGATCATAGGATTTAAGAAGAAAGGATGGCGAATTGCAAAATTAAGAAATACACCGGAGAATACATAAGTAAAACTTCCAATCAGGATTCCATAAGCATTCTTTTTGAAATAGCATCCAAAGATAATAAAAGAAATACCAGCTAAATATGCACGGAAAAGTGTCATAAAGGTATAAAGGTAAGATGCATTTGCCTTGTTAGCAAACACATAAACAATATTCAATGGATCACCGATTGCATAGTAATTTAAAGTAGTAATGATATCAGAACCGAATCCAATACTATTATTCCACATAGGAAATTGAAAATTACCATGAATCAGATTATTGAAGAAAGTACGGATATAATCTCCATAATAAAGCAAAGATGCTAAATGCTGAGATGTTCCATCTTCTCCAGAACGTCCCCAGATCAGGGATAAATGGTTTGTAAAAAATGGATAAAAAACAATCATACATAAGATTGCAAACAAAATAGTGTATGTAAGAAATAAATATCTCTTCTTAGTTACTTTCATTAAAACTACTCCTCTTTGAAAGAATCTGAATCCGTATTATTTATCTTGTTCAGATCCAGATTTAAATACAAATAATTTGCTGATAAAATAATTGACGATTACAACAATGACTTGTGTTTCGATTTTTGCGACCATCTTTGGCTGACCAAGCAGTTCGACACAAAATGGAACGCCTCCAACTTCAACGACCATTGTCACAAGACGACCAAGAACAAATTTAATAAATTCCTGTACAGTATCGCCAAATGTTTTAGACTTTGACTGAAAAACATAAAGTTTGTTTACGACAAACGCAAAACAGATTGCGATCGCAACAGAAAAGAAATTACTAATCTTATAATCAATTCCCAGAGGACCTTCGAGAATCCCAAAAACAACAATATTAACAAGTGTTGTCAGTCCTCCAAAAAATAAATAACGTATTCTTGAATCATAATATAGTTTTTTAATTAAATTTAACAACAGCTATTCCTCCATAATAAAATTTATACATACTTAACATCTTAAGATATTTTTCATTAATTTTCAACTAAAATATGATATACTAAAAGTGACTATAAAGCAATAAGATAAAGGGTAGAGGAAACAGAATATGAGAGAAAAAGAGAGAAAATATTGTTATGGGATGTATACGCTGATGTTCTTACTGATGTGTATGGCAGCCTTCCTTCCTTTTTTTATGGGAGGAAAGAACTTTGTATGGGGTGCAGGAGTAGAGGATGGCTTAAGCCAGCATTTTTCTGCATTGGCATATTATGGAGAATTGCTCCGGGAGTTTGTTAAGAATCTGATCGCAGGACATCCAAAACTTATGATGTGGAATATGAGCCTTGGCTATGGAGCAGATGTCATTGCAACACTGAATTATTATGCGATTGGAGATCCACTAAATCTTCTGTATGGATTTGTACCGGTAAAATATACAGAAATCATGTACAACTTTATGATCCTGTTTCGAATGTATTTGGCGGGAATCGCATTTATTTTGTATGCAAGAAAGATGAAGAAGAGAACGTATGGAACAGTGATCGGGGCATTAGTGTATGTCTTTTGCGGATTTTGTTTCCGTCTTGGACTGCGCCATCCATTTTTCTTAAATCCAATGATCTATTTTCCATTGCTTTGTCTTGGAATTGAGAAAATCTACCAGAAGCAGAGACCATATCTGTTTATTGTTATGATCTATGTATCTGCGATCAGTAATTATTATTTCTTTTACATGCTTACGATCTTTTCAGTAATCTATGCATGGATCAGATTTTACAAATATACAGAGAAAGACAGAATCAAGAACTTCTTCTTAACGATTCTTAAATTCGGCGGGTATTATATTCTTGGAATCTGTATGGCAGCAGTAATCTTGATTCCATCAGTGATTGGTTTTCTTGGAAATGGAAGATATGGAAGTGGCACAGACTGGAAAGCGCTGATCGTGTATCCTGGAAAATATTATCTGATGTTTCTTGAGAACTTTGTTGGTTATGGAAATGTTGGAAGCAATACCAATACAGGATATCTTCCGATTGCAGGAATCGTAGTGTTATTTACCTTATTTTCAAGAAGAATGAAACATAAGAAATATCGTCTCGTATTTTTAGGAAGTATGATCGCATTGATCTTTCCAATCTTTGGATATGTATTTAATGGACTATCTTATGCGAATAACCGATGGGCATTTGTCTTAAGTTTTATCGTAGCACTTTTGACAGCAGAGATGTATCCAAGACTGTTTCTAATGACGAAGAGACAGAAGATCGGGATTGGATCAGGCATTGTTTTGTATATCATCTTATGTGCAGTGATCAGCGTATCAGGTGGAAAAATGCTTAAGAATCCGGGAATTATGGCAGCATGTATCATGATGATTGTTTTTTATGCAGTATTTCTTATCTTTCAGAAGATGGGATACGACAGCAGGACAAGAAGTGCAAGGATTGTGACAGCTGTGTTGCTTCTGATCTCAGTAGGAATTCATGGATATTATCGTTTTCATACAGACCAGTCTGCATATGCAAATGAATTTCTAGATCAGGGAACAGCGTTGAAAGAATTAAGAACAGATAATATTACGATGCTTAAAAATATTAAAGATCCATCTTTATACAGAGTTCACGCAGATGGATGTCGTTATAAGAATTATGGATTGATCAATGATCTTAATACGATCAGTGGCTATTATAGTATCACATCAAAATGTGTGACAGATACAGTAAAAAGTTATGAGACACTTGGAATGCAGTATGCAGATAAATATAAGGGATTGGATCAGAGAATCGGGTTATTGTCCTTATCTGGTGTAAAATACATGACAATCCATGAGAAAAAGAAGATAGGAAGAGAACAAACGACTGCATCTGATGTGCCATATGGAATGAAAAAAGTAAAACAAAATAGAAATATTACACTGTATCAGAATCCTTATGCTTTACCATTTGGATATGGGTACGATTCCTACATTACGGAAGACCAATACGAACAACTTAATGGTGTCGGCAGGGAACAGGCAATGTTAAATGGTATTGTTCTTGATGAAAAGCCGCAACATAATACGATCAAGCATATAGAAGATGCACTAGATCAGGGGATTTCTACAAGAACTGTTTCAGAGAATGATATCTCATATCCGAAAGGACAAAAGTATTGTACGATTACAGTGCCGGTAGAGAAAGATAAGGAAACCTATTTATATTTTAAGAATCTCGTTTATAAAGGAAAAAAACTACAGGGTGACATATTTTTATTAGAAGGGAAAAAAGGAACAAGTAGTATTTTGATTAGTGACAATGATGTACAGCAGAAGATTCATATTCAGAATCCAACAAACCCATATTATTTTGGAAGAAAAGACTATATGGTAAGGTTAAATCATCATACAAACAACAAGAAAGAGACTGTAAAGTTAGATTTTCTGGCACCGGGAAATTATGAATATGATGAGATTACACTGATCTCGGTTAAGAAGCAGGATACTTTTAATAAATTAAAACAATTAAAGAGACATACACTTAAAAATATTCAATATAAAGAAAACATGCTCAAAGGAACTTTCCAGACAGACAAAGACAGAATGCTATGTGTCACAATTCCATATTCCAAAGGATGGAGTGCAAAAGTTGATGGACAGAATGCAAAAATCTATAAGGCAAATGGAATGTTTATGGGAATTTTCATGACGTCGGGAGAACATAAGGTAGAGTTAAATTATATGACACCTGGATTAAAAATAGGAGTAGTCATAAGTCTTGCAGGATGGGGAGCCTTGGTGATCCTTGCTTTACTGAGAAGAAGATATGTAATAAAATGATAAGAAGTTATCAGCGTAAAAAATATTATAGTAAAAAGTATTATCATAAGAAAATATTATAAAGACAGGAAGGAAACAAAAGCAAATGAAACAATATGATTATCTGATCGTAGGAGCCGGATTATATGGTGCTGTATTTGCACAGCAGGCAGTAAAAAAAGACAAGAAAGTCTTAGTGATCGACAAACGTCCGAATATCGCAGGAAATGTATACACAGAAGATATAGAGAAGATCCATGTACACAAATACGGAGCACATATCTTCCATACGAATAATAAGAAAGTATGGAATTATATTACACAGTTTGCAGAATTCAATCGATTTACAAACTCACCAGTAGCTAATTACAAAGGAGAATTATATTCTCTTCCATTTAATATGTACACATTCAATAAGATGTGGGGCGTTATAACACCAGAAGAAGCACAGGCAAAGATTGAAGAACAGAAAAAAGAAGCAGGGATCATAGAACCAAAGAACTTAGAAGAACAGGCGATCAGTCTCGTTGGAACAGATATCTATGAGAAGCTGATCAAAGGATACACACAGAAACAATGGGGAAGACCATGTAGTGAACTTCCATCCTTTATCATTAAGAGACTTCCAGTCAGACTGACATTTGACAATAACTATTTTAATGCATTATATCAGGGAATCCCAGTTGGAGGATATACAAAGATGGTAGCTAATATGCTTGGGGATGTGGAAGTACGACTGGATACAGATTATTTCGAACATAAAGAAGAATTGGATGCACTGGCAGATAAAGTTGTATACACAGGAGCAGTGGATGCATACTTTGATTACAAACTAGGAGAGTTAGAATACAGATCTGTAAGATTTGAGACAGAAGTCTTAGATAAACCAAACTTCCAGGGAAATGCAGCAGTGAACTACACGGATGCCGAAACTCCATGGACAAGAATCATTGAACATAAATGGTTTGAGTTTGGAAAAGATGATGAAGGAAATGATATTCCTAAGACAGTTATCAGTCGTGAATACAGCTCAGAATGGAAACCAGGAGATGAACCATATTATCCAGTAAACGATGAGAAGAATGGAAAGCTGTATGAAGAGTACAAGAAGCTTGCAGAGCAGGAAGAGAATGTAATCTTTGGTGGAAGATTAGGTGAATATAAATATTATGATATGGATGCAGTAATTGCTGCGGCACTTGAGATGTGTGAGAAGGAATTATAAAATTAAGAAAAGAGGAATCATAAATTGAGTACATTTATATCAGCAGACATACTAATGCCACAAGTAGATTCTATGAAGAAATGGGCAGTCATCGCCTGCGACCAGTTTTCATCACAGCCAGAATACTGGAAAGAAGTGGAAGACTATGTAAAAGAAGCACCATCCACATTACATCTGATGCTTCCAGAAGCAAAACTTGGCAGTAAAGATGAAGATGAGAAAATTCGTAAGATTCAATCCACAATGAAGAACTATGTAGACAATCATTTGTTGAAAACCTACGAACAATCCTTCATATATGTGGAAAGAACATTACAGAATGGCAAGATACGAAGAGGAATCATAGGTGCGATCGACCTGGAAGAATACAGCTACACACCAGAAGATGAAGCAAAGATCCGTTCTACAGAGAAAACAGTTATGGAGAGAATTCCGCCAAGAATGAAGATCAGATATCAGGCACCGATTGAACTGCCACATGTGATCTTACTTTGTGATGACTGGAAGAATGAATTATTAGAGTATATTACACAGAATAAAGGCAACCTGTCAAAGCTATATGAATTTGATCTGATGCAGAAAGGTGGACATATTGCAGGATGGCTGGTAGATGGAGAGATAAAAGAACAATTCATAGAGAAGCTACAGCAATATGAACAGATGATGGCTGATAAATACAAGAATTTAAGTGAACATCCAATGTATTATGCAGTAGGAGATGGGAATCACTCTCTGGCAACAGCGAAAGCATGTTATGAGAAATTAAAGAAAAATCATCAATGGAAACATGTAGAGAATCATCTGGCTAGATATGCACTCGTAGAACTTGAAAATCTTCACGATGATTCACAGCAGTTTGAACCAATCCACAGAGTTATCACAGGAACTGATGCACAAGAATTAATAGAAACATTAAAAGAACAGTGTTGTGGCAAAGATGGACAAGAAATCAAATGTTATTATGAAAATAAAGAAGAAGTATTACATTTGAACCTCCATGAACATCAATTAGCAGTGGATAAAGTTCAGACATTTCTTGATGAATATTTAAAAGAAAATTCAGGAGTCATTGATTATATTCACGGAGAAGAAGTATTAAGGAAACTTGCAAGCCAAGAAAATGCGGTAGGAATCGAATTGCCAGCAATGGAGAAAGACCAGTTATTCCCAAGCGTAATGACAGATGGAACGCTGCCAAGAAAGACATTTTCTATGGGACATGCAAGTGAGAAAAGATATTACATAGAAGGAAGAGCAATTAAATAGGAAGATTGCATAGTAATAAAAGCTTTTGTATCACTAAAAACTGTGATATGATAAAAGATAGAGTAAATAAACCAAACAGAGAAAAATGGAGGAACGAACATGGCTATTTTAGTAGCTGGTGGTGCTGGATATATCGGCAGCCATACATGTGTAGAACTGTTAAAAGAAGGATATGAAGTTGTAGTAGTAGACAATTTATATAACTCAAGTGAAGAAGCATTAAAGAGAGTAGAACAGATCACAGGAAAGACTGTAAAATTCTATGAAGCTGATATTCTTGATCGTGAAGCTTTAAATAAAATCTTTGATACAGAAGATATTGATTCAGTTATCAACTTCGCAGGATTAAAAGCGGTTGGTGAATCTGTACAGAAACCATTAGAATACTATCATAACAATATCACAGGAACATTAATCTTATGTGATGTCATGAGAAATCATGGAGTAAAGAATATTATCTTTAGTTCATCTGCAACAGTCTATGGAGATCCAGCATTTATTCCAATTACAGAGGAATGCCCAAAAGGACAGATCACAAACCCTTATGGACAGACAAAAGGAATGTTAGAGCAGATCTTAACAGATTTCCATGTAGCAGACCCAGAATGGAATGTTGTATTACTTCGTTACTTTAATCCAATTGGAGCACATGAAAGTGGACTGATCGGAGAAGATCCAAAAGGAATTCCAAACAACCTTGTACCATATATCGCACAGGTAGCAGTTGGAAAACTTGAGAAATTAGGAGTATTCGGTGACGATTACGATACACCAGATGGAACAGGAGTTCGTGACTATATTCATGTAGTGGATCTTGCAAAAGGACATGTTAAAGCATTAAAGAAATTTGAGCAGGAACCACAGGTAAGTATCTACAATCTTGGAACAGGAATCGGATACAGTGTATTAGATGTATTACATGCATATGAAGAAGCATGTGGAAAGAAACTTCCATATGAGATCAAACCAAGAAGAGCTGGAGACATCGCAACATGTTACTGTGATGCAACAAAAGCCAAAGAAGAACTTGGATGGGTAGCTGAAAAAGGAATCAAAGAAATGTGTGCTGATTCTTGGAAATGGCAGTCTATGAATCCAGATGGATATCGCACTGAAAAATAATATATTATATTGTAAGTTTGGAAGGGACATTTTTCGGAATGTCCCTTTTTAGGTGGTTTTAAATCATTAACAAATGTGTTAAAATAAAAAGAAGCTATATATATAAGAGGAGTTATTTGGATGATACAAACGAAATTAGAACATGTAAAAAAAGTATATAATCATGTAAAATCAAATAGAAATAAAAGCGAATATTCAAAAAGAAGATGTGATTATGCAGAGTATTATAAAAAATGTAAAGTAAAGAATATTGTTTTATATGAAGCATTTGCAGCAAGAGGAATGCTTTGTAGTCCATATGCGTTATTTAAAGAATTTATGAACAGAAGTGATTTTGATAAATATGAGCATGTATGGGCAATTTACGATATGGAAGATAATGAATATATTATTAATAAATATAAGAATGTTTCCAATGTTCGTTTTGTAGAATTTAATTCAAATGAGTATTTAAAAGCATTAGCAGAAGCAAAATATATTATTAATAATAGTACATTCCCTGGTTTTGTGACAAAAAAAGATGAGCAAATTTATATTAATACATGGCATGGAATACCACTTAAAACATTGGGATACGATCTCCCAGATGCTAATATAGCAGTAGCTAATACAATGAGGAATTTTCTATCAGCAGATTATCTTATTTCACCAAATAAATTCCATTCAGATATCTACTTAAAGGCATACAAATTAGATGGATTATACGAAGGTACTATTATCGAAGAGGGACAGCCAAGAAGTGATATGATTTATCATGCGGATCGTGATGAAGTGATAGATCAGTTGAAACATGAGGGGGTTACAATTGATCCAAATAAGAAGATTATCATGTATGCTCCAACATGGAAAGGAAGCGATTTTGGGAAACCTGAGTTAGGTTTAAATGCATATTTTGAGTTTCTTGACAAAGTTAAAAGTCGTATTGATACAGAGAAATATCAGGTTTTTGTGAAACCGCATCAACAGGTGTATCGATTTATTAAGGATGATCCAAGTTTAAGTGGTGATTTTATACCTGCGACAATTGATACTAATTCACTTTTATCAATTGTTGATATTCTTGTATCAGATTATTCAAGTATTTATTTTGACTTTTTAGATACAGGTCGTCCGATATTATTCTATATTCCGGATTTGGAAATGTATAAAGGATATAGAGGTGTGTATTTCCCATTAGAGGAATTACCAGGTCCAACAACAAAAGAATTAGATGATGTTGTAGGTTGGATTAATAACATTGGAGATGTACAGAAGGAATATCAAGAAATTTATAATAAAAATGTTGAATGGGCATGTCCAAGAGATGATGGAAATGTATCAAAAAAAGTATGGGAAATTATTCTTGATGGAAAAGAAGGATACAATTTAAGAAAAGCAGATACTAAGAAAAAGAAAAGAGTTTTATTATTCCGTGGTACGATGTCAGAAAATGGAATTACACATTCATTTATGAGTTTATTAAATAACTTTGACTATGATAAATATGATGTAACTGCGTATGTAAGTGCAGGTGCAAATGATACAGCTGCAAAAAACAGAGTTCTTGAATTAAACAAAAATGTTCGTACATTAAAAAGAGTAGGAACATGGAATGCTGATTTTAAAGAAGACTTTATGAAAGAAGTATTCTTTGAAACGGGAATAAAAAATGATTTCTTTATGAAACAATTTCCGCATGATATGTTTGACAGAGAGTTTAGAAGATGTTTTGGACAGACACATTTTGATTATGTAATTGATTTTTCAGGTTACTCTCCGTTTTTTAGCATGCTTTTACTGCATGCGGAAGGTGCTAAAAAACTTATTTGGCAGCATAATGATCTGAAAGCAGATAGAGAAAAGGTCGTCAATGGTAAACAGCCACATATTATCAAATTGAGAACTGTTTTCTCATTATATCCATATTTTGATAAAATTGTTTCATGCAGCAAAACAGTTATGGAGGTTAATAAAAAGAATCTTCAGACGCCAAAAACAAAAGATAAATTTTTCTATGCAGCGAATACATTAAACTTTGACCGAATTCAGGCATGCTTAAAAGAAGATATTGAACTTAAAATGAATGGAAAAGTATATCTGGTTAAAACTGAGCAGGATGAATCAGAAAGTACGAAGAAATTAGAATTAATGGAAGCACCAAGAGAGAATTATATTAATTTTGTTACAATTGGAAGAATGTCTACTGAAAAAAATCATCTAGCATTGATTAAAGCATTTGCAAAATTAAGCAAGGAGTATCCACAGGCAAGATTACATATCATTGGGGATGGAACATTAAAACAGCAAATAGAGAAAGAGATATTTGATCAAAACCTGACAGGAAAGGTGATTCTTACAGGAAATATAAGCAATCCATTTGCTTATATGAAGAGATGTCAATGTTTTATTCTTCCATCATTACATGAAGGTCAGCCGATTGTGCTTTTAGAAGCAAGAACATTACAGATGCCATTAATTATTGGAAAGTTTTCTTCTGTAAGTGATAGTGTCATGGAAAATGGACAGTTACTGATTGATACAGATGAAGAGTCAATTTATCAGGGAATGAAAGAATTTATGTTAGGAAATGTACCATCATATAGTTTCAGCCCAGAACGATATAATGAAGAAGCTTACGGTGACTTTGAAAAATTGCTGGATTAGGATAGGAGAAATTATAATGATTGAAAATCAAACAGATAAATATCAAGATGCGTATCAGAAAGCTTTGAGTAATATTCAAGATCCAACAGATGTGCAGAAAAAGGCATTAGAATATGGCGAAGAATTAGAAAAAACAATTAAAAATATTATTTTATTTAATATTGAAACTACGAATAATAAGCATGCAATGATGAATTGTTATATAAAAGCATGTTGTGATAAACAGGAATTTGCCGATTATAAATTTGTTGTAGGGGTTAAAACATTAGAAGAAAAAGAGTTTTTAAAAGGCAAATTTAGTAATGTAGACATTGTTTCTCAAAAAGAATTAGGATATAAAGAAGCTGCAGCAACTTCGAAAATAATTATTTCGAATAAAAGAATGCCTTATTATTTCATGGCAAGAAAAGAACAGATTTATGTTAGATTATTTGAAGATAGTTTTTATGAAGATATTCAGGAATATTCTACAAAAGAGAATATTGATCAGAGGAGAATGGTAACTAGGGATTTATTAAATGCAAGTTATATTTTTTCTAGAGATAGCAAGATGACGGAAGAATATTTGAAAGAAAATTATCAGTTAAGATCAATATATTCTGGTGAAATTATTGAGATGGATAAAGTAGATCCTGAAAAATTCAGCCAGATATTAGAACAGATTTGTAAAAATGAAAAAATAGAAAATACTGTCACATGCAAAGATGAAAAAAAGAAGATATTGATTTATGCTGACTACAGAGGAGCAAAATGGTGGCATCCAATGTTAAAAAGAATTTTGGATGACATTGATTATCAGAAATATGATATTACTCTAGTAAGTCAGATAGTACGAAATGCTGCACAAATTAAAGTATTACAAGCGCTAAATAAAAATATCAGAATTTTGATGAGATCAGGCCATATGAATGCAGAAAAAGAAGAGTATGTCAAATATCATTGTATGATAGGAAAATATCTTGAGTTAAATAACTATCAGGAATTAAGACAGGAAATCTCAAGAGATACTATTCAAAATGAATGGTACAGAATTTTTGGAGAAGCTTCTTTTGATAAAGTGATTGTATGTGACAATATGGCTCAGAAACAGATGGGATTATGGCATATGTTGATTTTGCAAAGCGATATTCCAGAGAAATATGTGATAGCATATAGAAATTTTGAGTCAGAGTATAAAATGATGCAGGGCAATGAAGAATATGCCAATAAAGTAAATAACTATATAAAAAATTGCAATCAATATGATAAGATGTATCTTATATCAAATGAAGCATGCAATTATGTAAGAGAAAATTTTGATATTAATACAAAGCTTGAAGTATTAAAAGATCGTATACCAAAGGAATTTGCTGTAACACAAAAAGTGAATCATTGTTATTATCAAAATGATCAGTTTTTTGTATTAAATCAACAAGGATCTGGCGGAAACTTAACAATAACTGTTGTAAAAGAACCAGAAAAGACAAAATATAATTGTGTTACGAATATTACCAATTATTCTGAAGAAAACTTTGAAAAGTTATTGTCAAGATTTTTGGAGATTAAAGAAGAAAAAGCACATGCCAAACTTTATCTTTTGGATAATATTCGCTATGTATCAGATGCAGTATATGCACAGTTAGATGATATGGACTTACGAGACGATGTATATGTTGTTTGTGGAGTTGATTTAAATGATCAGTATTTGGCAAAATTTGATCAGTATTTGATCTATGATTATGATAATCCAGAAGAAGATATTTATCTGGATGAAGCAAGAAAATTGATAACAATTTGTGAATAATAATAAATAATTTGAATAATTTGTCGATGAAGAGTATAATATCACAGAGATTAAATCAAATAACAAAAATGGAGAAGTACAGTGAAAGCGTATATTGAGAATTTTAAAAAGTACAGATTCCTTTTATGGGAATTAGTAAAGAAGGGTGTCAAGTTAAAATACAGAAGATCTTATCTTGGAATTTTATGGACACTTTTGGAACCATTAATGACAATGATCGTATTAAGTGTAGTATTCGGTACATTGTTTGGCAACAAAGATCCACACTTCCCAGTGTATATTCTTTGTGGACGATTGATGTATAGTTTCTTTTCATCTGCGACGAATGGAGCAATGAAGGCAATCAGAACGAATTCTGGAATGATAAAGAAAGTATATGTACCGAAGTATATTTATCCATTATCAAGTGTTTTATTTAACTACATTATTTTTGCAATTTCATTAATTGTATTGGTTGTTGTATCAATTGTTTTGAAGGTATATCCAACAGTTTATCTGTTGCAGGCAATCATTCCGCTGATTTTATTATTGATTACAGCTTTTGGAGTAGGAATGATCTTATCAACAATGGCAGTTTTCTTCAGAGACTTAGAGTATTTATGGTCTGTAGGACTGATGATCATTATGTATGCATCTGCAATTTTCTATAAACCAGACAGATTATTAAAGTCAGGATTTGGATGGATTTTAAAATGTAACCCATTATATCTTCTGATCCATAACTTCAGACAGGCAGTTTTTGGTATGCCAATGAATATGAAATTTTTAGCAGCATCCGTAGTATTTGCAATTGTAAGCGTGATTGTAGGATTGGTTTTCTTCTATAAGAAGCAAGATGAATTCATTCTGCACATTTAGGAGGGTATCATGGCAAAGAAAGAAGTATTAAAGGTTGAACATGTTGGAATGAAGTTCAACTTAAGTCAGGAAAAAGTAGATGACTTAAAGGATTATGTAATTAAGTTATTAAAACATCAGATTTCATATAATGAATTCTGGGCATTAAAAGATATTAATTTTACATTGAATAAAGGAGATCGTCTGGGTATTCTTGGATTGAATGGTGCAGGAAAGAGTACTCTGTTAAAGGTTATCGCAGGAGTATTAAAAGCTACAGAAGGAACAGTAACATCAAAAGGAAAGATCGCACCACTTCTGGAACTTGGGGCTGGATTTGACCAGCAGTATACAGGACGTGAGAATATTTATCTGTATGGAGCAGTTCTTGGATTCTCAAAGAAGTTCTTAGATGAAAAATTAGATGAGATCATTGAGTTCTCTGAACTTGGAAAGTTTATTGACGTGCCGGTTAAGAACTATTCTTCAGGTATGAAGTCAAGACTTGGATTCTCCGTAGCAACATTAGTAGAACCTGATATTCTGATTCTGGATGAGGTATTATCTGTTGGAGATGCCAAATTCAGAAAGAAGAGTGAAGCGAAGATCATGAGTATGTTTGATAAAGGAGTTACGGTATTATTCGTATCTCATTCCTTAGATCAGGTAAAGAGACTTTGTAATAAAGCGATTTTACTGGAGAAAGGACAGATCATTTCTCGTGGTTCAATCGAAGAAGTAAGTAAAGTATACGAAGAAAAAACAAAATAAAACAGAGTACAAGGAGTTTTTAATAATGAAGAAAGTTATCACATATGGAACATTTGACCTGTTACATGCAGGACACATCAATCTGTTAAGAAGAGCAAAAGAACTTGGAGATTATCTGATCGTTGTTGTCTCAACAGATGAATTCAACTGGAATGAAAAACAGAAGAAATGTTATTTTACCTATGAAGAAAGAAAAAAATTAGTAGAAGCAGTCCGTTATGTTGACCTTGTAATTCCAGAAAATAGCTGGGATCAGAAAATTTCAGATGTACAGGAATATCATGTTGATACATTTGTTATGGGAGATGACTGGAAAGGTAAATTTGATTTCTTAAAAGATTATTGCGAAGTTGTTTATCTTCCAAGAACAGAAGGAATCTCTACAACAAAGATCAAGAAGGATCTTGGACTTGGAACAACAATTACAAAAGAGGATGAATAGTGCTTTATGAATATTAAACAGTTAATTAAAAAATATACAATTAAAATTTATAAGAAATTAACACATATAATTCCAACAAGCAAGAAGATCATCATTTTCCAGAGTAGCAACGGAAGAAACTATACAGGAAATCCTCGTTATATTTATGAGGAGATGATCCGTCAGGGATTAGATAAGAAATATAAATGTATCTGGTTTTTATTTGATACAAGCATTGAGGTACCGGGGAATTGCAAGAAGATCAGAAATAACTATTTCCCATATTTCTGGTATCTGATGAGAGCAGGATTCTGGGTATTTGACAGCCGTCAGCCTAAGTACTGCAGAAAGAAAAAGAATGTAACATATATTCAGACATGGCATGGAACACCACTTAAGAAATTAGCGCTTGATATGGATCGTATGGATATGGGTGGAAGTACAAACATCGAAGGATATCACAGAAAGTTTCTTGCAACATGCAACGACTGGGATTACCTTGTATCACAGAATAGTTTTTCAACAGAGATTTTTAAATCTTGTTTTGCATTTAAAGACAGACCGATCCTTCAGATTGGATATCCAAGAAATGATATTCTGATCAGAGATAACAACAAAGAAAAGATCAAAGAGTATAAGAAGAAACTTGGATTACCATTAGACAAGAAGATTATCTTATATGCTCCAACATGGAGAGATAATGAGTACAGTGTCAAAGGAAAATACAAATTTGTATCCAAACTTGATTTTGATAAGGCGCAGAAAGAATTATCTGATGAATATATTTTCATCGTAAAATATCATTATCTTGTATCAGATAAGATCGACTGGAGTCCATACAAAGGATTCGTTTATACATTTGATGAGACAAAGGATATTGCATGGCTCTATCTTGTATCAGACATGATGATCACAGACTATTCTTCTGTAATGTTTGATTACAGTTTATTAAAGAGACCAATGTTATTCTTTGCATATGATTTGGAGAATTATAAAGAAAACCTTAGAGGATTCTATTTTGATTTCGTTGAAGAGGCACCAGGGCCAATTTCTAAGAATACAGACCAGCTGATTCAGGATATCAAGACTTATGATCCATCACAATGGAAAGAGAAATATCAGGCATACAGTGCAAAATACAACCATGTCGATGATGGACATGCATCAGAGCATATTGTTGATCTGATTAAGAAGAAAAGCAGATAAATAAATTTGTCAGGAGGTTTGAAAACATTATGGTAACGATTCTGTTAGCGACATTGAATGGAGAGGATTATTTAAAGGCGCAGTTAGAATCAATTGCAGCTCAGACCTATGAAAACTGGCAGCTGGTCGTTGGGGATGATGGTTCTACCGATGATACGATCAGTATTATAGAAGAATTTAGCGAGAAACATCCAGATCAGGTAACGATCATAAAGAATGATCCGCCGCAGGGAAGTGCCAAGGATAACTTCATTTCCCTGTTGCGTAATTCCTATGGACCATATTTTATGTTTTGTGATCAGGATGACGTATGGAAACCGGATAAGATTTATCTGACATTACAGAAGATGGAGTCTTTGGAAGCACGTTATGGAGATAAGATACCGATTCTGGTACATTCCGACCTTTCTGTGGCGGACAGCAATCTGGAGATGATCGCAGAATCATTTTTCCAGTATGCAGATATTCCAAAGAGAATTGTGTTAAATCAGCTGATGGTACAGAATTCAGTGACCGGATGTACTGTGATGATCAATCGATGCTTACAGCAGTATTTTCTGCGGGAACTTCCAATTTCCAAGATCATTATGCATGATTACTGGGCAGCATTGATTGCGAAAGTCTTTGGTAAGATTGGATTTGTCAATGAATCCACGATGTACTATCGCCAGCATGGCAACAATTCTGTTGGAGCCAAGAATGCTAAGAATCCGGTGTATTTATATCATCGTCTCAAAGAAGGCAAGAACAGTTACCGCAGGATGATGATCGAATCTATGGAGCAGGTACAAGGCTTTGTGGATACTTATGGAGAAGAGATAGACAGTCTGGACGTATACGAACTTTTGGCATGTTATGGTGAGTTATATTATAAAGGAAAGCTGCGTCGTTTAAGCTTCTACAAGAACAACCATGTATTAAAGGAAGGAAATGTCCGCAAGCTGATGCAGTGGCTGTGGGGATAAAGGGGATTTATGAAAAAAGCAGCAGGACTTATTGGGAAATATCTGGTTATGTATCTTTCCTGTCTGTTTCCAAGAAGCAGAAAGATCTATATATTTGGGGCGTGGCTGGGAGAGCAGTTTGCAGATAATCCAAGATATTTATTTCTGGAAGCACAGGAACACGATGATATCCGTCCAGTATGGATCACAAAAGACGAGAAGGTTTGTGCGAAGGTTCGAAAACTTGGCTATGAAGCCTATATGTTTAACAGCCTGAAAGGAATATGGATGCAGCTTCGAGCCAAATATGTTGTTGTATGCAATGGAATCAGTGATGTCAATCATACATTTATGGGACGTGCCGTGTTCTTAAATCTATGGCATGGGGTTCCATTAAAGAAAGTCGGATATGATGATGATAAAGTAAAGAACTGGGACAGCAAAGGGCAGAAATTAAGACGAGCGATTCAGGAGATTCCATTAGGACGAGAATACGTTGTTGCAACCAGTGATTTTTATGCAAAAATCTACGAAAGTGCATTCCGAAGAAAACCAGACCACATTTTAACACTGGGCCAGCCAAGGAATGATGTGTTTTATGATAAGAATGGAATGTTTACACCATCCCATCAGTTAGAGAAAGCAGCTAAGGGTAAGAAAGTTGTTCTTTATGCACCAACACACAGACAGGAAGGGAAAATAGTCTTTCCATTGAGGAAACAGTTTGATTTTGAGAAGCTGAATCAGTGGTGTGTAGAGCATAATATGGTATTTGTTATACGTCGCCATTTCTATCATAAGAATGAAGAAGTTGATTTCTCAATGTATTCTAATATTACAGATATCACGAAGAAATCCATGGATATTCAGGAGATTTTAATGGATACGGATATTCTGATCAGTGATTATTCAAGCACTTATATTGACTATCTGTTGTTAGATCGTCCGTTGATCTTTTATAACTTTGATTATGAAGATTATCTTCAGAATGATCGTGAGATGTATTATGATTACGACGAAGTAACACCGGGTTATAAGGCGGCGACGTTTGATGAATTAATGACGGAATTAGATAGTATCGCGAAGGATGAAGATCATTTTGTTGAAGAGAGACAGAGAGTCAGAGATTTGTTCTATTGTAAAGATGGACAGCAGATGGTTGGGGAGAAACTTCTTGAATTCCTGAAAAATATAAAATAGAACGATAAAATAATCGGCAGGATTTATATATAGAATCCTGCCGATTTATTATATAATTTTAATACCCAACCCGATAAATAATCTTCTGATTAATCCTGCTCAATTCATCACTAACCTGATAATCTTTTGTACCAAACAGATACTCATGAGCGCGGATCGCATTTTCTTTCAGTGTTGTTGGAAAACCATAATAACTTCCATAATAACGCATCTCTTTCTGATTCCAAGGGAATCCTTGCTGGTCTTTAATATTATATTTAAATACAGATAACACCATCTTAAATAATTCATCCTGACTCATATTTGTCTTAACCTGTGGAAGTACTTCATCCATAACAGACATCATTTTTAAAGGATTTTTCTTACCCTTTTCGAAAATTTTCTCAAGAACCTCTCTTTGTCTTCCAGCTCTTGCAAGATCACCCCCGGCTGTATAACGGATTCTGGAATAAGCAACGGCCTGATTACCATCAAGCGTGTAAGTTCCGGCACTTTTGATCGTAGAAGAATTACCACCATTGATACGGTTCATATCTTTAATATAAGAATTCAAGTTCTTTATAATACTTTTATCAACATTTACTTCAATACCACCAACAGCATCGACGATATTTGCAAGGATCTTAAAGTTTACAGTTGCATATTTTTCAATATTCAGATCGAGATTACGATTGATCGTACTGATGGCAAGTTCTGGACCACCCCATGAGTAGGCTGCATTTATTTTACTGTATTTTCCATTGATGCTTAAAAATGTATCACGGTAAATAGAGAGCAGTTTTACTTCTTTTGTGGAATTATTGATGCTTACAACAATGATCGAATCTGAGCGGTTACCTCGGTCAGACATACTTCCTGTCTGTGAATCAATTCCGAAGAAAGCATAATTGGTATAATCCTTCATGTTGTTGTCATTATCGACGGTGACAAGCTGGCTTTGATCCAGCGCTTTTGTCTGAACTTTGCCAAGCTTTGAATGAAGCATAAAAACAACAATTCCGATAAGTACTGCGATCAGAAGGATCAGTAAAAATAAGAAACGAATTGGTGATAGCCGTCTTTTTTTAATATGTTTTTTATTTGCCATAAAGTAGTTCCCCCTTTAAACAAAAAACGGATGAAAATGTCCATCCGTTTTGTTATTAATATGCATTTTTATTGACAAATCCTTTAAAGAATGTAAGAAATAAAATCTTGATATCAAGTCCTAAAGACCAGTTCTCGATATAATAAAGGTCATGTTCGATTCGGCTTCGGATGGAAGTATCACCGCGGAATCCGTTGACCTGTGCCCAGCCTGTGATACCAGGACGAACCTGATGTTTGATCATATAGCGAGGAATCTCTTCTTTAAACTTCTCAACAAAGAGTGGACGTTCTGGTCGTGGACCGATCAGACTCATATCACCTTTTAGTACATTCCAGAACTGTGGAAGTTCATCAAGGCTTGTCTTACGAATGATACGTCCGACAGGTGTAACACGGGCATCATTCTTGGTTGTCCATTCCTTGGCTTCTTTCTTTGGATCCTGAACTCCCATGGAGCGGAACTTGTACATCTTAAATGGTCTATTCCCAAGTCCAATACGTTCCTGTGCAAAGAAGATTGGTCCCGGAGAACTCTTCTTAACAAGAATCGCTACAACGAGCATGATCGGTGAAAATAAGATCAGTGCCACAATAGAACCGATAATATCGATCAGACGTTTGATCATTCGGTTGACTGTATTGGTAAGCGGAACGTTACGGATATTAATAACTGGAAGTCCGTCAAGATCTTCCGTGTATGGGTTTGTCGAAATAAAGTTATAATAATCAGGTACAAACTTCGTATGAACACCAGACTTCTCACAGATCGCAACGATCTGTTCGAGTTTGTGGTATTCATTCAGGTTCAATGTGATCGCAACTTCATCTAAGGAAGACTTCTCAAGGTAAGCAGCCAGATCCTTTAATGTACCAATCTTCTTAATTCCACGGTATTCAAAGTTATCACTTACAAGATCATCAAAGATTCCGTGAACTTTAAGACCCCACTGTGGATTAGCTTTGATACGATCAATATACGCAGCAGCTGATGTACTGAATCCGATAAATACAGTATGTTTGATGTTCCTGCCTTTCTTGCGGTTTACCTTTAGAACCTTACGAATCAGATATCTTGAAAAGACACCAAAGATAAAGTTAAAGAAATAAAAAAGCAGATATAAGGAACGTGGAAAATTCTGAATCTGGAATACGGTGATCACAAAAGCAGAAACTCCAAGTCCGATCAGGTTTGCTTTTACAAGATTCACAAGTTCTTTTGATCCACGTTGATAACGTTTTGGAGTATAAAGTCCAAAAAAGGAATATAATAGAAGTAAAAAAATCAGTGAAGCGATCAATGGCTGCTGGTACTGATAGAATTCCTTATAATAACGGTTATACTCAAAAATCTCTTTATTCAACCAGAATCCATGAATAATCATCTTGAATCTTATATAATAGGCCACATATCCTGCAAGATAAATGCAGACAGCATCCATCACGACGTGCAGTCTGTTTAAATATGTTTGATTTTGCTTGATCATAGAAATAAATCTCCTTTTTTACTGCTTCTATTATAAGGGAAAAATAAAGATCGCACAACGAGAAATTGCCTTAACTTTTTCTTATTTTTAAGGAAAACGGAAAAAACTTCAATTTTTGAAAAAAACCATTTTTTTGTAACATATTAATCACATTTTTTACACATTTATAGGATATATTTATCTCATAAAGAAAAAACATACAAAGATCAGATATCGATCAAAGACAAAAGATCAAGATTGAAAGGAGAACATCAATATGGATGGATATCATACAAATCAAGACGGACAGTGGAAGACTTCTGATCAGTGGAGAGCTGAGGAAGCCAACACTTCAAATAAGAAACCAAAGAAATCAGGTAGAGGAAAATACGCAGCAAAGCTTGTGGCATCAGCAGTAGCATTTGGATTGATCGCAGGTCTTGTGATGCAGGGTGTTACTTATGGATTTTCAAAAGCAGGCATTGGAAATGGAGCAACACAGCTTGCAACGACGAAGACAACAAGCAGCAGTTCCAGCACAAGCAGTGAAGACCTTTCAGGAGTATCATCAAATGTTATGCCATCAATCGTTTCCATCACAGGAAAGTTTGAGACAACAAGCCAGAGTTGGTTCGGTCAGACACAGAGCAGCGAATCAGAAGGTGTTGGTTCTGGGATTATCATTGGGAAAAAAGATGGTAAGATCTTAATTGTAACGAATAACCACGTTGTTGCAGATGCGAAATCATTATCAGTAGGATTTGTTGATGGCAAGAGTGCAAGTGCAACGATCCGTGGAACCGACAGTGATGCTGATCTGGCGGTTGTAGAGGTTAATACAAAAGATATGAAAGCTTCTACATTAAAGAAAATCGCAGTGATCACACTTGGTGATTCTTCCAAGTTAAAGACAGGTGAGAGAGCGATTGCAATCGGTAATGCTTTAGGTTATGGACAGTCAGTAACTGGTGGATATATCAGTGCCTTAAATCGTCAGGTTCAGTTAACAGATAAGACAATGACACTGATTCAGACAGATGCAGCAATCAACCCAGGTAACAGTGGTGGTGCGTTATTAAATAGCAAAGGTGAACTGATCGGTATCAATACAGTCAAATATTCTTCTGAAGATGTAGAAGGAATGGGATATGCGATTCCAATCAACACAGCAAAACCGATCATCAATAAGCTGATCAAGAATGAAGCCACAAGTGAGAGTGAGCAGGCATATTTAGGAGTATCAGGACAGACGATCGACAGCTCAATGGCAAGTCAGTTTGATATGCCATCTGGTGTTTATGTACAGCAAGTGATCAAGAGCTCTCCAGCTCAGAAAGCAGGAATCAGTGCAGGTGATGTGATCGTATCAATTGATGGAAGCAGTGTTTCTACAATGGATGGATTAAAAGAGAAGATTTCGAACTTAAAAGCTGGAAAGAAAGTCAAGATTGTTGTAAAACGTCAGAATCAGATGGGAACATATGAGAAGAAGACATTGACAGTAACATTAGGAAAGAAATCTGACGCACCAAGCACAAGCAGCAATAGCGGAAGCAGTAACAGTAGCAATAGTGGAAACAGTAATAACAGCGGAAGCAGCAACAGTTATAACAACAATTATAATAATGAAAGTTCCGACAGCCAGTATTACAGCTATGGACAGTAAAATCAGTTGAAAAAATATTCAAACAAAGATACAATAAAATGGAACCCTGATCAAAGGCAGGGTTCCATTTTTTAGTCAGGAGAAGAAACCTATGGTTATGATCGAAATAGAAAATATCAAGAAATTCATGGCAGGATTTTTAGGAGGAAATCTGTTTGATGATTTTTTAATGAGCGAAGGAAAACTTTCTATGAATATCGCATATGAATTTGATGGGAAGATATTAAAAGAATTTTATGATACTGAAGAATGGGAAGAAATGAAAACCTATCCCTACGTGATGTGGCAGGAAGAGAAAGAAAAGATCTTTTCACTGGTAAAAGGTAAGAAAACACCTCTGTCATTTCAGTTTGTCATGATGTTAAAACTAGATCTTGTCAGCGATATCCTTGCAAAATACAACCTAGCGATCAGAGAAGACGAAGTCGCAGGACTTTTCATCAATATCTTATATGACCGACAAGGATTAAAATGCACGGCTGGTGTTTCAAGAAAGACGTTTGTCCTTGATAAGACATTAGAAGAAGCATGGGATCAGGAAGTAAAAGAGAGATTTTTGGAATTTTTATAAGATAAATTAAAAATTTTTTTCATAAAAAATGTAAGTATATACTATAACTTGTGCCACTTTTTAACAAAGTATCTGTAGATTTTTTCACAAACTTATAGGCAAGATCCACAAAGAAACTTAGTTTGTATGTTTCTTTTTCAAAAGATATATGTTAGAATAAGTAGTAATGAATACCAGATAAGAAAGTTGTAAAAAGGAGATACGAATATGAGTTTTCATATTGTTTGTGACAGCTGTACGGATTTGACAGAAGAAGATATTAAAAAGGGATGTTATACATGGGTGCCATTAACCTTATTAGTGGACGGAGAAGAGATTATAGATGATGAAACATTTGATCAGGCAGACTTTTTAGCGAAAGTAGCAGCCAGCAAAGAATCAGTCAAATCAGCATGCCCAGCACCAGAAAGTTACATGGAAGCTTATTCCAAGGCGGATGATATTTATGTTGTAACATTATCTGCAGAATTAAGTGGATCATATAACAGTGCGGTACTTGGAAAGACCCTCTATGAAGAAGACCATGGAAAGAAAAATATCCATGTAGTAAACTCAAGAGGAGCTGCTACAACACAGGTATTGATCGCACGTAAGATCTATGAATATGCAAGTCAGGGAATGCCATTTGAAGAAGTAGTTGAGAAGATTGAAGAATACACAACAAGTCTTAGAACATATTTTGTTTTAGAGACATTAGAAGTATTAAGAAAGAACGGAAGACTATCAAGACTATCAGCAACGATCGCAAGTGCACTGAATATCAAACCAGTCATGATCGGAACAAGAGATGGCGTCATTCAGAAAGCAGGCCAGGCAAGAGGAATGAAGAAAGCACTCGCTAAGATGGTAGAACATATGGCTAGTGAAGGAAGAGACCTTTCAGGAAGACAGTTTGTGATCTCACATTGCAATTGCTATGAGAGAGCTGTATTTGTAAAAGAACTGATTCAGAAGAACTTACATGCCCAGGATGTAGATATTGTTGATACTAAGGGAGTTAGTAGTATGTATGCATGCGATGGGGGAATTATAGTTTCTTACTAAAATTTTAATTTTGTAATTGGCCAACTGTAGATTTCGAGTATATGATAAAAAATAAATAAGCAACCGTAGCGCTTTCGGTTGCTTATTTATTTTTTATCATATACCAGAAGGCTATCAAATCGCAATTTCTTTGTTATGAATTTAACGTTATAATGCACAAAAAAGAAACCAATTGTTACGAATTTAACGTATATAATGCACAAAAAATGATTGAATTGCTCGAAATTCTCCGCTATAATTGAAACCAATATACTGATATAGAGGAATTAAGGAGGATGAGTCATGAGTCGTTTAGAATTAAGGACTCCAAACCAGGCACAACTGGTTGTGGAAGGACTTTATAAGGATCTGGAACGAAGAATCGAGTCAAGCCCGCCGGGGTTGTGTCCAGTAGATATGTCCAGAGCATTTTTAGAGATTTGTCATGCACAGAGCTGTGGAAAGTGTGTTCCATGTCGTGTGGGACTAGGACAGCTTAAGAATCTGATCACAGATGTCTTAGATGGCAAAGCAACGATCAGGACATTGACAGCAATTGAAGAAACAGCAAAATCCATTATGGAATCAGCAGATTGTGCAATTGGTTATGAGGCAGCCAATATGGTATATAAAGGAGCTATTGGATTTAAAGATGATTATGTGGAACATATTATGTATCATCGCTGCTTAAGTACATTAAAACAGCCAGTACCATGTGTATCAAGATGTCCCGCAAGAGTAGATATTCCAGGATATATTGCACTGGTGCGTGAAGGAAGATATGAGGATGCGATCCGTCTGATCAGAAAGGATAATCCTTTCCCTACAACATGCGGATTTATTTGTGAGCATCCATGTGAGGCATTATGCCGTAGAAATATGATCGATGATGCCGTAAATATCCGTGGATTAAAACGTATGGCAGCAGATGCAGCAGGTTATGTTGCACCACCTGCGTGTGCAGAATCTACCGGTAAGAATATCGCTGTTGTTGGTGGTGGACCAGGTGGATTAAGTGCAGCTTATTTCCTACAGTTAATGGGACATCAGGTAACAGTATACGAGATGCTTCCAAAACTTGGTGGAATGTTACGTTATGGAATTCCAAACTACAGACTTCCAAAAGAACGCTTAGATGATGATATTCAGGCAATCTTGGATACAGGAGTAAAAGTAGACTGTGGAAAATCCATTGGTAAAGATTATTCCATTGTGGATTTAAAAGAAAAGTATGACGCAGTACTGATCACGATCGGTGCAAGTACAGATAAGAAGTTAGGACTTGACGGAGAAGATGCTAAAGGTGTGATCTCAGCAGTACAGTTCTTAAGAAATGTTGGATACGGAACGCAGGAAAGTTTAGAAGGCAAAGAAGTCGCCGTTATCGGTGGTGGAAATGTATCTATGGATGCGGTTCGTACATCCGTAAGATTAGGTGCGAAGAAAGTAAGCATTGTATATAGAAGAAGAGTCGCAGATATGACAGCCCTTCCAGATGAAATTTCAGGTGCGGAAGCAGAAGGTGTTGAGATCAAAACGCTGATGGCACCTTCAAGAATTGAGAAAGACGAAGAAGGCAATGTCAAAGGTGTATGGGTAACTCCACAGATGATCAGTAACATCAAGAATGGAAGAGCCTCTGTAAAACCAACAGGGGAAGAAGATATATTTATCCCATGTCAGGCATTGATCGTAGCGATTGGTCAGGATATCGAATATCAGCATTTTGAAGAAGCAGGAGTTCCAGTGCAGAGAGGTAAGATCAATGTAGAGAAATTCGGTGGATTCGAAGAAATGCCTGGAGTATTTGCAGGTGGAGATTGCGCAACAGGTCCATCTACAGTGATTTCTGCGATCGCAGCTGGTAAAGTTATTGCAGCAAATATTGATGAATATCTTGGATATCACCATGAAATTACAGCAGATGTTGAGATTCCAGAGCCAAAATTAGAAGATAAACCAGCATGTGGAAGAGTGAATCTTACAGAGAGAGAAGCCGGAGAGAGAATCAAAGATTTTGAAGGAATTGAAAACTGCATGACAAGTAAAGAAGCATGTCAGGAAGCTGGACGATGCTTACGTTGTGACCACTTTGGTTACGGAATCTTTAAAGGAGGGAGGGCTACCAAATGGTAAATATTACAATCGACAACCATACGATCGCAGTTCCAGCAGGTACAACGATCATGGAAGCAGCTGCCTCCATCCATATTCCAATTCCAAAACTTTGTTATTTAAAAGATATCAACGAGATTGGTGCCTGCAGAGTCTGTGTAGTTGAGATCGAAGGTCAGGATCACCTTGTAACATCATGTAACAACGTGGTTGAAGAAGGAATGACGATCTATACAAACAGTCCAAAAGTAAGAAGAAATAGAAAACATACGGTAGAGATGATCCTTTCCCAGCATGATACACAGTGTGCAACGTGTGTAAGAAGTGGTAATTGTACGTTACAGACCATTGCAAATGATTTGAATGTTGTGGAAAGTCCATATAAGAAGGAAATCTGTGTAGAAGAGTGGGATACAAGATATCCACTGGTGCGTGATGCAAGCAAATGCGTCAAATGTATGCGTTGTATACAGGTGTGTGATAAGATTCAGGGAATGCATATCTGGGATGTATCTGGAACAGGAGCAAGAACAACGGTTGGAGTGTCTGGGAACAGAGATATTAAAACAGCGGATTGTGCATTATGCGGACAGTGTATTACACATTGCCCAACAGGAGCATTACGTGAACGTGATGATACAGAGAAATTATATCGTGCATTAGAAGATAAAGATACGATCGTTGTAGCTCAGATTGCGCCTGCAGTTCGTACTGCATGGGGTGAAAGTCTTGGATTATCAAGAGAAGAAGCAACCGTAGAGAAGATCGTAGATGCATTAAGAAAGATCGGGGTTGATTATGTATTTGATACAACATTTTCAGCAGACCTTACGATCATGGAAGAAGGAACCGAATTTGTAGAGAGATTTACAAAAGGTGATCTTGATATGTATCCAATGTTTACATCCTGTTGTCCTGGATGGGTAAGATTTATAAAATCCCAGTATCCACAGATGGCGAACAGATTATCATCAGCAAAATCTCCACAGGAGATGTTTGGAGCAGTGATGAAAACTGCATTTGCGAAGAAGATGGACATTGATCCAGACCGCATTTTTGCGTTGTCCATCATGCCATGCCTTGCAAAGAAAGACGAAAGAGAGAAACCATTATTCCATGGAGAGTTTGCAGGTCATGGAGTTGATCTTGTATTAACAACAAGAGAATTAGACCGACTGATCCGTGCAGACCACATTGATCCAAAGACATTAAAAGATTCTGCATTTGATGCTCCATTTACAGAAGGAACAGGAGCAGGAGTGATCTTTGGAGCAACCGGAGGAGTTATGGAAGCGGCACTTCGTTCTGCATATTACCTGATCACAGGAAAGAACCCAGAAGCAGATGCATTCAAAGAAATCCGTGGAGTAAATAAAAATGGATGGACAGAAGCGAAATTTGATATTGCAGGCAATACGGTAGAGATTGCAGTTGTTAGTGGACTTCAGAATACAAGAAATCTGATGGAAGCAATCCGTAAGAGAGAAGTACACTATCATTTTGTAGAAGTCATGGCCTGTCCAGGCGGATGTGTAGGTGGAGGCGGGCAGCCGATCCATGAAGGAAAAGAAATGGCGTCCGACCGTGGATCCAACCTATACTTCCTGGACAAGACTTCTCAATTAAGATTTTCCCATGAGAATCCAGATATCAAACATCTATACGATGAATATTTTGGATCACCGGGAAGTCATAAAGCACATCAGTTACTACATGTGCAGGAATAGCTGTTAATACCTTTTAATATTATAAAGAGAACCCATATATTTAGAAGATATAAATCCTAAATATATGGGTTCTCTTTATAATATTAAAATTTCGTTGATAAATGATGAAATTACCATCGTGGGTTATCCAATACTTTCATTTCACCGTCAATATCACAAACGATATGATGGTATCCTTTGGTTTCAATCGTTCCATAATCATGTCCGGCATTGGCATCAAATACATAAAAAGCAGTGAGAATCTCATCGCCGGTATTGATGGTACGATGAGCATATCCACGGGGAACATACAGTGCTTTTCCCTTCTCCATGCGTTCGACTTTCCAGTCGCCTTCAAGATTTTCAAGCATCATATATCCCTCGCCCTTTAATGTATAATAAACTTCTGCAGTATCCACGATCTGATGAAAATGCCCTTTGGTCATATAATATTCATTTCCAATCTTACCAGGATGGATCATCGTTGTGCCAAATGCAAGATCTCCGGCACGTTCCGGACATCCAAGTTCATAAAATTCATAGATCAAAGGATCATCATTCTTAAGAATTTCTTCAACTACCTGCTGGTCTTGATACATATCTTTCATCTGAGAAAGATAACGCTTTGTAGTCTCTGCATGTTTGGACAGACCGTCATTTAGATCAAAATCCAAAGTAAAAGCCTGATCCCAGTTAAACTGATTCATAAACAGCCTCCTAAAGAAAAAATTTTCTAAATCTTAAGTGCTAAATCTCAAGTGTGGAAACACCTTGTTCTTTCATCATAGCTTCGAAATCTTTGATGATCGTGACTCCAGCACTCGTACCGATACGTTCTGCACCGCATTCTACCATTTTCATAAATGTCTTGGCATCACGAATTCCACCAGCAGCTTTTACCTTAACTTCATTTCCAACATGTTCTTTCATTAATTTTACATCATCAAATGTAGCACCGCCAGTACCGAATCCAGTAGATGTTTTGATATAGTCAGGTTTCACTTCCTTTGCAATTTCGCAAAGCTTGATCTTCTCATCATCATTTAGATAACAGTTCTCAAAAATAACTTTGCAGGTAACATCTTTTTCATGACAAGCAGTAACGATCTGAGTCATCTCATCTTTGATATAATCCCAATTACCAGCCTTGATCTCTGTTTGATTCACAACGTAATCGATCTCATTTGCCCCATTTGCAATGGCATCTTTTGTATCAAAGACTTTGGAAGCAATTGTTGTCTGTCCCAGAGGGAAAGAAATAGCAGCTCCTATATGAATATCGGTTCCGTTGAGTAATTTTGCACATAATCCAGACTGTACCTGATTGATCGCTACCATGGCAAAATGATTCTCTTTCGCTTCATTACATAAGATTTTCATGTCATTTGGAGAAGCATCCGTATGTAAATTCGTGTGATCGATCATTCTTGCAAGATTATCTAATGTATATGATTTCATAAAAACCTCCTGTTTTTTCAATATGTTTACTTCATGTTAATTAAAATATAACATTATGTAATTATTATGTCAATATTATGTAAATGAAATAAAAGGAAATAAATTGACATAATATGAAAAATTCGATAAAGTGATGTAAGTGTCAAAAATATCAATTGCGTAGCAAAGAAACAATCCAGATATACCATAAAGTAAAAGAAAGAGAGTATAAAATGGGAGCATTTTATTTAGATATAAAAAAAGATTTATTAGATAAGATTTTAAGCGGAGTCTATCCACAAGGAAGCATTATACCAAATGAATATGAATTGGCAGAAATCTACAAAGTCAGCCGTCCAACGGTCCGTAAGGCAGTACAGATCTTAGTAGGTGAAGGCTATTTAGAGAAACGAAAAAAAAGAGGAACGATTGTATGTGATCCAACGATCCGCCAGGAATTTGCACAGGTGATTCAGACATTTGATCAAGAAGTGAAAGAAAAAGGACTTACCCCATCAACGAAAGTCCTGACATTCAAAAAAGAAAAGGCAGAGGAGGAAGTCTGTCAGAAATTAAATCTGTCAGAAACAGAGAAAGTATATAAACTGGTAAGACTAAGATACATCGATGATCAGCCAAATGTTTTGGTTACAACGTATGTGCCATGCAGGCTGTTTGAACACTTATCAGACATTGATTTTGAAAAGGAAAGTCTGTATCAGACATTTCATAAGGAAGGAAGAGATATTACATCAATAAAACGAAAGTTGGACGTGATCCTTGCAGATGAAACATGTGCTGATCTTTTAGATATCAAAAATGGAGATCCTTTATTTTATTTTCATTCCACAGGATACGATGTAACGCATACAGTCATTGAATATTCTATTGCGAAATACAGGGGTGATCGAAACAGTTTTGTGTTTGAACTTTCGAACACTGTGTATTATTCTTAATACATTTATTTACAACTGTCAGTTTTTTTGGTATGATAAACAACAATAAGCTGAAAATAACAGTCAGACAGCAAATAAAACGTAACGCAGGAGGAATGACCATGAGCAAAATTCAGATGACAACTCCATTAGTAGAGATGGACGGAGATGAGATGACAAGAATTCTTTGGAAGATGATCAAAGATGAACTATTATTACCATTTATTGATTTGAAGACAGAATATTACGACCTTGGGTTAGAACACAGAAACGAGACAAACGATCAGGTAACATTTGATTCTGCAGAAGCTACAAAGAAATATGGAGTTGCAGTCAAATGTGCAACAATCACTCCAAATGCAGCACGCATGGACGAATATGATTTAAAAGAGATGTGGAAAAGTCCAAACGGAACAATCCGTGCGATCTTAGATGGAACAGTATTTAGAGCACCGATCACAGTTAAGGGAATTGAACCAACTGTTAGCAAATGGAAGAAACCGATCACGATCGCAAGACATGCTTATGGTGATGTATACAAAGGTGTCGAGATCAAAGTTCCAGGAGCAGGAAAGGCAGAATTAGTATTTACAGGAGAAGATGGTACAGAGATCAGAGAGACAATTCATGATTTTGATGGACCAGGTGTGATCCAGGGAATGCATAACATTGATGAATCTATCGCAAGTTTTGCGAGAAGCTGCTTTACATATGCATTAGATACAAAACAGGATCTGTGGTTTGCAACAAAAGACACAATCTCTAAGAAATACGATCACACATTCAAAGATATTTTCCAGGAAATCTTTGATGCAGAGTACAAAGAGAAATTTGATGAGGCAGGAATTGAATATTTCTACACACTGATCGATGATGCAGTAGCACGTGTTATGAAATCAGAAGGTGGATTTATCTGGGCATGTAAGAACTATGATGGAGACGTTATGAGTGATATGATCTCTTCTGCGTTCGGATCATTAGCTATGATGACATCTGTTTTAGTATCACCACACGGATACTATGAATATGAAGCAGCTCATGGAACAGTACAGCGTCATTATTATAAACACCTAAGAGGTGAAGAAACATCTACAAACTCTGTAGCAACGATCTTTGCATGGACAGGAGCGTTAAGAAAACGTGGAGAATTAGATGGCAATAAAGAATTAATGGAATTTGCTGATAAGCTTGAGAAAGCAACATTAGACACGATCGAGAGTGGAACAATGACAAAAGACTTAGCACTGATCACAACTCTTGAGAATGTAAATGCTGTAAACAGTGAAGGATTTATTAAAGCAGTAGCAGAACGCTTAAAATAATCGGGATCTTAAAATAGTAAAAGAGATATAAGACAAAAACGGTACAATGAACTCATGGATCTATGAGTTCATTGTACCGTTTTTCTAATTGCAAAAATATCCATAAAAACAAAAAAACCGAAGCTTCAACTTCGGTTATGCCGATGGCGAGATTCGAACTCGCACGAACGTAAGCTCACTGCGACCTGAACACAGCGCGTCTGCCAATTCCGCCACATCGGCTTGAATGCAGTTGAGGGGACTTGAACCCCTACCCAGTTAACCCGGACTAGATCCTTAGTCTAGCGCGTATGCCAATTCCGCCACAACTGCGCAACAAGGTTATAATATCACTATCAGCGTAATCTGTCAATAAAAATTACAAAAAAAATCAAATAAAATTTAAAAAAGTTACAAAATATAGATTTTATAAGATATTTTCGGTATAATCTGCATCAGAATAGCAAAGAAAATTTAAAAATTGGAGGCAAAAATATGTTGATCGGTTCTCATGTAGGGATGAAAGGGAAAGATATGTTTCTTGGATCAGTCAAAGAAGCATTATCTTATGGAGCAAATACATTTATGGTGTATACAGGTGCACCACAAAATACAAGAAGGAAAAAGATTGAAGAGCTGCGAATCGAAGAAGGCACACAATTGATGAAAGAAAATGGAATGGATACATTTGTTGTACATGCACCTTATATCATCAATCTTGCCAATACAACAAAACTAGAGACATTTGAACTGGCAGTAGAATTCCTTGAGGTTGAGGTAGAACGTACGAAAGCGATGGGAAGCCATACACTTGTACTTCATCCTGGCTCCCATGTCGGAGCGGGCTTAGACAAAGGAATTGACCGCATCATAGAAGGTCTTAATAAAGTCATGTACAAAGATATGCCGGTTCAGATTGCACTTGAGACAATGGCAGGAAAAGGAAGCGAGATCGGACGAGAATTTGAGGAGTTAAAAAGAATTTACGATGGAGTTAAATATCCAGAGAATTTAAGAGTATGCTTCGATACCTGTCATGTAAGTGACAGCGGACTAGATCTGACAGAAGGGTTTGATACTGTTATCGATAAGTTCGATCAGGCACTTGGCAAAGACCAGATTGCAGTCTTTCATATCAATGACAGTAAAAATCCAGTCGGAGCAGGTAAGGACCGCCATGAGAATCTCGGATTTGGAACAATTGGATTTGAGACATTAAATTATATCGTTCATCACAAAGATTTTGAGAATGTACCAAAGATCTTAGAAACACCATATATCAAGACAGAAGACGGAAAGAAATCCTATCCGCCATACAAATACGAGATTGAGATGCTTCGCACAGAAACATTTGATCCACAAATGAAGGAAAAGATTTTGGAGGATAATGCAAAATGAAAATCACATTTATAGAACACAGTGGTTTCATGGTAGAAATGGAACACACAGTCTTATTATTTGATTATTATCATGGAAAGATTCCAACATTTGATAAGAATAAGATGCTGTATGTGTTTGTATCTCACAGCCACGCAGACCATTATAATCCGGTCATCTGGGAATTAAAAGAGCAATATGAAAAAGTGCAATATATCATATCTGATGATGTTAAAACAAAGGAAAATGCACTTCGTATGAAACCACATGAGAAAAAGCAGATCAGCGAAATGACAGTAGAAACATTAAAGTCAAATGATATTGGAGTGGCATACATTGTAGAAGTGGAAGGTAAAGTAATTTATCATGCAGGAGATTTAAACTGGTGGCATTGGAATGGAGAGCCAGAAGAAGACAATGAATATTACAAAAATACCTTCCAGGATGAAATGAAATATCTGGAAGGCAAGAAGATCGATCTTGCATTTATGCTGCTAGACCCAAGACAGGAAGATAAATACTGCTGGGGAATGAATTATTTTCTGGAACATACGGATGTAAAAACAGTATTTCCAATGCATTGTTTCAAAAAATACAAGATCAATCATCATTATCTAAACTGTGATGATGGACGCAAATGGAATCAGATCGTCAAAGATATTACTCATGCAGATCAGTCTTTTGAAATCTGATCTGCGATAACTTTCCATTCACTGATCAGACGATCAAGAGAATAAGAAGCATTAGCAGGACTTGTTGAAGGAAGTTTCATAGCTTTAATGCCTGTTACCTTTTCACAATATTTATGATAAAGCTTATAAGCGGTTCCACCGTTCGTATAGATTTTACGGATTGGGGCCGCTTTTAGTATGTCTGAGAAGTCATTTGGAACTGCATTTTTGATACTGCTGTCACTGGAACCTTCAATATCGCAGGAAGCGATCACGTCCCATACAGCAATATGATTTTTTAACAAAAAATCTTTTTTCTCATCAATCGTCTCAGGCAGAACATCATTTACGATGGTGGATAATACTTTCCAGAACCGGTTTTGCTTATGATGATAAAAGAACCGTCCTTCTCTGGATTTTACAGAAGGAAATGAACCAAGAATTAAAATCTGGCTGTTTTTATTGTATACAGGTGGAATTTTATGAATCACATGTGTCATATCAAGTTGTCCTTTCTTTTGTTTTTCTACATTTTACTACATTTATTTTATCAGATGGTGAAAAAGTGTGAAACAATTCGTCAAAAGCTGTAAGAAGTTGTTGTTTTTTTCTTCTATATTTTGACAAAGTATTTCGGCATCCTTTCTTATAATTGCAATATGTATTTCATAGAGATGTTTTTCGAGCAATGGGTGATGGGGATCATACAACTCATCTTGCTTGGAACAATCTTAAAAAAGAAGATGGAATACTTAAGAATGTTGTATTCAGCAGGAATCGGAAGTTTTTTTGGATGTCTGATCCTTGAATTTTGTAGTAAATATCATACGTTAAGTTTTTTGATGATAGAACCAGTTTTGATCATAACGATAAAAGCAGCGTATGGCGTATCTGTGAAAAAGGCAGGAACTTACAGTTTGTATGCATGGATTCTTGCATTTGTAAGTGGAGGAATTTTTACAGTGATAAGACAGCACTTTTCATTGCCGTGGATCATATGTGCATTATCCACTATGTTTTTCCTAAGAAGAGTGTATGAGCTGCTCGGAAAAGATCTGCTGGAGAAGCAAGGAAACTTTTATGAGGTTGAATTTATATGGAATCATACAAAAGTTTGTGTATGTGGTTTTGTAGATACAGGAAATTTTTTATATGATCCGATCAGTCATCTCCCGGTCTGTATTCTGGAGGAAGAAGCATTCAAAAGGTATTTTCATCATTCATTAGAGGAATTCATCAAAAAGTATGAAACGGATAAGATCCGTCTGATTCCTTATCGAAGCATTGGAAAAGAAGGGGGCATCATGACGGCAATCTTTGTCAGTGATCTCAAGATCGTTGAGGAAAAACGAAGGATAGAAGTACCACATGCAGTCATTGCAGTTTCCAAAGTTTCCCTTTCAAAGTGGGGACAATATGAAATACTGCTGCATCCGGACTTGATAAAAAATGGGAGGTAATGTCGTGTTAAAGTTAAGCTTGGTAAGTAGAAAGAGAACATTTTTTGCAAGAGGAAATGAGATTCATTATATTGGAGGAACAGAAATCCTTCCAGCACCACTTGATGCGGTGGAAGAACAGAAGATGATCCATATGCTCGGAACATCAGCACAGGAAGAAGCAAGATCAAAGTTGATCGAGAGAAATTTAAGACTTGTCGTGTACATAGCAAAGAAATTTGATAATACTGGAATTGGTGTGGAAGATTTAATTTCCATTGGAACGATCGGACTCATTAAAGCGATCAATACATTTAATCCAGCGAAGAAGATCAAACTTGCAACTTATGCATCCAGATGTATTGAAAATGAGATCTTGATGTATTTAAGAAGAAATAATAAGACCAAAATGGAAGTATCCATCGATGAACCACTCAATGTTGACTGGGACGGAAATGAATTGTTATTATCTGACATCCTTGGTACAGATGATGATATCATTTATAAAGATTTAGAACATGAGGTTGATAAAAAACTTTTGATGCGTGCCATGACAACATTAACAGAACGTGAAAAAATGATCATAGAATTAAGATTTGGGATCAACCAGAAAGAGGGAGAAGAAAAAACGCAGAAAGAGGTTGCAGATCTTCTTGGAATCTCCCAGTCTTATATTTCAAGACTTGAAAAGAAGATCATCAAACGTTTGAAAAAAGAGATGATCAAGATGGGTTGTGTATAATTTCGCAGAAATCTTAAGAAAATGTTCACTATTTGTCATTTTATCCATGCTATAATGAATTTAACAAAACAATGAGACAGCAGCAATGAGGGACAGGTTTTATAAAATCGCCAGGCACAAAAGGAGGGTAAAATGAGAAGAAGTGAAAAACTAGGTATGCTGACTGGGTTGATCGTAGGAACGATTCTTTTACTGATCAGCTTTCTGATGGGAGTGAAGCCAGTTTGCAAAGTATGGGGAAGTCAGACAACATTAAGTGCAAGTGAGGCCGAGAAAAAAGGAATAGAGAATAGTTTCCGTTACAAAAATGGAAAATTAATTGTTGATTCAACGAAAACAGCAGCGAGGACAACAACAAGTATCAATGTAAAACGGCCTGAGAATGCATCTGCACAGGGAATTGATGTAAGTTATCATCAAGGAGTGATCAACTGGGAGAAAGTAAAGAATACAGGGAAAGTAGATTTTGCGATCATTCGTTGTGGATATGGAATGAATGAGTGGAATGAGACAACACAGACTTGGACACAGGATGATCCACAATGGGAATATAACACAAGCGAATGTGAGAGACTGAATATACCATATGGAGTTTACTTATATTCCTATGCGGATACGACAGAGAAAGCAAAGAGTGAAGCCGAACATGTGATAAGAATGTTAGAAGGAAAGAATCTGTCTTATCCGATCTACTACGATATGGAAGATAAATCTGTTATGAATAACAGCAAGATAACAGCTGCAAAAGCAAGCCAGATCGCACAGACATTTTTAAACACAATGAAGGCGGCAGGATATAATAATCTTGGTGTATACAGCAGCAAATATTATTTTGAAACAAAACTCACAGCATCTGTATTTAATCAATATCCAAAATGGGTTGCACAGTACAGTAATTCCTGCACCTATAAGAAGAATTATCAGATATGGCAGTGCAGCAATTCAACAGTGATTAACGGAATTTCCGGAAAGGTTGATTATAATTACAAGATCGGTCTTGTCATCAGTCAGAATAATATCAATACAACGGTTGGAAGAACAACAGGACTAAGTGCGTATGATCCTGCAAACAGCAAAAAAATATCCGTACAGTGGAAATCTTCCAACACAAAGATTGCAACGGTTGATAAAAATGGAAAGATCACGGCAAAATCCGCAGGGAAAGTATACATCACAGCAACATTCAACAGTTCAGCTAAAGCAACCTGCAAAGTAACAGTCACACCAAAACCAACAAAGATCAAAAGTGTAAAGAAAAGCGGCAAAAACGGAATCAAGATCACATGGAGCAAAGTAACTGGTATCAGCAATTACCAGATCTATATGTCCACAAAATCAAAATCAGGATTTAAAAAGATCGCGACTATTTCTGCCAAAAAGACATCTTACACAAAAACAAAATTAAAAAAAGGTAAAAAATATTATTTTAAAATAAGAACAGCGAAAAAAGTTTCAGGAACATATTACTATAGTTCCTACACAGCAGTAAAATCAATAAAACGATAAAAACTACCAAAACTACCCCTTTCAATTCTGTTCCATTTGTAGTAGCATAAAAGGTATCAAATGATATAGAAAAAGGAGATTTTGTAAGATTTTATGAATAATAAATATACAATTATCAAACAGGAATCTATTGAAGAATTAAATGGAACAGGATACCTTTTAAAACATAACAAGACAGGGGCAAGAGTCGTTGTCGTATCAAACGAAGATGACAATAAGGTATTCCAGATCGGATTTCGTACACCACCGAAAGACGACACTGGAGTACCTCATATCTTAGAGCATTCCGTATTATGCGGATCAAGAGAATTTCCAATGAAAGACCCGTTTGTAGAACTGGTCAAAGGATCATTAAACACATTTTTAAATGCTATGACATATCCAGACAAGACAGTCTATCCGGTTGCAAGCCAGAATGACAAGGACTTCTTTAATCTGGTACATGTCTATCTTGATGCCGTATTTTATCCAAACATCTACAAGAAACCAGAGATTTTAAAACAGGAAGGATGGCATTATGATCTGTTAAGTGAAGATGCCGACCTTACTTATAATGGTGTTGTATTTAATGAGATGAAAGGAGTATTCTCATCTCCAGACCAGCAGCTTGCCCGTATCATTCAGAAGTCTTTATTAGAAGACACACCATATGGATTCGAATCAGGAGGAGATCCAAAGGCAATCCCTGATCTGACTTATGAGATGTTCCTTGATTTCCATAAGACTTATTATCATCCATCCAACAGCTATATTTATCTGTATGGAGATATGGATGTTGATGAATATCTGACATTTATCGATGAACATTATTTAAGTGATTTCGATGAGAAACAGATTGATTCTTCATGGGAGAAGCAGCAGCCGTTTACAGAAGTAAAACGTGTGGAAGAATATTATCCAGTCGGGGAAAATGATTCTGAAGAAGAGAAGACTTATTTATCTTATAATGCAGTGATCGGGGACAGTCTGGATGCGAAACTTTACTTAGGATTTGAAATCTTAAATAGAGTGTTATTTGATGCACCAGGGGCGCCAGTGAAGAAAGCATTGATGGATGCACAGATCGGAAAAGATATTCAAAGCTCTTATGACAATGGAATCATGCAGCCAGTATTTTCTGTGATCGCACAGGAAGCAAGGGATGATCAGGAAGAAGAATTTGTTAAGATCTTAGAAGAGAATTTAGCAAAGATCGCCGAAGAAGGAATTCCAAGAAGAAATCTTTTAGCTGCATTTAATTATTATGAATTCAAATACAGAGAAGCAAACTTTGGACGTTTTCCAAAGGGATTGATGTATGGACTTCAGATGTTTGACAGCTGGTTATACGACGATGAGAAACCATTTATTCATATTAAGACAAATGAGACATTCAAGCAGTTAAGAGATGAGATAGAGAATGGTTATTTTGAAAATCTGATCAAAGAATATCTGATCAATAACAAACATAAGTCCATTGTAATTATGAAGCCAAAGAAAGGTTTACAGAAAGTCAAAGACCAGGAAGAAGCGAATAAATTAAAAGCTTATAAAGATTCTTTATCTGAAGATGAAGTGAAGAAATTAGTGGAAGAGACAAAACAGTTAAAAGCATCACAGGAAGAAGCTTCAACAAAAGAGGAATTAGAGAAGATTCCAGTCATCGATATCGAGGATATCAGAAAAGATGTCAAACCATTATCCAATGTGGAATCTGAACTTGGAGGTGTGAAAGTCTTATGGCATCAGTATTTTACAAACAAGATCGCTTATGTCAAATTGGCTTTTGATATGAGTCATGTACCAATGAATCTAGTACCATATGCATCATTTTTAGCAGAGATCTTAACAATCGTTGATACAACAAACTACAGCTATCAGGAATTAGGAAATGAGATCAGCATTGAGACAGGTGGAATCGGTACGACAATGGATGTTATGCCAACCGATGTTCATGAATTCCTGCCAATGTTTATCTTAAAGACAAAATGCTTCTATTCTAATATCACAAAAGCATTCGAGTTATTAAAAGAAGTTGCATTTGAAAGCAAGTTAGATGATAAGAAACGATTAAAAGAGATCATCGGACAGATTTATACAAATCTTAAGATCACACTGACAGAGACAGGACATAAGAGTGCTGCAAACCGTGCGATGTCTTATTTCTCAGAATACGCAGCATACCGTGAAGCAATTCAGGGAATCACAATGTTTGATACTGTGAAGAAATGGTATGAAAACTTCGAGGAAGAATATGACAACATCGTCAATGGATTAAAGAAAGCAGCGAAGGCAATTTTTGAGAAACAGAATATGACGATCAGTTACACAGGAAAAGAAGAAGCTCCTGAATTCATGAAAGCAGAAGTAGAAAGCTTTATCGAAGGGCTGTATGAAGATCAGAAACAGGGTGAGAAAGTTAAAGTTATATGCACAAAGAATAATGAAGGATTTGCAACAGCAGGTGGTGTTCAGTATGTAGCATGTGCAGGAAACTTTAAAGATGCAGGCCTTGAATATACAGGGGCATTAAAAGTATTGCAGATGATCTTCTCTTACGAATATCTGTGGATTCAGCTTCGTGTCAAAGGTGGAGCTTATGGATGCATGTGCAGTTTCTCAGATCAGGGAGATTCTATGTTTGTGACATACCGTGATCCAAATCTTGCAGAATCTTACAAAGTTTATGATGAGGCAGCAGATTATGTAGCAAATTTCGATGCTGATGATCGAGATATGAAGAAATATATCATCGGAACGATCGGAAATATGGATATTCCAATGGAAGCGGTTGATATGGGAGCAAGAAGTTTCCATGCATATTTCCTAGGAAAGACAGAAGCAGATCTTCAGAAAGACAGAGATCAGGTATTATCTTGCACACAGGCAGATATCAGAGCGTTAGCACCGATCGTTAAGGCAGTCGTAGAATCAGGAAACCGTTGCTGTATTGGAAATGAAGAGAAGATTGATCAGAATAAAGAATATTTTGATGAAGTAAAACACGTACTATAGAGAAAACAGGGAAAGGACAATTTATGGCAAATGAATTTAAATCTGGATTTGTAACATTTATCGGACGACCAAATGTTGGAAAATCAACATTAATGAACCGCTTGATCGGACAGAAGATCGCGATCACATCAAGCAAACCACAGACAACAAGAAATCGTATTCAGACTGTGTATACAGATGAAAGAGGACAGATCATCTTCCTCGATACACCGGGGATCAACAAAGCAAAAAATAAACTTGGAAACTATATGTTACAGGTTGCAGAACGCACATTAAATGAAGTTGATGTAGTTTTATGGTTAGTAGAACCAAGTACTTTTATTGGTGGCGGTGAAAAATATATCATTGAACAGTTATCTAAGATCAAAACACCGATTATTTTGGTGATCAACAAGATTGATACAGTGGAAGAAAAAGATATCTTAGAAGCAATCGATACTTACAAAGATGTATGTGACTTTGCAGAAATCATACCAGTATCAGCTCTGAAAGGCAAGAATACAGATGATGTCATAGACAGCATTTATAAATATTTAGATGAAGGTCCAATGTATTTTGATGAAGACACGATCACAGACCAGCCAGAGAGACAGATCTGTGCAGAGCTGATCCGTGAGAAAGCACTTCGCTTGTTAAGCCAGGAGATTCCGCATGGAATCGCTGTTGTGATCGATGCGATGAAGGTCAGACGTCATGGACATATCGTAGATATCGATGCAACGATCGTATGTGAGAGAGATTCCCACAAAGGAATCATCATCGGAAAACAGGGATCTATGCTTAAGAAGATCGGGACACAGGCAAGAATCGAGATGGAAAACCTTCTTGATATGAAAGTAAATCTTCAGTTGTGGGTCAAAGTGAAAAAAGACTGGAGAGACAGTGACATGCTGCTTAAGAACTATGGATACGATAAGAAAGAAGTATAAAAATGTCACAGGAGATCAAAGTGACAGGTATGGTCTTACAGGCTGGCAATATCGGGGAGTACGATAAACGGATCGTACTCCTTACAAAAGAACGCGGAAGAATTTCTGCATTTGCCAGAGGAGCAAAAAAAGCAACCAGCCAGTATGCTGCTGCCTGTCAGCCATTTACATTTGGAGAGTTTTCTTTATATGAAGGAAAGAATTCTTTTAATCTGATGTGGGCAGGAGTCGATAATTATTTTGATACATTAAAGAAAGATTTAGATCTCATTTATTATGCCAGTTATTTTTGTGAGCTTGCATCATATCTTACAAGAGAAAATAATGATGAACTGGAAATCCTAAAATTACTATATCAGACTTTGCGGGCGTTGGAGAAAAAGACGATCAATATCGAACTGATCCGCTGCATTTATGAGATTAAGATTCTCGCATTTTATGGAATAGGAATTGAAGCATCCAGATGTGTAAAATGTGGAAAAACCGAAAATCTGATCTGGTTTGATGCAAAAGAATGTGGCGTTGTATGCAAAGATTGTGAGCATGGCAAAGTAAAAGTAAGCCCTTCAACCCTGTATACCCTTCAGTACATCATGTATAGTTCAATTCAAAAGCTTTATACATTTAAGGTAAGTGATGATGTATTATGGGAATTAAAAAAGATCATAAGAGAATATATGAGATATCATATTGATCATGAATTTAAATCACTCGTTTTTTTGTAATCTGTTTGATACAAAAAAAAAAATAAAAAACTTCAGGACTTGTTTTATAAAAACAAGTCCTGAAGTTTTTTTCGTTACTGAGATATGTATCTATTTGTTATTTTGATAAAATGCGAAGAACTTTTACAAATTTTTCTTTATCATCTGTAGAAAATTTTTCTAACAGACGAAGAATTTCTTTGTTCAGTACGTTATCTTTCTCACCATTTTCATCGGATTCTGGACGAAGAAGATAGTCAATAGATACATTTAATAGTTTTGCGTAGTAAGATAATACACGAAGGTTCATCTTTACGCGGTCATTCTCAATGTTGCTGATAAATGCAACTGTTACATCAAGTGCATCAGCAATCTGTTCCTGAGTGTACCCTGCCTGCTTGCGCAGAGTTTTCATTCTTTTACCAACATTGGTGTAGTCAATTTGATACATGGTTATAAATTCCCTTTCTTCATATCTCATATAATAATAACACTAAGTATTATAATATAAAAAAAATTAAAAAGTAATATTCATTCAGTATATTTGATATATTTTCGAGTGTGAAGCTTTTCAAATATATCTTGAAAAATTACTTATTACAAGATACAATATATAATAATACAAAAAAGTGAAGAGGTAAAGGCTATTATGAAATTAACAATGGAGAAAATCGTTAACCTTGCCAAGGTACGTGGATTTGTATACAGCGGTTCTGAAATCTATGGAGGACTTGCCAATACATGGGACTACGGAAACCTTGGTGTAGAACTTAAGAATAACGTTAAAAAAGCATGGTGGAAGAAGTTCATTCAGGAAAGCCCATATAATGTCGGAATTGATGCTGCAATCTTAATGAACCCTCAGACATGGGTAGCATCAGGACATCTTGGTAACTTCTCAGATCCATTAATGGATTGTAAAGAATGTCATGAACGTTTCCGTGCAGATAAACTGATCGAAGATTATATGCAGGAACATGGAATGGAGATCGAAGGATCTGTGGATGCATGGTCCAAAGAAGAGATGGAAAGCTTCATCAATGAGCATGATGTTGTATGCCCAACTTGTGGAAAGAAGAACTTTACAGAGATCCGTCAGTTCAACCTGATGTTCAAGACATTCCAGGGTGTTACAGAAGATGCGAAGAATACAGTTTACTTACGTCCTGAGACAGCACAGGGAATCTTTGTAAACTTCAAGAATGTTCAGAGAACATCAAGAAAGAAGATCCCATTTGGAATCGGACAGATCGGTAAATCTTTCCGTAACGAGATTACACCAGGAAACTTTACTTTCCGTACTCGTGAGTTTGAACAGATGGAATTAGAATTCTTCTGCAAACCAGAGACAGACTTAGAATGGTTTGAATATTGGAAGAATTACTGCATCAACTGGTTACAGACACTTGGAATCAAAGAAGATGAGATGAGAGTGCGTGACCACGAGAAAGAAGAATTATCTCATTATTCTAAGGCAACATCTGATATTGAATTTATGTTCCCATTTGGATGGGGTGAATTATGGGGTATCGCAGACCGTACAGATTATGACTTAACTCAGCATCAGAATACATCTGGTGAAGATTTAACATACTTTGATGATGTGAATAAAGAACGTTATATTCCATACGTTATCGAACCTTCTCTTGGAGCAGATCGTGTAACACTTGCATTCTTATGCTCTGCTTACGATGAAGAAGAATTAGAAGGTGGGGATACAAGAACAGTTCTTCATTTCCATCCAGCATTAGCACCTGTTAAGATCGGTATCTTACCATTATCTAAGAAGTTAAGTGATGGTGCTATGAAAGTTTATGAAGAATTAGCAAAAGAATATAACTGTGAATTTGACGAACGTGGTAACATTGGTAAACGTTACAGAAGACAGGATGAGATCGGAACACCTTACTGTGTAACATTTGACTTTGACTCTTTAGAAGATAATGCAGTAACAGTACGTGACCGTGATACAATGGAACAGGAACGTATTAAGATCGAAGATCTGAAAGCATATTTTGCAGAAAAATTCGCATATTAATAAGAATGAGGATCCGGGGGAATATCTGATATCTCTCCGGATTTTCTTTACCTAAATTTACCTAATAAAAACCCTGAAAACAGCCAAAAGGATCATGGAGGGCAGGATTATGAACAAACACTATGATTTTTCCTACACACAGGACAGAGAATTGTCCTGGCTGAAGTTTAACGAAAGAGTTTTAAGAGAAGCGGATAAAAAGAATGTTCCTATTTTTGAGCGATTAAAATTTCTAGAGATATTTACAAACAATCTGGATGAATTTTTTATGGTCAGAGTTGGAAGTATTCATGAGATGAGTCTGATCCATGATGATCACAGAGATATCAGATCTGATCTTACACCAGAAGAACAATTAGATGAAATCGCAAAGCATGTAAGACCATTATATGAATTACGGGATCAGATATTTGCGAAAGTTTCAAAAGAATTAGAACAGAAAAATATTATAAGAAGCAAGATTGAGGAACTTACAAAAGAAGAAAAGAAAAAATTAAGATCATATTATGAAGCGATGATCTTACCAGTGCTTTCCCCGATCGTGATCGGCAAACAGCATCCATTTCCACATATTCCGAATAAGGTTTTACAAATCGGACTGATCTTAAAAAAGAAAGAGAAAATATCATTCGGGATCATCGGACTTCCGAGAGACTTGGAGAGAATGATCTTCTTTCCTGGAGATGGAAGAAGGTATGTACTTTTGGAAGATATCATTTTGTATTATTGTGATGATCTGTTTGAAAATTATTCCGTGGAAGAAAAGGCCGTTTTGTGTATCACAAGAAGTGCTGACATCAATCCGGATGATGAGATTTATGAATCAACGGACGATTATCGTACTCACATGAAAAAGATCATTAAAATGAGAGCAAGATTAAAACCGGTTCGTTTGGAATTTGAAGGAAATGATCATAAACAGATTAAGAAATATCTGTCTATGCGGTTAAATATCTCAGAACAGGATATTTTCAAAAGTCAGAGTCCGCTAGATCTGAAATATGTTTATAAGTTAACAGATAAAGTCTCCAAAGAAGAACGAAAAAATGGATGCTATCGTCCATTTACACCAGCACTAAACAGAGATTTTATTCCAGGGATGAGCGTGACAAAACAGATCATGGAGGAGGATAAACTGCTATCATTTCCATTTGACAGCATGGATACTTTTATTGAATTATTAAAGGAAAGTGCAAGAGATAAAGAGACACTATCAATTAAGATTACGATCTACCGCTTAGCAAAACAGGCACGGATTGTCAAATATTTGTGCGAGGCTGCCGAAAATGGAAAAGAAGTTCTTGTGTTGATGGAGCTTAGAGCAAGATTTGATGAAGAAAATAATATCAATTATTCAGAAATCTTAGAAGAAGCAGGATGCAAAGTTATGTATGGAATGGAAGATTATAAAGTACATTCCAAAGTTTGCCTGATCACGAAGAAAAACAGTCGTGGAATTTACTATATTACACAGATAGGAACAGGAAATTATAATGAAAGTACATCCAAAATGTATACAGACTTAAGTCTTATGACAGCATCAGATAAGATTGGACAGGATGCATCGATATTTTTTCATAACATGGCGACCTTTAATCTCAATAGAACTTATAAACATCTACTTGTCGCACCATCAAGTCTTCAGGATGAGATCATAAAAAGGATTGAGAGAGAAAAGATGAAAGCCGAGAGCTTCCAGCCATGTGGAATCTTTATGAAAATGAATTCACTGACAGATCGAAAGATCATTGACGAATTATCAAAAGCTTCAACAGCAGGTGTTCCGATATTTCTTCTGATTCGTGGAATCTGTTGTATCCGTCCGGGAATTCCAGGAAAGACAGAAAATATCAGGGTGGAGAGTATTGTCGGAAGATTTTTAGAGCATTCAAGAATTTATGCATTTGGAGTTGGGGACGATACAGATATTTATATTTCATCAGCAGACATGATGACAAGAAATACAAGAAGACGAGTCGAAGTTGCAGTGCCAATCTATGATCCAAGGCTAAAACAAAGAATCTTAAAGATGATCAAGATTATGAAACAGGATAATATTCAGGCACAGGTATTGCTTTCAAGTGGAGAATATACAACGAAAAAGAAACGAGAAGACAATGTGAATTCGCAGATTTATTTCTTAAATGAAGCGAAAAGACTTATAAAGAAGGAAAAGACACCAAAACAAACATTTTTACATCAGGTAAAAGGTATCTTTTTTGGAAATAAAAAATTAAGAAAAAAATAACTCGCAATTGATACCTGAAATAGGGTATACTATAGCTAACAAAAATGCCAACATTCAAGGAGGGATATGCTATGAGAAAAATTATTTTTAATAAAAAGTTTTTAGCAGTTGTAGGAATCTGCTTATCTGTAGCCGGAGGATTTGCAATCAAACAGAAGATCACGACCAAAGCCTCTGATAACAGTTTTGAAGTCAATGGAATGAATGTCAGCATTCAGCAGTGTGAAGGAAAATCTGAGGAGATCATGGAAGAAGATCTAGATGAAACAATCTCTAATGAGGTAATGGCACTGGAAGAAAAAGGACATAATTACGAGATCGGAGATACGATCGAGACAGAAGAAGTAGCGTTTGTACCAATGACAAAAGAAATTGATGATGAGACAGCATACAATGCATTTGGGACGATCACATCAAAGAGCGGAAATAACTATGTTATTGTCGTGAAATCAGAAAAAGAACTGACACAAGATAATTTAGAAACTGTCGCTGAAGCAGTGAAAGAACAAGTAAAATAAAACATATGATCGTGGAGGCAGAGATGATTTTAATTAAGAATGCAAGAGTGATGGATCCAGAAAGCGGATTCGATCAGGTAACAGATATTTTATTAGACGGGAAGAGGATCAGACAGATCGGTAAGGTAGATGATGTCTCTGGCATTGAACAGGTCATTGATGCTTCCGGGATGATCGCAGCCCCTGGATTGATCGATGTACATGTACATTTCCGCGATCCGGGATTTACATATAAGGAAGATTTACAGACAGGTTCTGCTGCGGCAGCAGCTGGTGGATTTACGACGGTAGTATGTATGGCAAATACAAAGCCTGTCGTGGATTCTGTGGATATTTACAAAGAGATCGAAGACAGATGTGAACAACTTCCGATCAAAGTATGGCAGGCAGCAGCTGTGTCCAAAGGATTTGAAGGAAAAGAATTAACAGACATGGATGCACTCTATGAAGCAGGGGTTCGTGGATTTACAGACGATGGAATTCCACTGATGGATGAGAAGCTCGTAGAAGAAGCCATGAAGAAAGCCAAAGAATTAGATGTACCGATCAGTCTTCATGAAGAAGATCCTGCATATATTAAACAGCCAGGAGTGAATCAGGGAAAAGTCTCCGAACAGTTAAATTATGGTGGAGCTTCTTACCTGGCAGAAGCCGTGATGGTAAAGAGAGACTGTGAATTAGCAGTCAAAACAGGAGCGAAAGTCGATATTCAGCATATCAGCTCTGGTGTTGCGGTAGATTACGTGAAAGAAGCCAAAGAAAAAGGTGCGAATGTTTACGCAGAGGCGTCTCCACACCATTTCACGTTGACAGAAGAGGCCGTATTAAAATACGGAACACTGGCAAGAATGAACCCGCCACTGCGAACAGAAGAAGACCGTCAGAGGATCATCAAAGGATTACAGGAAGGTACGATCGAGATCATTGCGACAGACCACGCCCCACACTCCAAAGAAGAGAAAGACAAACCATTAGATCAGGCACCAAGTGGCATTACAGGGATCGAGACGTCGCTGGCACTTGGAGTCACAGAACTTGTGGAGAAAGGATATCTTTCTATGATGCAGCTTCTGGAGAAGATGACGATCAATCCAGCAAAACTATATAATATGGAACAAGGAAGATTGCAGGAAGGGAAACCTGCGGATGTTGTCTTGTTTGATCCAGAGGAAGAATGGGAAGTCAAGGAATATAAATCCAAAGCAACGAACTCTCCATTTACAGGATGGAAATTAAAAGGAAAAGTAAAATATACGATCTGTGATGGCAAGATCATAGAATTATAATGTATACAAGAAGAAAACAAAATCATTAAGAATTATGTAGAAGAATCTTAAGATTTTGTTTTCTTTTTTGATGCTTTTTCTTTGTATAATAAAGTTGAAAACAATAAGACAGGAGACAATAAGAGAATAAGGAGGAACAAAGATGAGAAAGTGTGGGAAAGGTACTTTACTATTGATGAGTGCTGTTATGGCAGCATCGTTGTTTACAGGGTGTGGGAAGGGTAAGAGTAGTCAGGCACAGAAAAATGAAGTCTATGCAACGATCAAAAAAAGCGATCAGTCAGCATCTGCAGCACAGATCTGTGCCTGGCTTTCTTACAGGGCAAAAAATAATAGGTTGTTTCAGAATGAAGGAATAGAATTGTCGTATTGCTCAGATAACCTTGCCGTATTTTCAGACTCTGTCGGAAGTGTGATCTATGATAGAACAAAGAAGAAAGTCATTGCTGCGGTAGATCTTGACAAAATCGGATGTGATCATTTCTACAGTGAAGGAGATGAAGAAAATCCAGGACTTGAGACGGCTATAAAGGTGTCAAAAGATCAGAAATGGATGATCATTTACAATCAATTACAAGGAAAAGTAAACGGAAATATTTATGCATATTCGCTCAAACGGTGTGAGAACATGAAATTTGCAAAAATCACGCCATCCAAACAGATCAGTGAAAAAGACAAATTGTATCAGACGATCATCAAAGATCATAAACATACACAAAAAGAATCGGACAACATACCTGGAAAGATCGGAGATAAGATCCGTGCAATGGATGTCTCATCAAGTAAGTATGTATATCAGTGGAAAGATTCCAAAGGAATCAGAAAACAATCGGTGTTAGTGGTAGACAAAGACGGCCTAAAACTATATACTTTATCAGGAAAAGAAAACCAGCCAGACATACAAAGTGAAATGGTAGATCTTAAAACATCCGACAAAATAAAACTTAATACCAAACTTCCAGAATACAAATATACAGGGAAAGACTTAAGGATCAAGGCAGTCTTTGATGAGACAAAAAAGAGATCTGACGAAGATAAAGAAGAAGGACTTGTTACAATCCCAATGCTGAATATTTATAAGATCGTTGAAACAAAATCCGGAGCAGAAGTTTATGCGAACTTTTGGAGTGAAACATATTATCGTTATGGAAGTCTGTTAAAGAACTACTCTGGTGGAAGTTATCCAGGGGTCATGTATCTGAAGAAAACAAAAGACGGCTATCGAGTAACCAAGACAAGATACGCAGAAGATGGAGAATCTCTGGAGAGATCGATCTGGAAGTTATGTAAAGGATATCCTGATGTTGCAATAAGGATGATGAAGGATTCTGTCACACAAAATCAGAGGAAGAAAGTCTTACAAAAATATGTTAGTCAGAATAAATTAAAGATCAAAGCTTACAAAGAGTATGGATGGCAGTATGTAAATTTATAAAGAAGGGGTAAGTAAAGAATATGAAACTTACATTGAAAAAAATGATCGCAAGTATCTTGTGCATCAGTATGATCCCATCTATGATGACAGGATGCAAAAAGGAATCGACATCATACAGCCATACAGATTTTGCAATGGGAACTGTAACGAACATTACACTCTATGGAACAAGCGATGATCTGGAACAGACAGAACAAAAGATCATCGACATGGAAAAGAAACTTGAAAAACAACAATTGTCATGGAGATTAAAAAGTTCCCAGGTTTCAAAAATCAATCAGAAATTAGAACAAAACAACGGAAAAACAAAAGTCACAGGGAATCTTAAAAACTGGTTACAACAAGCGATCAAGATCAGTCAGGACTCCTATGCAGACGGAAGAAACACGGTAGATCCAACGATCGGAGCATTAACAAAACTCTGGGATTTTGAATCAAGCAGCCCAAAAGTACCAGATGCAAATAAGATTAAGAAAGCGATCAGCGGAGATCTGTCAGAAAACAGCCAGCATGTCACAGTCAAAGACAACGGAGAAATCCTTGCATGCGACAAAAATACCAAGATAGACCTTGGAGCCTATGGAAAAGGAATCGGAACCGACGAAGCCATCAAGATGATCAAAAAAGACAAAGAAATCACAGGAGCCATGGTAGCCCTAGGAGGAAGCATTGTAGTTTATGGAGAAAAATCTGACGGCTCCGACTGGAACGTAGGGATCCAAGATCCAAACGGCAAAGACGGAGAAGTCCTAGGAGGGATCAAAGTCAAAAGCGGCACAAGCATTTCAACATCTGGAGATTATGAAAAAACATTTACAGATAAAAAGACAGGCAAACGCTACTTTCATATCTTAGATTCCAAAACAGGATACAGTGTAAAAACAGATATCAGATCCTGCACGATCATCTGCAATTCAGGACTCAACGCAGACGGACTATCTACAGCATGTTTCAGTTTAGGAGTAAAGAAAAGCCAGAAATTGTTAAAAGAATATAATGCAAAGGCTGTTTTTGTAGATAAAAACAATAAAGTATATGTAAGCGATGGAGTGGAATTTACATTAACAGCAAAAGATTATAAAATTTTAAATTTGTAGTTGGCCAACTGTAGATTTTGAGTATATGATGAAAAATAAATAAACGATCGGAAGAGCAGCTAGAGAATTTTCCTCACGTTTTTTACAGATCGCTGATCCGCCGGCTTTCTTTGCGAACTCGCCTTCAAAGCTATTTAGCCCAGAACTCTTTGAGGCTCAAACAGCGCACCAAGCCGGCTGCGAATCCGTAAAAAACGTGGCAAAATTCTAATGCTGCTCTTCCGATCGTTTATTTATTTTTTATCATATACCAGAAGTCTAAAGTGTGGACAATTACAAGATTGAAAAATTTAAGTGGGTGTATATGTTAAACGTTGCCACCTGGATTCTTTTAAATATTTGTTTTTCTTTGATCCCTGTCACATACATGTAAGCCTATCTAAAAACTTTACATTTAACAAAAACTTTACACAACTCTTCTTTTTGATTTTACATTTCCGAAGTAACATAATATCTGTAATTGATACGAACACAAAGTTCAAAAGGAGAGTAAGAACTATGAGAAAGAAAATATTAACATTAGCAGTAGCAACAGTAGCAGCATCAAGCATCTTAACAGGATGTGGCGGAAGTTCAAGCAGTGATAAGAAAGCATCCGCTGACGAAAACATCACAGCAGTATCCAGAGAAGACGGATCAGGAACAAGAGGAGCTTTCATCGAATTATTCGGAATTGAAGAAAAAGACAAAGACGGAAATAAAGTAGACAAAACAACATCAAGTGTACAGATCACAAACTCAACATCAGTTATGATGACAACAGTTGCAGAAAATAAAGCAGCAATCGGATACATATCCTTAGGATCATTAAATGACACAGTAAAAGCAGTGAAGATTGATGGAGCTGAGGCAAGTGTGGATAATGTAAAGAATGGATCATATAAAATTGTTCGTCCATTTAATATTGTAACAAAAGACAAATTAAACAAACAGGCACAGGATTTTGAAAACTACATTATGAGTGCTGATGGACAGAAGGTCATTCAGGATAATGGATACATCAAAGCAGACGAAAAGGCACCAGCTTACAAATCAAATGGAGCAAAAGGTAAAGTTGTAGTTGGTGGATCTTCATCAGTAACACCAGTTATGGAAAAATTAAAAGAAGCATATGCAAAAGCAAACAAAGACGTAACAGTTGAAGTACAGCAGAGCGATTCAACAACAGGTGTTACAAATGCGATCGAAGGAACATGTGATATTGGTATGGCATCTCGTGATCTTGCAGACAGCGAAACTAAAAAAGGTGTAAAAGCAACAGTTATCGCAAAAGATGGAATTGCAGTTATCGTAAACAAAGACAGCAAGGTTGATGAATTAACAAGTGCTCAGGTAAAAGATATCTACACAGGTAAAACAACAAAATGGGCAGATGTTAAATAAGAAGAAATCATCAATATAAAGGAATGGTAAGAATGAAGAAATATTCAGAAAAAATCATGCATGTCGTATTCTTGCTCGCAGCATGTGCCTCAATTCTGGCAGTAATTTTGATCTGTGCATTTCTGTTCGTGAATGGTATTCCTACGATCGGGAAGATTGGACTTGGAAATTTTGTATTAGGAAAGATTTGGATGCCAAAGAGTGGAATCTTTGGCATCTTCCCAATGATCATAGGAAGTATTTATGTAACAGCAGGTGCAATCTTAGTTGGAGTTCCAGTTGGAATCCTTGCAGCGATCTATATGGCAAAGTTTTGTAATGAACGAGTTTATAAAATAGTGAAGCCGGCAGTTGATCTTCTGGCAGGAATCCCGTCTGTTGTATATGGATTCTTTGGGATGGTTGTATTAGTACCAACTTTCCGTAATATGTTTGGAAATGGTAACTGTGTATTTACAGCATCTATTTTACTTGGGATCATGATCCTTCCAACAATTATTGGAGTATCAGAGAGTGCGATCCGTGCAGTTCCAGAAAGTTATTATGAAGGATCTTTAGGACTTGGAGCAAGTCATGAGAGAAGCGTATTCTTTGCAGTATTACCGGCAGCAAAATCAGGAATTCTGGCAGGAATCGTATTAGGGATTGGACGTGCGATCGGTGAGACAATGGCAGTTGTTATGGTAGCTGGAAATCAGGCGATCATTCCAGATGGAATGTTCTCTGGAGTTCGTACTTTAACTTCTAATATCGTCCTTGAAATGGGATATGCGACAGACCTTCACAGAGAAGCACTGATCGCAACAGCAGTTGTATTATTTGTATTTATCTTAATGATCAACCTGTGCTTTGCAGTATTAAAGAGCAAGGAGGAACGTTAAAATGGAAGCGGTAAAAGAAATGGAATCAGTAGAAAAGATCCAAGCGATCAATAAAACGTCTTGGATACAAAGAATGAAATCATATAAAAGAACGCCGTTATCCTTTGTATTATGGCTTCTTGTAAATGTTGCGATGATCGCAACTGTCGCAGTACTGGCATATTTGATCGTTTATATTCTTGTAAATGGAGTACCATACTTAAATTCACAATTATTTGAATTAAAATATACAAGTGAAAATGCATCGGTATTCCCAGCAATCATTAATACCTTGATCATGACAGTATTATCTTTATTATTTGCAGTACCACTTGGAATTTTTGCAGCAATTTATTTAGTAGAGTATGCAAAACGTGGAAATAAATTAGTTGAGGTTGTTCGTTTAACAGCAGAAACATTATCAGGAATTCCATCGATCGTGTATGGATTATTCGGTATGTTATTTTTCGTAAAAGCTTTGGGATGGGGATTATGTCTGCTATCTGGAGCAGCAACAATGGCAATCATGATCTTACCATTGATCATGAGAACAACCGAAGAAGCATTAAAGTCTGTGCCTGATTCTTTTAGAGAAGGAAGCTTTGGACTTGGAGCAGGAAAGTTAAGAACCGTATTTCGTATTATCCTGCCATCAGCAGTTCCAGGAATCTTATCTGGAGTTATTTTAGGAATCGGACGTATTGTCGGTGAGACGGCAGCATTAATGTATACAGCAGGTACGATTGCAGAAATCCCTGCAAATGTTATGGGATCAGGACGTACACTGGCACTTCACATGTATGTATTATCCTGCGAGGGATTACATATCAATCAGGCATATGCAACAGCCGTTGTATTACTTCTGATCGTGCTTGTGATCAATGCCGTATCTTCATTTATTGCAAAACGAATTACGAAAGGGTAACCAATATGGATAGTAAAATGAAAGTTGAAAACCTTGATCTGTATTATGGAAAATTCAAGGCTTTAAAAAATATTAATCTGGATCTTCCCAAAAATGAGATTACAGCATTTATCGGACCATCTGGATGTGGAAAATCTACATTATTAAAATCATTAAACAGGATGAATGATCTTGTAGAAGGTTGTAAGATCACTGGAAAAGTGACATTAGACGGAGAAGACATTTATGGAGACATGGATGTGAATTTATTAAGAAAACGAGTTGGAATGGTATTTCAGAAACCAAATCCATTTCCAATGAGTATCTATGACAATATCGCATATGGACCAAGAACACATGGAATCCATAATAAAGCAAAGTTAGATGAGATTGTAGAAAAATCTTTAAGAAATGCAGCAATCTGGGATGAATTAAAAGACCGCTTAAAGAAGAGTGCATTAGGATTATCTGGAGGACAGCAGCAGAGACTATGTATCGCACGAGCTTTAGCAGTAGAACCAGAAGTTTTATTAATGGATGAACCAACATCAGCACTTGATCCAATTTCTACTTCCAAAATTGAAGATCTTGCGGTAGAATTAAAATCAAAGTATACGATCATCATGGTAACACATAATATGCAGCAGGCAGTCAGAATTTCCGATAATACAGCATTCTTCTTGTTAGGAGAGATGGTTGAGTATGGAAGATCAGAACAATTATTTTCCATGCCACAGGATAAGAGAACAGAAGACTATATTACAGGAAGGTTTGGGTGATTTAGATGAGAAACCGATTCGACAGACAGCTGCTTAAGTTAAACCAAGAGATGATCGACATGGGTTCTTTATGTGAAGAGATGATCACGGCAGCAGCAAAGATCGTTGCGACAAGAGATAAAGAACTGATGGAAGATATTTTTACAATGGAAGAAGAGATCAATCAGAAGGAGAGGGATATAGAGAGAATCTGTATGAAACTTCTGATGCAGCAACAGCCAGTGGCAAGCGATTTGCGTGTCATTTCAGCAGCTATGAAGATGGTTTCTGATATGGAACGTATTGGAGACCAGGCATGTGATATTACAGGAATCGTAAGAAAAGATGCAGAAGTTCTTGAAATCAGAGAGAACACACATCTTGACAAGATGGCAAAAGCTACCATTAATATGGTAAGCAAGAGCGTACAGTCTTTTATTAAACAGAATCTTATGATCGCTCATGAAGTGATCGAACAGGATGATACCGTAGATGAATTATTTAACAAAGTAAAGAAAGAAACGATATCCCTGATTCATGAGGATCCTGAGAAAGGAGAAGAGTGCGTAGCCATCGTTATGATCGCCAAGTATTTTGAGCGAATTGGAGATCATGCAAGTAATATCGCTGAATGGGTCGAATTTGCGATCACTGGGGAATATAAAGGAGGAAGCCTGTGATTTTTGTTGTAGAAGACGATCCGAATATCAGAGAACTGGTAACATACACCTTACAAAGTACCGGATTTGATGCCTGCGGATTTGAAAATGGATCAGAGTTTTTAAAAGCTTTAAGTGATGGAGAGAAACCAGAACTGGTATTATTAGATATTATGCTTCCAGGGGAAGACGGAATATCAATTTTAGGAAAACTTCGCAAGAAATCAGCTACCAAAGATCTGCCGATCATTATGATGACAGCAAAAGGAACGGAGTATGACAAAGTGCTCGGACTAGACAGCGGGGCAGATGATTATATTACAAAACCATTTGGAATGATGGAACTTGTATCCAGAGTTAAAGCAGTATTAAGACGATCAAGAAGAGATGATAAGAAAGATGAGATCATTGTAGGTGATCTTAAGATTTATCCAAATAAACATAAAGTAAAATCTTGTGGAAATGAAGTAACACTTACGAACAAAGAATTTAAACTTCTGTGTTTGTTAGTAGAAAGTAAAGGGAATGTATTAAACAGAGATCAGCTTCTTACAAATATCTGGGGATATGATTTTGACGGAGAGACAAGAACTGTTGATGTACATATCCGTTCATTAAGACAGAAGCTTGGCGAATGCGGTAAACTTATTGAAACGGTCAGAGGAATTGGATACCGCATCGGGGGCAGTGAATAATGAAACGAAAGATATTTAACAATATGGTCTACATCGCAGTTGTGGCGGTATTGATCACAACGACACTCCTTGGAATGTTTACATATTATCGTTATATGGAACAAGTAAAATCGGGAATTAAAGATGAAGCGGCCTATCTGGCGGCTTCATTGAATGTTAAAGATAATCAGAATCTGAACAAATACAAGAATATCACGGTAAGCAGAATTACCAGAGTCGATCAGAATGGAAAAGTTATTTATGACAGTAGTGGAAAAGAAAAATCCATGGGAAATCATAAAAATCGTACAGAAATAAAAGAAGCTTATGAAAAAGGGCAAGGAGAAGATACTCGTATGTCCAATACATTAAGAAAACAAACATATTATTATGCGGTACGGTTAAAAGATGGAACCATTCTTCGAATGAGTCGGGAAACGCAGACCATCATAAAACAAATGGAAGATATCATACCGATCATCATGTTAATGCTGGCGGTTGTGACGATTTTATCAATGATCTTGTCCAAAATGTCGACGGATCGAATTGTAGAACCAATTAACCAGATAGACCTTATACACCCTAAAAAGAACAAAACCTATAGTGAGTTGACGCCATTGCTTGATAAGATTGAAAAACAGAATATGGATATTGAACGCCAGATCAAAGAGATCAAGGAAGCAGAGAATATGCGAAAAGAATTTTCAGCAAACGTATCTCATGAATTAAAAACTCCATTAACCACGATCTCAGGATATGCAGAACTTATGAAAGACGGTCTTGTAAAGCCAGAAGACATGCCAAGATTCTCAGCAACGATCTATGACGAAGCAAGACGACTGATCTCCATGATCGAAGGGATTATCAAACTGTCTCGATTGGACGAAAATCGGGTGCAGCTAGATTGGGAGAATGTTGATCTTTATGAGCTTGCTTTTACTATCAAAAATGATCTTACAAGAAGAAGTCAGGAAGAAAAGGTCGCAGTTCATATTCGAGGAGTACATACAAAGATCCGAGGAGTTCAGCAGATTTTATATGAGATGTTCTTTAACATATGTGAAAATGCGATCAAATATAATCACAAAGGAGGAGAAGTCGTATTTACGATCTCTAAGATGAACGATTATCCAATTGTAATTGTAGAAGACACAGGAATCGGTATTCCAAAAGAAGATCTTGACCGTATATTTGAACGCTTTTACAGAGTTGATAAGAGCCATTCAAATCAGAAGAAAGGTTCAGGATTAGGACTTTCCATTGTAAAACATGGAGCAAAATTCCATAATGCTGAGATGGAAGTTGATAGTGAGCTTGGAAAAGGAACGAAGATCACTATCATATTTCCAAAACAAAAATCTGATCTGTAACGATAGTCTAGAAAAGAGGTAAGAATAAATGTTTATTCTTATCTCTTTTTTTGTCATGCTCCATACATATTACCTTAAATTTTCTGCATAAATCATAAAATAAGAAAAATACTAAAAAGAAAAAAGGAGACAATATAAAATGCAATTAAATCAAAGAAAAGCTGCGATCATAGGCTGTGGTTTTGTAGGAAGTGCAACTGCATTTTGCCTGATGCAAAGTGGATTGTTTTCAGAAATTGTTCTGCAGGATGTGGACAAAGATAAAGCAGAAGGAGAAGCAATGGATATTACACATGGAACACCATTTGCTGGAAGAATGAAGATATATGCCGGAAACTATAACGATATGATGGATGCTGCGGTCATTATAATTACTGCCGGTGCGAATCAGAAAGAAGGAGAAACAAGACTTGATCTTGTGAAGAAAAATAAGAAAATCTTTGAAGAAATCATACCAGAGATTTCAAACAGGGATTATGAAGGAATTCTTCTGATCGTATCAAATCCTGTTGATATATTGACATATACAGCGATCAAGATCAGTGGATTTGAGGAAAATCGTGTGATCGGGTCTGGAACAGTTCTTGATTCAGCGAGATTTCGCTATCTGTTAGGGAAACATCTTGATGTAGACAGTAGAAGTGTTCAGGCATTTATTATAGGAGAACACGGAGACAGCGAGATCGCGGCATGGAGCAGTGTTAATGTATCAGGAATCCCAGTCAATGATTTTTGCGAGATGCGGGGACATTATGACCATGAAGAGGCAATGAAAGCAATTGCAGATAATGTAAAAGAAAGTGCATATAAGATCATCAAGAGAAAAAAAGCAACGTACTATGGAATCGCAATGTCAGTAAAACGTATCTGCGAAGTGATCTTAAAAGACGAAAAAGCAATTCTTCCTGTCTCAACCATGATGCATGGGGCACATGGAATTGAAGATATTGTATTAAGTATGCCAGCAATCGTAGGAAAAAATGGAATTGAGACACAAGTACCGATCGAATTAAATGAGGAAGAAGAAAGGAAATTAAAGCAATCTGCCAGGATCCTAAAACAAATGATTGGAATTAAAAAAGATGATGTTAAAAAGTAGATTTTGTGGACGGAAGGATGTAAAATCATATTGAGTGTATTAAGTTTTAGAAAGAGAGGTTCATATGAAGATATTATCATTTGGTTCATTAAATATTGATTATGTATATTCTGTCCCACATTTTGTGAAAAAAGGAGAAACGCTGTCAGCAAAAGAATTAAATGTATACACAGGTGGAAAAGGTTTAAACCAGTCCATTGCACTTGCACGTGCAGGGGTTGAAACATATCAGGCAGGTGCGATCGGTACAGATGGAATGTTTTTGCTGGAGCAGTTGAAAGAAGCAGGAGTGAAAACGGATCTTGTCAAAATTCTTGACGATGTAAGGACAGGAAATGCAATCATACAAAATGACGATGAAGGTGATAATTGTATCGTTTTATTTGGAGGAGCAAATCAGGCGATCACAAAAGAACAGGTTGATGAAGTCTTTAAAGATTTTACAAACGAAGATTATTTACTGATCCAAAATGAGATCAACGAACTTTCATATATCGTAGAGAAAGCTAAAGAAGAGGGAATGAAGATTATCTTAAATCCATCTCCGATGAATGAGAAGATCATGAAGCTTCCATTAGACCAGATTGATTATTTTATTTTAAATGAGATCGAGGCAATGCAGATCCTTGAAATGGATAAGCCAGAAGAGATTGATGGAAAATATATTGCCAGTCTGTTACATGAGAGATTTAAAGATGCAACGATCGTGTTAACTTTGGGAAGTGAAGGGTCTGTTTGTATTTCTGATGATGAATATGTAGAACAGTCAATCTACAAGGTAAAAGCAATTGATACAACGGCAGCAGGAGATACCTATACAGGATATTTTATTGCAGGAATCTTAAATGGAAAGACGATCAAAGAATCAATGGATATTGCATCGAAAGCATCTGCGATCGCAGTTACCAGACAAGGGGCAGCACCATCGATTCCTGTTTTGGAAGCAGTAGAAGAATATAAATAAGATAGATAGTTATAACAAGGAAGAACGATGAAATTTAGGATTTTGTTGTTTTTCCTTGTTTTCTTAACTATATAATAACGCGCAGAAGAAAAAAATAAAAAAATTAGCACTCACCTATTGACAGTGCTAATAATGAGTGTTATATTACGAATAGAACAAAAGATAAATGGATATCTTAATATAGATAAATACCCATTGGTAAAGGAGGAAAGAGTATGAACATCAATAAATTTACACAGAAGTCCATCGAGGCAGTCAATCAGTGTGAGAAGATCGCCTACGATCATGGACATCAGGAAATAGATCAGGAACACTTCTTATACAGCTTGCTTACGATTGATGATAGTTTGATCGCAAGCCTGCTTGAAAAAATGGGAATAAACAAAGAGACATTTTTAAGTCAGGTACAGGAATTACTGAATAAGAAACCAAAAGTATCCGGCGGTCAGGTATATATGAGCAATGACCTCAATCAGGTGCTTCTTCACGGAGAAGACGAGATGAAAGCCATGAAAGATGAATATGTATCTGTAGAACATTTATTCCTTGCGATGATCAAACATCCAAATAAAGCAATCAAAGAATTATTCCGTGCATATGGAATCACAAGAGATCGTTTCTTACAGGTTTTATCACAGATCCGTGGTGGACAGAAAGTCACAAGTGATAATCCAGAAGAAACATACGACAGCCTTGAAAAATACGGATATGATCTTGTAAAGAGAGCAAGAGAGCAGAAATTAGATCCAGTCATCGGACGTGACAGTGAGATCCGTAACGTGGTTCGTATCTTATCAAGAAAGACAAAGAATAACCCAGTATTAATTGGTGAACCTGGTGTTGGTAAGACAGCCGTTGTTGAGGGATTAGCACAGCGAATCGTTCGCGGTGACGTGCCAGATCAGTTAAAGGACAAGACAATCTTCTCACTGGATATGGGTTCCTTGGTAGCAGGTGCAAAATATCGTGGTGAATTTGAAGAACGTTTGAAAGCGGTACTAGAAGAAGTTAAGAAAAGTGATGGTCAGATCATCTTATTCATCGACGAGCTTCATACGATCGTTGGTGCAGGTAAGACAGATGGAGCTATGGATGCAGGAAATATGTTAAAACCAATGCTTGCCAGAGGTGAGTTACACTGCATCGGTGCTACAACCTTAGATGAATACCGCCAGTATATTGAGAAAGACCAGGCACTGGAACGTCGTTTCCAGCCAGTTATGGTCGATCAGCCAACTGTAGAAGATACGATCTCAATCTTAAGAGGTATCAAAGACAGATATGAAGTATATCACGGTGTTAAGATCACAGATGGTTCTCTGGTAGCAGCAGCAACTTTATCAAATCGTTATATCACAGATCGTTTCTTACCAGATAAGGCGATCGACTTAGTTGACGAAGCATGTGCTATGATCAAGACAGAGATGAACTCTCTGCCAGCAGAACTTGATGAAGTTCAGAGAAAGATCATGCAACTGGAGATAGAGGAGGCAGCACTTAAGAAAGAAGATGACAGATTAAGTAAAGAGCGTCTGGAAGAATTACAGAAAGAACTTGCTGAGATGCGAGAAGACTTCAAGGCAAGAAAAGCAAGATGGGAGAATGAGAAAGCTTCCGTTGAGAAAGTCTCCAAATTAAGAGAAGAGATTGAATCTGTAAACAGCGAGATTCAGATTGCCCAGAGAAATTACGACTTAAATAAAGCAGCTGAATTACAGTATGGTCGTTTGCCAGAATTGAAGAAACAGTTAGAAGAGGAAGAAGAACGTGTAGCGAAAGAAGATCGTTCTATGGTAAGAGAATCTGTCACAGAAGATGAGATTGCCAAGATCATTTCCCGCTGGACAGGAATTCCAGTAGCGAAACTTACTGAAAGTGAGAGAAACAAGACTTTACATCTTGATAAGATCCTTCATGAAAGAGTTGTTGGACAGGATGAAGCTGTGGAACTTGTCACAGAATCTATCATCCGTTCTAAAGCCGGAATTAAGGACCCAAGCAAACCAATTGGTTCTTTCTTATTCCTTGGGCCAACTGGTGTAGGTAAGACAGAACTTGCCAAAGCACTGGCAGAAAGCTTATTTGATAATGAACAGAACATTGTTCGTATTGATATGAGTGAATACATGGAGAAACACTCCGTGGCAAGATTGATCGGAGCGCCTCCGGGATATGTTGGATACGAAGAAGGAGGACAGTTAACAGAAGCTGTCAGAAGAAAACCTTATTCCGTTGTCTTATTCGATGAGATCGAGAAAGCCCATCCAGATGTATTTAATATCTTGTTACAGGTATTAGACGATGGACGAATCACAGATTCAAAAGGTAAGACAGTAGATTTTAAGAACACGATCTTGATCATGACATCTAATATCGGATCTTCTTATCTGCTAGAAGGAATCGATGAAGATGGCAATATCAAACCAGAAGCACAAGATATGGTTATGAATGACCTGAAGAATCATTTCAGACCAGAATTCTTAAACCGTCTGGACGAAACGATTATGTTCAAACCATTAACAAAAGCCAATATCACAAATATCATTGATTTACTGGTCAAAGACCTGAATCGTCGATTAGCAGACAAAGAATTAAGCGTTGAATTAACACCAGCAGCCAAGAACTATGTTGCCGATCATGGTTATGAACCAATGTATGGAGCAAGACCACTGAAGAGATATCTGCAGAAGAGTGTAGAGACACTGGCAGCAAGATTAATCTTAAGTGATGGAGTTGATGCTGAGGATACAATCTTAATTGATGTTGAGAATGATCAGTTAGTTGCTAAGGTTAAATAAAAATAAAAGAGGGAATGTCATCTTTGATGTTCTCTCTTTTTTTTGTTCTGATGAGTTTGAAATTGAAATAAAATTTGTGTGACGATATAATTATATAGAACAAAAAAGAACCAGAGAAGATGCCGGTAGCGAATGTTGATTAGTTCAAAATATGAGCAAAATTTCACCGCAGCGCTTTCGGTTGTTTATTTATTTTTTATCATATACTCAAAATCTACAGTTGGCCAATTACAAAATTAAAATTTAAACTTGAATCCTCTCAGCAATTTCATTCCCAACAGCATATCGTTTTTTACCTACACCAATGATCATATAATCATGATTCTTACAAACAACACGCAGTTTACTCCCCTGCTCAATTTTCAGTTCGCGGAGTTTTTCAATAATATCAGGCAGACCTAATGCCCACTTGACTGTACAAGTTGTCCCTTGCATAACTTTTGTTAATGGTTGCATCATAATCCCTCCTTCAAACTTATTATGTAGCCTTTTCTTACATTTTATGAGTCCAAAGTAAGGTTAGTCAATCGCAACATATAAAAACTGTATCAACTTACAGAAAATAATGAAAAGATTATTCAGGAATGATTTCCCCGCAGATCAACTGGATACTTTCTGTGACCATTCCAAGATAATTGTCATCGATTAAAGCAATGATCTTATCTCCAGCAAGAATCTCTGTGCTTCCACGAGCAATGATCTCTTCGTCACCACGGTTTAAAGTAACGATCAGGCAATGATCGGGCCAAGGAATATCTTTTACTAGCTTACTAGCTGCAAGAGAACCAGTACCTACAGCGAATCCGCGAAGAACTTTATGATCAGCATCATCACTTTCTTTAAAACCATTTTTTGCTAAGATACGTCCAAGAAGACTTTCATAAATCGGTTCACTCTTTAACAGATGAGCGACAAGATAACTGATGATACATACAACTGCCAGTGACAGGAAATGTTCAAATGTACCAGTCATTTCAGCAATCAACAAGATACCAGTGATCGGTGCGCGTACGATCGCCGTAAAGAATCCTGCCATGGAAATTGTGATAAAGTTTACCAGATAATAGGAAGGAATTCCACTTGCCTGTATCATAATAGTTCCATAAATTGCTCCAATATAAGATCCAAGGATCAACATAGGAAAGAAAATTCCGCCAGGAGCACCAGATCCAAAACAAAATGCAGAAAATAAAAATTTGCATATCAGTAATAATAACATTGTAGAAACAAGTAATGTATGTCCTGTGATCAAAGAGACCATGGCATGCCCACCCGCTAAAATAGAAGGCAAAGTATAACAGACGATTCCAGATACCACGAAAGGAAATACAATACGGTATTTAGCTGGAATTTTTTTCATAGCGCTAAAAAGATCCTGTCCTTTTAACATAACAAAGTTATAAAACGCACCACAACATCCAAGCAAAACTCCAAGAAGTACTAACATCCAGTAATGTTTTAAAGGCAGTGCTGCTGTTAGGTGAAAGTCGAAGACAGGAGATAATCCGAATACATTTTTTGAAATAAAATCGGAAGTAACACATCCTGAAATAATACAGACTAACATAGAACTATTAAAGTTTTTCTGTAATTCTTCAAGAGAAAACATAACACCAGCAAGTGGAGCATTAAAGGCAGCCGCAAGACCAGCACCAGCACCGCACGTCATCATATAACGTTCTTTTGTTGGAGATTTCTTAGTGATTTTAGAAAGACCTTTGGCGGACATGGCACCAAGTTGTACGGATGGGCCTTCACGTCCAAGAGACAAACCTCCAAGAATACATAAGGTACCACCGATGATCTTAGAACAAAGAACACGATACCAATTCTGATTTAAATAACCTTTCATTTCTCCCTGAACCTGAGGAATACCACTTCCGGAAGCCATTCCTTCCCAAGACATGATCCATCCAACGATCAATCCCATGATAATGAGAGCGATAAACCAGACTGCAATCCAGAAAGGTCTTGTTTTTGTAAATGCAATGATTGCAAATAATAGTTTTTCAGCGTTATTTAAAAGCAGACGATAAATGACAGAAATACAGCCAGCAAAGATTCCGACAAGAATTCCATCGAAGACAAGAGATACAGAAAAACCATGTGGATCTTCAAGTAAACTTTTCATTTGCTTCAAAATAATATCCTCCTTTTCTTTACATAATTTATATCGAATTTTATTTTACTACAAATTATGATATAATGGGAAAAGATTTTAAAAAGGAGGTCGAAATATGCCGCCAATTACAAATGACTGGGCAGATTATTTAAAAGAAGAATATAAAAAGCCATACTATAGAAAACTTTATCAGAAGGTCATGGATGAATATCATACAAAGCTGATATTTCCTCCAGCAGATGATATCTTTAATGCATTCCATTTTACACCAGTAAAAGATGTAAAGGTTGTGATCTTAGGACAAGATCCATATCATGGAGATGGACAGGCTCATGGATTGTCATTTTCAGTGAAACCAGGAGTTGAAGCACCACCATCACTTGTGAATATTTATAAAGAACTGAATGAAGATCTAGGGTGCTATATTCCGAATAATGGATATTTAAAGAAATGGGCTGATCAGGGAGTTATGATGTTAAATACGGTGTTAACAGTGCAGGCACATCGTGCGAATTCCCACAGAGGTATTGGATGGGAAGAATTTACGGATGCTGCGATCAGAGTATTGAATCAGCAGGACAGACCAATTGTATTCATGCTTTGGGGGCGCCCGGCACAGAGTAAGAAAGCATTGCTTAATAATCCAAATCACTTGATTTTGGAGGCACCACATCCAAGTCCGTTATCTGCATACAGAGGATTTTTTGGATGTCATCATTTCAGTCAGGCAAATGAATTCCTAAAAGAACATGGGTTAGAGCCAATTGACTGGCAGATAGAGAATATTTGAGGGAGAAAAAGAGAGAATGAGCAAGATCGTATTTTTTGATATTGATGGGACACTACATTATTCAGGAATTGGAATTCCACAATCAGCGGTAAAAGCAGTAAATCAGCTGATCGCAAATGGACACAAGGCAGTTATGTGCACAGGAAGAAGCAAAGGAATGATGCCGGAAGAATATTTTCATATGGGATTTCATGGAATGATCTTAGGTGCAGGTGCTTATGTAGAATATGAGGGAAAAGTAATTCATAGAGAATTGATGACGAAACAGGAAGTGCAGACAGTTATTGATTGGGGTAAAAAGCAGAAGATCGGAATCATTCTGGAAGGTGAACAGCATGGATATTATGATCCAGACAACCATGATGACTATTATGTTGCAATGAAGAACAAGACAGAAGTTGACTGTGAAACAACATTATATCCGATCAGTGAAGCTGTTGATGTAGCTAAATGGACATATCATCATATGGATCTTGATTTAAAACCAGAGATCGAGGAGATTTTAGGACACAAATACAAAGGAACATATCATGAGCCAGTTAATTCTGTAGAATTTGTACCAATGGGAGTTAACAAGGCAAAAGGAATTGAAAGAATTCTTGAACATACAGGCATTTCAAGGGATGATTCCTATGCATTTGGAGACAGTGCAAATGATATTGACATGATTCAGTATGTAAAATATGGTACAGCAATGGGCAATTCAGTTCCAGAATTATTAGAAATCGCACCATATAAGACAGCAAGAGCAGATGAGGATGGAATTGAAAAAGGATTAAAAAAATTCGGTCTAATCTAATAAGAAAAAGGAGAGAGAGCATGAAAAATACTTTTAAAAAGATTACAGCGATAGCAGCAGTGTCATTATTGGCTGTATCACAAGTGCCAGCAGCAAATATTCTGGCAAAAGATGGAGTTGCAACACAAGAAAAAACAACAGCAAAACGGCCATCGATTTATGGAAAGTCAGGGATTGTCATTGATGCCAAATCAGGAAAGATACTATTTCAGAAGAAGATCGATGATCGTCATTATCCAGCAAGTATTACAAAGATCCTGACAACACTGGTAGCAATTGAGAATAATAAAGATCTTTATGATGAAGTTAATTTCTCAAGTTATGCGGTAAACAGTATTGAACCAGGAAGTACACATATTGGAATTCAGGCAGGTGAGAAGATTCCATTGATCGATGTATTGAATGCAATTATGCTTGAATCTGCAAATGAAGCATGTAATGGAGCAGCAGAGCATACAGCAGGAACTACAAAGAAGTTTGTAGAATTAATGAATAAGAAAGCCGAAGAATTAGGATGTACAGGTTCTCACTTTGTAACAACAAATGGATTACATGATGATGATCATTATGTTACAGCAAGAGATATGGCTAAGATTTCAAAGGCAGCACTTGAGAATGAAACATTCCGCTATGTTGCATGTAAATCCAATTATTACATCGCACCAACGAATAAGGACAAACATGGAAAAGAACTCTGGAACCACCATAAGATGGTAAAACGAACTATGTATGTGTACGATGGAGTGGAAGGTGGAAAAACAGGGTATACAACAAAAGCAGGTGGAACACTTGTAACATTTGCAAAACGAGGAGATCAGGAACTGATCGTTGTGGATTTGTGTGCTCATGGATATGAATTATATGAAGACACGATCAAAATGTTAAACTATGGATTTAATAATTATAAAACCATTGCACCATTTAAGACAATGGAAATGGTATTACAGGATGATGCATACGGATTCCTTACAACAGGGAATAAATTATCACCATATAAGATTCCACTTAATCATTTAAAAGATGTAACAGTGATGTTAGAAAAAAACCAACCTGCTTCTAATCTTACATATAAATGCAAAGGAAGCAAATATACTGTAAGTTATAATGGAAAGCAGATTGGTTCTGGAAAATTAAAATAATATTAATTTGTCGAACGTAAGATGATAAGATTGAGGGCTTCTGGCATGATAGAGATATCAACCGGGAGTCCTTCTTCTAATATTTCACCATCATAGTCGATTGCGATTTCAGCAGTTTTTTCTGTTGGAAGAACAGATAAAGATTTTGTCTGGAAATATTCAATGGAAGGATGCTTTGGATGTTCACCTTGGAATAATTTAAAAATAAGATCTGGTGCTTCTGTAAGAAGTGCCATTTTTTTAATGATCATAACATCTAAATATCCATCAGAAACAGACGCAAGAGGGGCAGCATCAGCAAATCCTCCAACACTTTTTGAGTTTGCAACTAAAAAGAGCATGATATCTTCTGTTCCATTAAATTCCTTACTGTTAAATGTCAAAGTCATATTCTGTGCCAGCTGCTTTGGAAATTCTTTGACACCCTCCAGATAATATGCCATTTTACCAAGGACTGCTTTTTTGTCTTTTGGAACTTTGTAAGCAATATCTGTTAACATACCGGCAGCCAGAACATTAATAAAGTATTCATTATTAACACGTCCGACGTCAACTTTCTTGATCTGAAATTCTTTGATCATCTGACAGAAACCATCTGCTGTTTGTGGAAGCTTCATATATGTAGCGAAGTCATTAACTGTTCCAGCAGAAATGATAGCCATAGGAATATTGCTTTCGCTTAAGATCAGACCATTTGTGACCTCATTTAATGTACCATCACCGCCAACAGATACAACAAAGTCATATTCTCCCGGTTTTAATTCTGCAGTGCGGTTTTTGGCATCATCTTTACCTTTTGTATAAAAAACATCAATATGAGAACAAATCTGGTCAAGGATCAGAGTTGCCATGATATCTTTTAACATAGATTCAATATTTTGTTTACCAGATGATGGATTGATAATAAATAAACCTTTCATGAGATTCCTCCTTAATAAACATAAAGTGCCGGAAATGATGTATATAACTCCGGCACAAAAAACGTTCCCGAGGTGATTCGAACACCCGACCTACCGCTTAGGAGGCGGTCGCTCTATCCAGCTGAGCTACGGAAACATGTATATTCTCAATGAAATCTATTTTACAGATTCTTAACGAAAATGTCAATCAAAAACAGGAAAGAAATACTAAGCCTGTGACGGGTTGACTTTTTATTACTTTTTCTATAAAGTTATTATAATAAAGAAGAGGAAGAAAAACAATATTGTAATACACATAATATGAGTTGATAAAGGAGAAAACATTATGATAGGCAAAGTATTTGTATTTTTGGCAGATGGATTTGAAGAAATTGAAGGACTGACAGTTGTAGATATGCTGCGTCGTGCAGAGATCCCTACAGTTACAGTATCGATCGGGAATTCAAAAATGATCACAGGAGCACACCGCATCGAAGTGGAAGCGGACATTATGTTCCATGAAGTGATCGAAGCAGAAGGAGCGATGTATGTACTTCCTGGCGGAATGCCTGGAACAATTCACTTAAGAGAACATGAAGGTCTTGGTAAGGTGCTTAAAAAGGCATATAAGAATAATAAATACCTGGCAGCAATCTGTGCAGCACCAACAGTGCTTGAACAATATGGAATGTTAGAAGGAAGAAAAGCAACTTCATATCCTGCAATGGAAGAAGAATTAAAATCAGCAGATTACCAGACTGAAAAAGTTGTTGTAGACGGCAAGATCATCACAAGCCGTGGAATGGGAACGGCAATTGATTTTGCAGCGAAACTTGTTGAACTTTTAAAAGGAACAAAAGAAAAAGACGAATTACTGGAAAGTATCGTATATGGGGAATAGAAACTTATGGATAAATCAGAGAAAATCAGCTGGTTTGAGCAGTTTAAGATAGCATGCTTAAAACCAAGCCAGTACAAAAGACTTTTAGATCTTACGAAAGGAAAGGTGATCTTATTTCTTGCAGCAATCACGTTGATCATAACAATCCTTGGTTATGGTATGGACGTTGCAGGATTCAGTATCAGTGTCGGTGGCTTTAAGAACTTTATTATGGAAAGAATGCCTGTATTTGAATTAAAAGATGGAACGCTGAAGGTTGACCGTCAAATGGATTTTGATATTGCAGGAGTACATTTTATTGCGGATACATCAAAGGATAAAGTAAATGTGAATGATTTAAGCAATGAGTATTCGATGGAGATGGTATTTGCCAAAGATGAGATGGTTGTGAAGAATGCAGCAGTAGGCAATATGCTCAATAGAGTTTCATTTAAAGATTTTAAAGATGTTGTATTTAACAACAAAGCTATGACGGCCATGATACCGATAATTCATATTTTTATCGTGATCATGTTTTTCTCACAATGGATCGTGAATATTATCTCTTATCTGACAGTTGCAGTGTTTATCACAATGCTTGCATACTTTAATCAGAAAACAAGACTTGACCGTAAGAATAAAGATGAAGTGTCATTTGGAAAGATCTTTAAGCTTTCTATTTATGCAAGAGTGATCTTTGAACTGATAGAGACGATCGGAGTAACAGCGGGAGTGTCATTCTTTTCAGGAATGATCTGGATGTTTATTTCATATTTTGGAAGTTATGAACTTTTACTTGCAGGATTTATGCGTCCGGAAGATCAGAAGAAACCAGATGAGATGATGTAGAATAGAGTTCATAATAATTAAATATATTAAAGAGAAAGGCCTCGGACATTTGTCCGAGGCTTCTCTAATGTCATATGTAGTTTGGGTATTGTGTTGGGTCTTACTTTTAAGTTTCAAAATTAGTCGTCATTGTCAGTCAAATTCTAGTCATTCATTCGTCAAATTCTAGTCTCATTTTAGTCTTATTCTAGTCAACATAGTAAGTATGTGTTCAAGTCAATGATTAGTCCGTTACTAGTATGTCTGCAAGATGCCAAAAACTTGTCAAAGATTAGCGTACGGTGTTGTATAAAGTCTTAAGAAAGAATTCTGCTGATCTATGGAGAAGACCCAAGGAATTACCATAGATTAACAGTGTGATTATTATATCAGATGAACCAATATAATAAAAAAAGGCATTCCAATCCTATGATCGGAACACCTTTGTTCTTGAACAATTTTAATTATACACATGACATAAAAAATGTCAATAAATTCATTTGTACATTTTGAAAAACATAAATAAATAATAATAAAAAGAGCAGATAGGGAAATCTGCTCTTTTTAAGGGGAGTATAAATAAATTAATAAGGGGTTATAATCGAAAATAAACATATCCTCGATATCCTTATAATATATGACTGGTTGAAAAAAATCAAGTGTTTTTTGAAAAAATCAAATAAATTTTTTTGAATAGATTGACAGGATTTTGTGCAAAATAAACCTGTATCACAAAGAAAGGAGAATGAACATGGCAAAGAATTGTTCAAATTCAAGTAACAAAAACCAGTCTTCCAACTCAAGCAACAACGGAGGATCAAACAAATCAAGCAATCAGAATAAAAACAAGAATCAGAACAGCTCAAAAAACAGCAGCAAAAATGCAAATGATGAGTACTAAGTAAGAAAGAGGGATCGCTTTGTAATGTATATAGCGATCCCTTTTTAGTTCCGAGAGTTTTAGATATGCATATGCTAACAAAAAGGGAACTTTTATGGAATTTGAGAATATATCATTAAAAGAAGGAATCAGGCTTTCAAGAGATAAACAACATTATATTTTAATGGATGTAAGGGAGGAAGATCGTTATAAAGAAGGACATTTGGAAGATGCACTAAGTTGTCCATATGGAATCTTAAAAGACTGTTATGAACAGATGATTGGGAAAAAGATCATCGTGTATTGTGATTTTGGGGGACAGAGTATGATGGCAGCAAGGCATCTTAGAAAAGATGGATTTGAAGTTTACAATATTATTGGAGGTGTATATTACTATATGGAAGAAAAAGCAAAAAATCAAATGAAAACCAAACGGAAATAAGTCGGATGTATGTAGTTGACAGTTGACGAAAAATGGGGAAAAAGGTAGAATAGTGAAAGAATAAAAATACAAAGGAGAATGAATGAATACAGTCGAACTGATTGCACCATGCCATTTTGGGCTGGAAGCAGTATTAAAAAGAGAAATCCTAGATTTAGGATATGAGATCGTTAAAGTAGAAGACGGGAGAGTGACTTTTCGTACAGATTTAGAAGGAATCGCCCGTTCCAATATATTTTTAAGAACAGCAGAGAGAATCTTATTAAAAATAGGTTCTTTTAAAGCATATACATTTGATGATTTATTTGAAGGAACAAAGAAACTTCCATGGGAAGATTATATCCCAGAGAATGGACGTTTCTGGGTAAAGAAAGCATCTACAGCAAAGAGTAAATTATTCAGCGCACCGGATATCCAGTCAATCGTCAAGAAAGCCATGGTAGATCGTATGAAGTCAAAATATAAAGTATCATGGTTTAATGAAGATGGAGATGACTATCCGGTACGCGTCTTCATTTTAAAGGATCAGGTAACCATAAGTTTAGACACAACAGGAACACCACTTCACAAGCGTGGATACCGTAAGTTAGTCAGTGAAGCACCAATCCGTGAGACATTGGCAGCAGCCTTGCTTATGCTAACACCATGGCACAAAGACAGAATCTTAGTGGATCCATTTTGTGGAAGTGGAACATTTTTGATTGAAGCTGCTATGATGGGGTTAAATATGGCTCCTGGAATGAATCGTTCTTTTGAATCAGAACATTGGAGCAATTTTCTTCCAAAGAAAGTATGGTATGATGCGATCGATGAAGCAAATGATCTGGTAAATTACGATGTAGAAATGGATCTTCAGGGATATGATAAAGATCCTAGAATGTTAAAGATTGCAAGGGCGAATGCACAGGATGCAGAAGTCGATCATCTGATCCATTTTCAGCAAAGAGAAGTTAAAGATTTAAGGCATCCAAAACCATATGGATTTGTCATTGCGAATCCACCATATGGAGAACGACTGGAAGATCAGGAGACATTACCTCAATTATACACAGAGATGAAAGAAGCGTTTGACCGCTTAGATACATGGTCTAAGTATGTTATTACTTCTTATGAGGATACAGAAAAATATCTTGGAAAACCAACAAAGAAACGTAAAGTTTATAATGGAATGATCCGAGGAGAATTCTATCAGTACCTTGGGCCAAAACCGCCAAGAAGGAGAAAATAAATGAGACAGAGATTAATCTTTGCTACAGGCAACGAACATAAGATGAAAGAGATCAGAGAGATTTTAGATGAGTCCAAATACGAGATCGTATCCATGAAAGAAGCAGGAGTGGATATCGATATTGTGGAAGATGGAACGACATTTGAGGAAAATGCACTGATCAAAGCGAAAGCAGTTATGAAAGTCACAGGGCAGTTAACACTTGCTGATGACTCAGGATTAGAGATTGATGCACTGAATGGTGAACCGGGAATTTATTCTTCTAGATATCTTGGAGAAGACACTTCGTATGTGAAGAAAAACAGTGTGATCCTTGAAAGATTGAAAGATGTACCAGAAGAAAAAAGAAGTGCAAGATTCGTTTGTGCGGTCGCAGCTGCATTTCCGGATGGACAAAGTAAGGTAATTCGTGGTACTATGGAAGGGAGTATAGGATATGAGATCAAAGGGGAGAATGGATTTGGTTATGATCCAATCTTCTATTTACCACAATATGGAAAATACAGTGCCGAACTAACCAGTGATGAGAAGAATGCCATCAGCCACAGAGGAGAGGCACTAAGACGTATTAGAGAAGTTTTGTAAATAAAATGAGGAGAAAGTTTATGAGGATATTGGTGATCAGTGATTCCCATGGACGTAATGATGATATCGAGGGTGTCTTAAAGCAGGTAGGTGACATCGATATGATGATTCACTGCGGAGATGTGGAACGTGGAGATTCATACATACGAGAAATAGCGGGCTGTCCGGTAGTCATGGTCGCAGGTAACAACGATTATTACTTGGATCTTCCGGGTGAAGAAGAGATACGACTTGGAGACTATAAGGTGTTAGTAACTCATGGACATAACTATTATGTAAACTCAGGTGTGGATTATTTAAGAGAACATGCTTTAGAATTTGGATATGATGTTGTGATGTATGGACATACACATGTTCCATATATTGAGATTGGGGACGATGTGACGATCCTGAATCCGGGAAGTATTTCCTACCCACGTCAGCCAGGAAGGAAACCAACATTCCTTATCATGGAGATTGACGAAGAAGGACAGGCACATTATGCCCATGGATATTACAAAGAGCAGTTTGATGAATTAATGTTATAGCTGGAATGATGGAAGTACCGAAGTGGTATTTCCATCTTTTTTCTGCGAAAGAAAGGGATGACGATGAAGAAGAAAGATATCATTGAAGGAAAGATCATAAAGACAGAATTTCCGAACAAGGGAACATTTATCTGTGAAGACCAGAAAGTCACAGTTAAAGGTGTCATAGACGGACAGACGATCAAAGGACAGGTAACAAAGAAGAGAAAAAGCGGATGTGTGGTAAGATTATTAGATGTCTTAGAGAAATCTCCATTGGAAGATGCAAAACCTGTCTGTCCACATTTTGGAATCTGTGGTGGATGTTTTTACCAGACAGTATCTTATAAGAATCAGTTAAAGATTAAAGAAGGCATGGTACGTGACCTGTTAAAAGATTATGTGACAGATGACATATGGGAAGAGATCAAAGGAAGTCCCAAACCATGGGGATACCGAAATAAGATGGAATTCTCTTTCGGAGATGAGGTAAAAGACGGACCATTGGCACTTGGAATGCACAAGAAGAACACGTTCCATGATATTGTGAACATTACAGACTGCAAGATTGTGGATAATGATTACAATCTGATCGTAAAATGTGCATTAAGTGAAGCACAGAAGATGGAACTGCCATTTTATCATAAGATGCGCCACGAAGGATATTTCAGACATTTAGTTGTCAGAAGAGCGGAAAGTTCTGGAGATATTCTGGTAAATATTGTCACAACATCACAGGCAGAAGCTGACCTTAACAACCTGCGTGATGCATTATTAGAATTACCATTAAATGGAAGGATTATTGGAATTCTTCATACAATCAATGACAGTCTTGCAGATGTCGTACAGGCAGATAAGATTGATGTTTTATATGGTCAGGATTACTTCTATGAAGAGATTCTTGGATTGAAATTCAAGATTTCACCATTCTCTTTCTTCCAGACAAATACATTAGGGGCAGAAGTACTATATAAAACTGCCAGAGATTTTGTCGGGGAGACAAAAGATAAAGTGATCTTTGACTTATACAGCGGAACCGGAACGATCGCACAGATGTTAGCACCGGTCGCAAAGAAAGTGGTTGGAGTCGAGATTGTAGAGGAAGCGGTAGAAGCAGCGAAAGGGAACGCTGAGTTAAATGAACTTGATAACTGTGAATTTATCGCAGGAGATGTATTGAAAGTTGTGGATGAGCTGGAAGATAAACCAGACTTTATCGTACTTGACCCACCAAGAGATGGAATCCATCCAAAAGCGATTCAGAAGATCATTGATTTCGGAGTTGAACAGATGGTATATATCAGCTGTAAGCCGACAAGTCTTGCGAGAGATTTGGAGGTATTTGAGGCAGCAGGATATAAGGTTATGAGAGCGACAGCTGTGGATCAGTTCCCGAATACGGTTCATATTGAAAGCATCGTGTTATTGCAGAAAGTAAGATAGAGAAAAGGGTAACTTTGCACCATTGTGGCGCAAAGTTACCCTTTTTAGCTGTAAGTGATTATATTGTTGAAAAATCTTTTAAAAATGATATACTAATAAATAGAGAAAAATTTAATTAGTAAATAGTAACTAGTAAGGAGGATTCGGGGTTGAAAAAGAAAAAAGATGAAAAAATAACGATTCGCTCTAGTGCAGCAGAATATTTGACATATGTTGCTTCTGTTGGTGATCAGCAGGATAGCATAGAGATGCGATATGAAGATGAGAATATATGGTTGACACAGAAGATGATGGCGACGTTGTATGATGTCGATGTTCGTACGATAAACGATCATATAAAAAAGATTTACTTGGATTCAGAACTTGAAGAAGATTCAACTATCCGAAATTTTCGGATAGTTCAAACTGAAGGATCACGTCAAGTTGCGCGTAATACAAAACATTAATTAGAAGAAAGTACTAAAAAATAATTATGATGTATAATTCGTTATAGAAAAAAGAAGAACTTTGTGCCACGGTGGCGCAAAGTTCTTCTTTTTTCTTGCAAGTATGCTAAAATAAATATCAGCAAGAAAAATGGAGGACAAAATCATGCCACAATTAAGCAACAGAGTAGGAACCTTCACAGATTCTGTCATCCGAAGAATGACACGTATCAGTGACGCATATGGAGCAATCAACTTATCACAGGGATTTCCAGACTTCGACCCGCCAAAAGAGATTATGGATGCATTAGCCAAAGCAGCTTATCAAGGACCACACCAATATTCCGTAACTTACGGAGCACCAAATTTCAGACAGGCATTGGCAAAGAAACAGGGAAAGACGATCAACAGAGAGATAGATCCAGAGAAAGAGATCGTTGTAACCTGCGGTGGAACAGAAGCGATGATGTGTGCCATGATGACGATCTGCAATCCGGGAGATAAAGTTATGGTATTTTCGCCATTTTATGAAAATTATGGAGCAGATGCTATTCTTTCTGGAGCTGATCCAATCTACATTCCGCTGATCCCGCCAGAATATGAATTTGATATCAACTTGATCGAACAAGGATTTCGTGATGGAGCGAAAGCAATCATCATTTGTAATCCATCTAATCCATGCGGAAAAGTATTCCGTGAAGATGAACTTCTGGCAATCGGGAAACTGGCATTAAAATATGATGCATTTGTAGTAACGGATGAAGTATATGAACATATGGTGTATGAACCAAACAAACATATCTGTATGGCATCCCTTCCGGGAATGTATGAACATACGATCACATGTAATTCCTTATCCAAGACATATTCCATCACAGGATGGAGACTTGGCTATCTGATCGGACCAGAATATGTGATCGAGGCAGCAAAGAAAGTTCACGATTTCCTGACCGTGGGAGCAGCGGCACCACTTCAGGAGGCAGCGACAGTTGGATTGAAATTTTCTGAAGAATATTATAAGAAACTATTAGAAGTGTATACAGCAAAACGAGATTATTTCCTGGAGGGTATGGATCGTATTGGTTTAAAACACAATGTACCGCAGGGAACATATTTTGTAATGGTAGATATTTCAGACTATCTAAAACTGCCACAATTTGAAGGATTTAGTGATCTTGAATTCTGTGAATGGATGATCAAAAATATCGGAGTGGCAGCAGTTCCAGGATCAAGTTTCTTTAAAGAAGATGTAAATTATCTGATCAGACTTCATTTTGCAAGAGAAAAAGAAACTTTAGATGAAGCATTAAAACGATTGGAAAAATTGACAGAATTATTAAAATAAATGGAATTATATAAATTCGGGAGGACAACAACATGATCTCATTTACAAGTGACTATATCGCAGGAGCGCATCCAGCGATCATGCAAAGATTATTAGAAACTAACATGGAAAATTTAAGCGGATACGGAACGGATAAATATTGTGCGCAGGCAAAAGAAAAGATCAAACATGTATTTCGCTGTCCAGATGGAGAAGTCTTTTTCTTAGTCGGCGGTACACAGACAAATCAGGTGATCATCAGTACAATGCTTGCGCCTTACGAAGGTGTGATTGCAGCAAAAACAGGACATGTCAGTGTTCATGAAGCCGGAGCGATTGAATACAGCGGACATAAAGTAATCGAGTTAGAAGAAAAGGATGGAAAATTAGCAGCAGAAGATATTAAGAAATGCATCAAAGATTTTTATGCAGACGACAATCATGAACATATGGTATATCCAGGAATGGTCTATATCTCATTTCCTACAGAATACGGAACATTGTATTCAAAGAAGGAACTAACAGAGATATCCAATATCTGCAGAAATTATAAAATTCCATTGTTTATTGACGGAGCGAGATTAGGTTATGGACTTGAAAGCAAAGAAAATGAGCTGACACCAGAAGAGATAGCAGAACTTTGTGATGTATTTTACATTGGAGGAACGAAAGTAGGAGCATTATGCGGAGAAGCTGTTGTATTTCCGCATCATAATACACCTAAACATTTTGTGACACAGATTAAGCAAAGAGGTGCATTACTTGCGAAGGGAAGGGTGCTGGGAATTCAGTTTGATACTTTATTTACAGACAATCTGTATTTTGAGATCAGCAAACATGCAATTGCAATGGCAGAGAAATTAAAAGAAGTTTTCCATAAGAAAGGATATACATTCTTCTTAGAATCACCAACGAATCAGCAATTTATCATTCTTGAGAATGAGAAGATGAAAGAATTGAGCAAGAATGTAGAATTTGGTTTCTGGGAGAAATACGATGATAACCATACGGTTGTAAGATTTGCAACAAGCTGGTCAACGGAGGAAAGTTCCATAGATCAGTTGGAAGAATATCTGTAATATAGTTGCGATAACTTAAAGTTATATCAAACTGACATTTATAAGTATTATACATTTCTCCAATAATACTGCATAATAAAGGCACAACAAACGGAAAACAAAATGCCAGACAGCAGAATATAAAGGGAGAAAATTAAAATGAAATTAACATATGATATCGTAGGATCTTTCTTACGTCCAGAAGCGATCAAAAATGCAAGAAAAGATTTTAAAGAAGGAAAGATCACAAGAGAAGAATTAACAAAAGTCGAAGACAAAGAAATCGCAGCATTAGTTGAGAAAGAAGTTGCACATAAACTTCCATATGTCACAGATGGAGAATTCCGAAGAAGATGGTGGCATTTAGACTGGTTAAAAGAGTTTGACGGATTTGAGACAAAACATCTGACAAAAGAGATCAATGGAACGATCAACGAGATTGAACTTGGAGTCGTTACAGGAAAAGTATTCTATGATAAGAACAAAAAACATCCAGAAGTCGAGGCATGGGATTATTTGCATTCTTTAGCACAGAAATACGAAGGTGTCACAGCAAAAAAATGTATTTCTGGTCCGAACATGATCTTTATCGATCATTTCTTGCAGTTAGGAAATAAAGAGACACCATATTATGGAACAAATGTAGAAGCTTTGATCGATGATGTAGCAAAAGCATATCAGGATGCAATTGCAGACTTTTACGATCATGGATGCCGCTATATTCAGATTGACGATACATCATGGACTTATCTGATCGATGAAACTTTCTTAAAGAAAGTAGACGCCCTTGGATATAAAAAAGAAGAAATCCTTGACTGGTTTAAACGAGTGTCAACAAAAGCATTAGATAACAAACCAGAAGATATGTTTATTGCAACACATTTCTGTAAAGGAAACTTCAAAGGAAATCCATTGTTCCACGGATTCTATGATTCCGTAGCACCAGTGATCGCTGAGATTCCTTATCAGGCATTCTTTGTAGAATATGATGATGCACGTTCAGGATCATTTGAACCATGGAAAGCATTAAAAGATAAAGATGCAATCTTTGTAGCAGGATTAATTTCCACAAAGAATCCAGAATTAGAGGATCACGATGAGATTAAAAAACGTTATGAAGAAGCAAAAGCGATCGTAGGAGATCAGATTGCGTTATCACCACAGTGTGGATTTGCATCTGTAGAAGAAGGAAACTGTATTGATGAAGAGAGACAGTGGAAGAAGATTGACCTGTTAGTTTCTTGTGCGGATTTTCTTGAGTAGGATATGGTTATAAATTAGATATAGAAGAAATGCAGTTTTGCGTGTTGGATGCAAGGCTGCATTTTTTTGCATAAAACTTTATGGTAAATTAAAAACATTGATGAAGGAGTATATGTCATATATAATATAAATATATAATGTAAAACACAAAGGAGAAAGGGATATGGGAAAGAAAAAAAGTTTTATTATCTTACTAATTTTAGCAATATTGGCAACAGGAGGGGTTATATGTATGAATTCAGATATATCTATTCAGAAGAACTACAAGAAACCAGTACGATTTAAAAAGTTAAAGTACAGGAAGTTTAATATAGAGGATGAATATATCAAAGAAATTGTTAATTCAGAATCATCTGCAGAGAAGAAGATACCGTATGAGTACAAGATAAATAAAAAAGGTGTTCTTATTGGAAGTGCCATAGGGGATGATGGTTATCCGTTAAAGAAATATGGGAAAGGTGTAAAGGAAAAAATAGCATCAAATGTTAAGCATCTGAGTTTTAATGGATCTACATTGTTATTTCTTGATAACAAAAATAAATTATATGGAATGGGATGGAATCGAACAGAAGAATTAGGAATTAAAATGAATGAAGAAGAGAAATCTAGTGAAATTACAGGAGTTGTTCGTAAACCTGTCTCTATTATAGATAATGTTATTTACATGACAAATCAAAATGAAACAGGGACAGTACTTGCTATAAAAGAAGATAAATCGGTATGGACTTGGGGCTGTAATGGAAGTGGATTGTTAGGGTATGATAAGGATTGCAATAAAGATATAGTACAAGTAAAAAAGATATTAGATCATATGAGATTTGTAACATCAAATTGGTATAATGCAGCAGCTATTTCTGAAGATAATGATTTGTACTTGTGGGGAGATAATGCATATGGACAATTAGGAAATGGTAAAAAGGGTGGAGAATATGGCATGGAAGAAAATTATGAATATATTCCACAAAAAACAATGTCTGATGTTGCTAAAGTCAAAATAAAGAAAGGAAGAATTATTGTTACAAGATTAGATGGATCAAAATGGGAAGCTGGAGTAGGATGTGGAAGTGAAAAAGGTACAGATGGAAAGAATATAAGTACCAGATTTATAAGAATAGATAAAAATAAGTAATCAAGGAAATAGATATTATTTTTATAATTTTTGATATAAAACTTGAATGTTATATATAAAAAATATATAATAAAAATATATTAAATTGAAACAATAAGTAGCATAAAGACATTGTAGTAACAAAACATTTTAGCAGGCAGAATTTACAGATATCATGCAAGGAAAATAAAGTATATATTTAAATTCGAGCAGTAAAACAATATGTTCTTTTATAGAAGAAAGAGGGTGTATCTTATGTCAGAGAAAGGAAAGATTCGCTTTATCAGCGAGGAAAAGACAAAAGAATTGCAAAAAGACTGGAAAGGATATGGAAGATCACAAGTATTATTCGGTCTGGTTGTTCTGGCAATTATTGTCTTGGCAGTAGTTTATCAATTTGTTTTATAAGAATCTAAAGAGAATGCCCATCGATATATTGTAGTTTTGGCAAATGAAAACACAACATATTGATGGGCAAAATTATTGTCGAAAAAAGATGAAAAAAGTTGTTGACATACTGTATACAGCTATGGTAAGATAGTCAACGTCGCTGAAAGAGCGGCATGAAAATATAACATCAAAGCTGGTTTTGCTTCTGAAAAGAATGAAAAAACTTCTTGACATAAGCTGTCAGATGTGATAATCTATAAAAGTTGCTGACGGAGAACGATCAGAACAATAGAGATCAGATCTGAAAGAAAAGTTAAAAAGTTCTTGACAGATGAGATCAGAAATGATATTATATAAAAGTTATTGCAGAACGAAAGAGTTCAAAACAACAAAATAAATTAAAAAAGTTCTTGACAAATAAAAAGAACTGTGATAAAATAATAAAGCTTCTTGCACACAAGAAGCGGATCACAAAAAAGTTCTTTGACAACTGAACAATAAGACAACCTTGAAAATTCTAATGAATTTTTCAGATGATTTTAGTAAAAATCAACGAACGTTCTTTATAGAGAACAGTAATTAACAAGGATAAAGAAGCTAGTGCTTCTTGAACTTGGATCAACATTAAACATGAGAGTTTGATCCTGGCTCAGGATGAACGCTGGCGGCGTGCTTAACACATGCAAGTCGAACGAAGCTGCTTAACTGATCTTCTTCGGAATTGATGTTTTGTAGACTGAGTGGCGGACGGGTGAGTAACGCGTGGGTAACCTGCCCTGTACAGGGGGATAACAGTTAGAAATGACTGCTAATACCGCATAAGACCACAGCACCGCATGGTGCAGGGGTAAAAACTCCGGTGGTACAGGATGGACCCGCGTCTGATTAGCTGGTTGGTGAGGTAACGGCTCACCAAGGCGACGATCAGTAGCCGGCTTGAGAGAGTGAACGGCCACATTGGGACTGAGACACGGCCCAAACTCCTACGGGAGGCAGCAGTGGGGAATATTGCACAATGGGGGAAACCCTGATGCAGCGACGCCGCGTGAGTGAAGAAGTATCTCGGTATGTAAAGCTCTATCAGCAGGGAAGAAAATGACGGTACCTGACTAAGAAGCCCCGGCTAACTACGTGCCAGCAGCCGCGG